>JALSIN010000107.1 GCA_026989935.1 Polyangiaceae bacterium | reverse complement strand
GCCGACGAAAGCGCAGGCGGAACAGGCCGACGAACCCGGCGAGACTCGCGGCGACGAGGGCCGCCGTGCCCGGCCAGAGGGTCCAGCGCAGCACGTCGGGGAAGGCGGCGCTCGCCACGATCCCGCGGTCGAGCGCCCACCCCCCTGCGAGCCCCGGCCCCAGCAGCGCGCCGGCCAGGATCCCCAGCGCCACCCTCGGCCCGACGAGCCCGCCCACGGCCACCGGGATCAGGCTCGCTTCGAGAAGGAAGGCCGCCCAGGTGCCACCGGCCCCGGCCAGGAGGCTTCCCACCCACGGAAGCGCGTGCGGCAGGGCCAGATCCGCCAGGCGCGGCGCCCCGACCCACGCCGACATTGCCCGCACCCCCGGCCCCGCCACGGCCACCGCCGCGCCCGCGACGAGCCCCGCGCGAAAGGCACGCCACCGTTCCGTCCGCCCCCGGCCGGACACCAGCGCCTCGACCGTCACCGCCGCGGCCGTCCCCGTCGGAAACGGCAGCGCATCTTCGACCAGGACTCGGCGGCGCGTTCGGGCCGCGAGCGCGATCCCCAAAAGACCCGCCCCGGCCAGGTACACGGCCGTCCAGCCGACCGGCGGATGGTGCCCGGTCACCATCGCGTGAGCAGCCAGCGCCGACGTGAGCACCCCCACCACCGATGCCGCGCCGGCCACCAGCGACGTGCCGAGCACGACGGCCTCGGTCACGCGGCCGTCGCGGACCGCCCCCGACCCCGAGCGCCCACTGCCGGCCAGCAACGCCGCCGCCACCAGCACCGCCCCGGGAGCCCACCCGGTCCGAAGGGCCACGTACAGGCTCGCCAGCGGTAGCAAAACCGCAACGCCCCACGACGCGACCACGACGCGGCCACTTCCTGCCGGCATGCGGTACGCCGAAGGGTCTGCGGGCACGCCCCGCGTCCTACCACGACCACCCGAAACGGCCCGCGACGGCGACGCCCGAGGGGCCCGCGCGCAGCGAGAAATCGCGCATCGCGTCGAACCGCCGGCGGCGCGCGCGGCGGCGGCCCCCGACCACCAGCAGGCCGACCCCCCCGCCCGCGAGCAAGATCCCGTAGGCCACCCGCACCCACGAGAACACGTAGAGCCCGCGGCACCTGTCCGGGGCGAGGCCCGTGACACGGTCGCAGCGGCGGGCGTCGGTCGCCCACACGCCCGCGCCGGCCGCCCCCGCGCCGATCACGCCCAGCGAAAGGAGCGCCGCCCCCACGGCGATCTCCCACGCCCCGTCCGCGGGCGCCGGCCGCGGGCGCGTTCCCGGCTCCCAGTAGCCTCCGATCGGGTCGCGCCCCACCTGCGGCACCGGCGGCGCCGCCAGCAGCAACGCGGCCGACGCCGCAAGGCTCCCCGCATTCACCCCGGCCCCCCCGCCGCCGGTGTCCCGGCGCGGACCTCGGCGAGCCGACGCCGGTAGAACGACCGGCCGCCGCTCGTCGCGACGGCCTGTTCGAAGAACCGCACCGCCGCCTCCAGCGCGCCCGCCCACAGCGCCAGCTCGCCGGCCAGGTACGGGAAGTCCGGGTCCTCCGGCTCCCGCCGGATCCCCCGTTCGGCCGCCGTTCGCCCCAGATCCACGAAGACCCGGTTGCGAAAGCAAAACCACGCCACGTTCGACAGCGTGCGTGGGTCGTCGCCCGACGCGAGTAGCGCCTCGACGACCGCACGGGCCTCGTCCGCGCGGCCCAGGCGCAGCAGGCACCGGGCCCGGCGCCGCCGGGCCGACAGGGCGATCGGGTCATCCGCGAAGCGCCGGGCGACCGCCTGGTACATCGCCGCCGCCCGCTCGCAGTCCCCGTCGAGCTTCTCGATCATCGCGGCCCGATCGAAGGCCACCTTCGGCAAGAGCCCCAGCATCCCCTTCGGGTCCGCCAGTTCGAGCGCGTCGTAGCGCGCCTTCGCCCCCGCACGATCGGCCGCCAGCATGTGGGCGTGCGCGGCGCGGTAGGCCAGGTCCAGATCGTCCGGGTTCGCCTCGGCCCGGGCATCGAGGGCGGCCAAAACGTCGCCGCCGGCCCGGAGCGTCGTGACCTGCTCGACGAAGACATCGGGCGGTACGAAGTCCACGATCCGCCCCTTTTCCAGGCCGCCGGCCGCCAGCACGAGCAGCGTTGGATATGCCATCACATGGTAGCGCTGGGCCACCTCGGCGCCCTCGCCCCGTTCGACGTCCACGCGAATCGGCACGAACCCGTCGCGCAACAGGGCCACGACGGCCGGGTCGCGGAAGGTCTCCTCGTCGAGCCGCTGGCACGGAGGGCACCAGTACGCCCCCACCTCGACGAACACGAGTCGGCCCGACGCGCGGGCCTGCGCCAGGGCCTGGTCGAGCGACCCGTCGAACCATGGGATCTGGGGGGCCTCGGCAGCCGGCGCACCAACCACCGGGGGATCGGCGGGGCCCAGCCCCCCTCGTTCGGGCGCCGCGGGGGCAACCGGCGCAGGGGGGTCGGCCGCATGGGGCCGCGGTTTCTGCTCGCGCTCTCCCAGGGAGCAGGCGCTCGCCGCCAACGAGGCGGCCAACGATACGAGGACGCGGCGCACGACGCCCCAAGGGTGCTCGGCCTGCGTGATTTTGGCAACGTGCCCCCTTGCGCAGCGCGCGACGATGCCCATGTTGCATTCGACGCCAGTCGCGCATCGCGGCCCGAGGCGTCGGGAGTTCGAAGAAGATGGCAACGTTTCAACCAGAGCAAGCAACCGTCAAGACCCGCCACGCCATTGCGCATGCCCAGGCGATGGCGCGCGAGCTGGGGCACCCGGAGGTCGGCACGCCACATCTTTTGATGGCGACCGCCACCCAGGAAGGCGGCCTCGTGCGCCCCCTGCTCGAACGCGCGGGCGTGCACGGTGCGGCCGTCGAACGGGCCCTGCAGGAGTGGTTTGCGCGGCAGCCGAAGGTCCAGGGGGGGGAGATTCGGCCCTCGCGGGAGCTCATCACGGCGCTGGACCTGGCGGCCGGTGAGGCCGAAAAGCTCCACGACAAGTACGTCAGCACCGAGCACCTGATCCTGGCCTTCCTTTCCGACGACGCCGGGCGCGCGGGGATCCGAGCCGGCGAGATCCTGCGTTCGCTGGGGGCGACCCGCGACCTCGTGCTGTCCGCCCTGCAGGATATCCGTGGCACGCAGCAGGTGACGGACGACAACCCCGAGGGCAAGTACGAGGCCCTCGAACGGTACACCCGCGACCTTACGAAGCTCGCCCGGGAGGGGAAGCTCGACCCGGTGATCGGCCGCGACAACGAGATCCGCCGTGCGCTACAGGTGCTGTCGCGCCGCACGAAGAACAACCCGGTTCTCATCGGGGACCCCGGCGTGGGCAAGACCGCCATCGTCGAGGGGATCGCGCAACGGATCGCGGGCGGCGACGTGCCCGAGAGCCTCCGGGACATGCGCCTTCTGCAGCTCGACCTCGCGGCGCTGGTCGCAGGCGCCAAGTACCGCGGCGAGTTCGAGGAGCGCCTCAAGGCGGTCCTCAAGGACGTGGCCGCGGCCGAGGGACGGATCATCCTGTTCATCGACGAGCTGCACACCCTCGTGGGCGCCGGCGCGGCCGAAGGGGCCCAAGACGCCGCCAACATGCTCAAGCCCGCGCTCGCCCGCGGAGAGCTGCGCTGCATCGGCGCAACGACCCTCGACGAGTACCGCAAGCACATCGAAAAAGACAAGGCGCTGGCGCGCCGCTTCCAACCCGTGCTCGTGGAGGAGCCTTCCGTCGAGGATACGATCGCGATCCTGCGGGGGCTTCGAGAGCGCTTCGAGACCCACCACGGCGTGCGCATCCAGGACGCCGCGCTCGTGGCCGCGGCCCGCCTGTCCCACCGCTACATCCAGGACCGCTTTCTGCCGGACAAGGCCATCGACCTGGTGGACGAAGCGGCGGCCAAGCTCAAGATGGAGGTGGAGAGCGTGCCGCTGCCCATCGACGAGCGCGAGCGCAAGATCACGCGCCTCGAGATCGAAAAGGCGGCCCTGGAGCGCGAAAAGAAGAGCAAGCAGACGAAGGCGCGCCTGGCCGAGATCGAAGGAGAACTGGCCACGCTGCGCGAGGAGGTCGCCGCCATGCGCTCGAAGTGGCAGACCGAGCGCGAGAAGATCGACGAGATCAAGCGCCTGTCCGAGCAGATCGAAAACGTGCGGGCCCAGGCCAAGCAGGCCGAGCGGGCCGGCGACCTCAACAAGGCGGCGGAGCTGACCTACGGGGTGCTGCGCGAGCTCGAGACGGCGCGCGAGCAGGCACGCGACTCGCTCAAGAAGGCGCTCGAAAGCGGCGCGTCGTTCCTGCGCGAGGAGGTCACGGACGAGGACATCGCCCAGATCGTCTCGAAGTGGACGGGCGTGCCCGTCTCCAAGATGCTCGAATCCGAGCAGGCGAAGCTCCTGCACATGGAGGAGAACCTGCACCAGCGCGTGGTGGGACAGGACGAGGCCATCGAGCAGGTCGCGGCGGCCGTGCGCATGGCGCGGGCGGGGCTTTCGGACCCGAACCGTCCCATCGGCTCGTTTTTGTTCCTCGGCCCCACCGGCGTGGGCAAGACGGAGCTGGCGAAGGCCCTGGCT
>JALSIN010000106.1 GCA_026989935.1 Polyangiaceae bacterium | reverse complement strand
CCCGAGGGGGGACGAGCCGACGCGCCACGGCGCCCCGTCGGGCACGTCGCACAGGACGAGACCCACCACCGGCCGCGCCCCGGCGAGCCGCCGCAGCCCGCCGCCCTTCAGGCGATCGAGGCGCATGCGCAGGGCGTTCGTACGCTCGATGGGCCAGCCCGCGGCAAGCGCCCGCCGGCCGGCCTCGGTCAGGTCCGCGAGATCGAGGCCCGGGGCCGGCAGGACGGCGAGGCTGCTCGCTCCACCCGATAGCAGCACGCACAGGCCCGATCCGGGCGGCAGGGCGCCGAGGAACGCGGCGATCGCCCGACCGCTGGCGAGGGAGCGGGGGCCGGGGAGCGGATGGTCGCCGCAGCGAGTGTCTCGCACGGGGGCGTCGGCCGGCGGAGGGTGCTTCGAGACGACGAGCGACCGGAGCACGCGCGGGCCGAGCACGTCGCGGGCGCCGGCGGCCATGGCATGGGCCGCCTTGCCGACGGCGAGCAGATTCCACGCCGGGACGTCCACCAGGCGCGTGGTGGCCTCGGCCGTGCGCGCACGCGGATCCACCGCCGCCAGCGCGGCCGCGAGGGCCTCGGCGACGACCGGCCCGACCGGCCACCGCGCAAGGCGCGGGCACGCGGCGAGGATCGCTCGTGCACGGGTGGACACGGCGGGCGGTCCCACCGTACCAGGTGTCGCTCGCCCGGGCCGCCGGTCGTCGCGTTCGTTCGGCCCATGTGCGGTTCGCATCGTCGCGGGGCGTGCCGGCCGAACGCTGCCGGCGGCCATGTCCGCGGGGCGCAGGAAGGATCGGCCAAGAGGGGGGCGGGATGTCCTCCTGCGGAATGGGCGGCCATGTCCGCGGGGCGCAGAACGGACCGGTCAAGGGGGGCGTGGGTTCGGGGGGCGTGGAACGTGCCGGGGGCACGCGGCCGGGCACCAGGGCATGGGGGGGCGCGTTCCGTGGGGACGCGCGGCGGGGCCGGTCGAGCGTTCGGGCCGCGCCGGCACGCCCGTCGAGCGTTCGGTTCGCCCGCACGGGGCGGGGGCGCCGGGTCGGTCCGCGCCTCGTCGCGGGTGGAACCGCGACCGAATGCGGTGTCCGGCCGGCTGGACGATCCGTCCGGTCGGATGGCCGGGCCGGCGGCGGCGGTTCGGCCCGCCCGCGGGATCGTTTACGTTTTTCGTCTGGTCCGGAGGTTGCTCCGGTCGCCGTGCATGGTCGCACGAGCCTATGCCGCCACCATCTTGGGCGTCGAAGCGGAGGTCGTCACGGTCGAGGCCGACGTCGGACTCGGGTTGCCTTGCCTGACCGTCATCGGGCAGGCAAGCGGCGCGGTCAGCGAGAGCCGCGAGCGCGTGCGCGCCGCCCTCGGGCACTGCGGGCACGACCTGCCCCCCCGGCGGCAGGTGGTGAACCTCGCGCCGGCCGAGCTGCGCAAGGACGACGCGGGGATCGATCTGGCGGTCGCCTGTGCGCTGCTCGCGGCGCACGGGGTCGTGGACGAGGCGCGCGTGCGCAGCGTCTTCTTCTGGGGGGAGCTTGCGCTCGACGGGCGCGTGCGGCCGGCGGCCGGGACGCTGGTGGCGGCGGACCGGGCGCGCCGGGCGGGGTTCGAGACCTTCGTGACGGGGGGCGCCGGGGCCGACGAGGCGGCGCTCGTGCGCGGGATCGAGGTGCTTCGGGCGCCGACGCTGGCGGACCTCGTGGCGCACCTTCGCGGCGACCGGCCGCTCGAGCGGGTGGAGCCGGACCCCGCGCCTCCGCCGGCCGCGGACCTGCCGGATCTCGCCGACGTGCGCGGGCTCGCGATCCCCCGGCTGGCCCTGGAGGTGATGGTGGCCGGCGGGCACAACCTCCTGTTCGTGGGGCCGCCCGGCGTGGGCAAGACCATGCTCGCGCGCCGGGCGGTGGGGCTGTTCCCGCCGCTCGACGACGACGCGGCCATGGAGGTGACGAAGATCCACGGGGTCGCCCTCGGCCGGGCGGCCACCCGGCTCGTGCGCCAGGTGCCCTTCCGCGCGCCGCACCACACGGTGAGCACGGCCGGCCTGTTGGGGGGTGGAAGCCCGCCACGGCCGGGCGAGGTGAGCCTCGCCCACCGGGGCGTGCTGTTCCTCGACGAACTGCTCGAATACCCGCGGGCCTGTCTCGAGGGGCTGCGGGAACCGCTGGAGGAAGGCGCCGTGGCGGTCGTGCGGGCCCGATGGAACGTGCGCTTCCCGGCGCGGTTCCAGCTCCTCGCCGCCATGAACCCGTGCCCCTGCGGGTACGACGGGCACCCCACGCGGGCGTGCACCTGCTCGCGGCAGGCCGTCCAGCGCTACCGGAGCCGACTTTCGGGGCCCCTGGCCGACCGGATCGACCTCATGGTGCCGGTGCACCCGCCCGCCGACGGCCGGGGGCTGCGCGCCGCCGCCGGCGACCCCAGCGAGGTGGTGCGCGCCCGTGTCGAACGGGCGCGCGCCCTGCAAACGGCTCGGTTGCGCGGCCTCGGGATCCGGACGAACGCCGAGATCCCGGCCGAGGGCCGGCTGGTCACGAAGCTGTGCCGCACGACGCCCGGCGCCCGGCGGCTGCTCGACCGCGTCACGGTCACCCGCAACCTGAGCCTGCGGGCCGCCGGCCGCCTCCTGCGCGTGGCCCGGACGATCGCCGACCTGCGCGGCGCCGAGGACCCGTTCGGCCCCATCGGCGAGGTCCACGTCGCCGAGGCCCTCCAGCTTCGCCGCGACGCGATCCTCGGCCACGGCCCCGCCGCTGGCTGCGAGCGCCCCCGCCCCGAGACCCCGGCGGTGGCGTAGCCCTTCCTCACATCCTGGGTCGCCCGCCCCCGAACCCCGGCGCGTCCCCGAGCCCGCCCTTCGTCGGCTTGGAGCGGCTATGGCCGCCCGCGGGCACCGCCACGGGTACGCTTCCGCGTTCGGCCTCGGTCACCGGCACGTCCACGGGGGTCCGTCCCAGTCCTGGTGTCCGTATCCGTGCCGGTGCACGTCGCCGTTCCTGTTTCCGTAACCACCAGGACTGTATGGACCGATCCGCCGCGGCAACCGTCCCGGTGCCCGCGCGCGTTCCTGTTGGGGGCCCCGTCGTCTCCATCGCTGGAAACACCGCCGAGCACCGGCCGACCGGTCGGTCCGGGCGCTGCGGTGCGGCCGGGGCCGGCCCGCGGGTCCTGTCGCGCCGCCCCTCGGGGGCCGGTCCTCGGCTGGGCCGGGGTGGGTTGGAGACCTCGGGGGGGCTCGCCCAGCCTCCGGGCCGGCCTCCAAGGCCTCTGCCGCGCGCCGCCTGCGGGCCTCGGAGGTTCCCCGGGGCATCCGGGTGCGTCCGAGGCTGGCCTCCGGGATGGACCGAGGGTCCCGGGACGCCGCGCTCGCCGAGTCCGTGCCGGTGCCCGTGCGCGAACCCGTTGCCGGTGCCGTACGCTCGAAGGTAGGAGGCACAACCGGGCTCCGACCGGCCGGTTTAGGGCCCTTCGAATTGGACCGGGGGGCGTGGTGCGTCCGGGGCCGGCCTCGTGGTCGTGCCTGGGCGTCGTGCCGCGGCGGTCGGCGGTGAGGGCCCGTGGCAGTTCCGGGTTGGTCGCCGGCGAGGCGGTGGCCCGCCCGCGACGAGCAGATCGTAGATCGTGGCAGCCGACGCCAAGGACGTTCCGGGTTGGTCGCCGATGAGGCCGTGGGCCGCCTGGGCGAGGCGGAACCTGCACCGGACCGGATCTTCCAATGGAGACAGTGGCGCCATCGGAAGAAACGTGCGACACGGCGAAGAAGTCCAGGCACGGGCGGTGCGTCCGGCGGGCGGGACGAAGGGGACGGCGGGCCGGACGGGGGGCGCGCAGGGGATCTTCAGGGCCAGAGGATCGTTGGGATTTTCTTCGGTACGGAGTTTGGATCGAACGGGGGCATGAGCACACGAACCGAATCCCGATCGAAGAACGCCGCGACGTCGGGCGCCGTGGACGCCAAGGTCCGCAAGGCCATCGACCGCGCCGTGGAGAGTATCGTCAAGAAGTTCGGCCGAGGCGCCATCATGGCCCTGGGCGCCGAGCGGCCCGTCGAGCCGATCGACGCGATCCCCACCGGGTCCGTCGGACTCGACGAGGCGCTCGGCGTAGGAGGGATCCCGCGGGGCCGCATCGTGGAGATCTACGGCCCCGAGGCATCCGGCAAGACGACGCTCACCTTGCACGTCATCGCCCAGGCGCAGCGCAAGAACATGGTCTGCGCCTTCATCGACGCCGAACACGCGCTGGACACCAGCTATGCCTGCGCCCTCGGGGTGGACCTCGGGCACCTGCTCGTATCGCAGCCGGACCACGGGGAGCAGGCCCTCGACATCGTGGAGACGCTCACGCGCACGGGCACGGTGGGGGTCATCGTGGTGGACTCGGTGGCGGCCCTCATCCCGCGCGCCGAACTCGAAGGCGAGATGGGGGACGCGCACGTGGGCCTGCAGGCCCGCCTCATGAGCCAGGGCATGCGAAAACTCGCCGGGCTCGCCCACCAGACGAACACCACGATCATCTTCATCAACCAGCTCCGCCACAAGATCGGCGTCACCTTCGGTTCCCCCGAGACGACCACCGGCGGTAACGCT
>JALSIN010000105.1 GCA_026989935.1 Polyangiaceae bacterium | reverse complement strand
TCGGGGCACTTGGGCTCCCCGCCGATCGTGCAAAACGGCGTGCAGCACTCCGAGAGCCCCTCGCAGCCGGGTACGAAACCCGCGCCGACGCAGGCGTAGCCGTCCGCGCACTGCAGGTCCGGGTCGTACGGGTTGTACTCGCACGCCTCCTTGTAGCCGGCGCGGCCGTCCTGGAAGCAACCGGTCCGCTGATCCGCGAGCGTCGTCCCGCGGGTGCGGTCGCAGGTCTGCGTCGGTCCGAAGCACCCCACCTGGTTCATCGGATTGCAGGCGTAGAAGGAAAGCTCGCAATCCTCCGTGCACCCTTCGCCTCCGTCGCACATTTCGTCCCCGTCCACCACCCCGTCTCCGCAGACCGATCCGCCTGTCCCCGCGGTCCCCGCCCCTTCGCTATCGAGGAACGTCCCGGCGCAGGCCGCAAGGATCGAAAGTGGGAACAGAAGAAGGAAAGAAGGACGGAATCGCGCGTGCATGGTAGCGAAATCGAACATGCCCCATCCCGCGGCGGCCCGAAAGCTGTTCGTCGTAAGCATCGAACGCAGGCCGACGCAGCCCCCTCACCTGCCGCGTTGCGGCGGGCCACGGGGCAGGCCGCCGGGCCGAATGCCTCGCCCCAAGGGCCCTCGCGTCAGCCCGGCGGGTTCACCACGAGGTTCAGGCCCGCCCCGGTCATGTCCGAATAGGTGTAGGGGCTTTGGAGCCCCGTGGCTTCGAGGGCCACCTGGTGGGTCATGGGGTCCACCTTGAAGGCACGGTTCGCCCCCCTGTCCACCACCCACACGAAGCCGTCCACGTCGATCGAGACCCCCCAGGGAGAGGAACATCCCGGCAGCGGGATCGATCCATCGACGAGCGTCTTCGTCGCGACGTCCACCTTGACCAATGCGCACGGCGAGCTCCCCGCGCCCCAGGCGAAGCCGTCCCGGTCCACCATGATCCCGCGCACGGATGTGCCCCCGGTGGGGATCGTGGTCCACGTCATCGTCGTGAAGTCGTAGTTGTGGACGTTGCCCTGGTAGCCGCCTACCCACAGGTTGCCATCCGCGTCGAGGCCCATGCCGTACTTGTCGCCCGGCGCCCCCGGGATCTGCGTGACCTGGAGCGTCTCGGCGTCGATGTGGATCACCTGGCCGCTGGAAAGGCCCGTGACGATGAAGTCCCCCTCCGCGTTGACCGCCCCGCCGTAGGGGCCGAAACTCGACCCGCCCCAGGCCGGCCCGGTGACCTGGTCCAAGATCGCCCCGGTCTCCCCGTCGAGCCGCCAGAACTCGCCGAAGCCGGCCGCGTTCTTGAAGCCGATCCAAAGGCGCGGCTGCTCGACGAAGGTGCAGGTCTTCTCGTCGTAGGTGCCCGGATCCCAGGCCGTCGGCCGCGGGCCGGAGGTGTAGACGGGGGACGGAATACTCACGCTCCACAGGACGCACTCGTCCTGGCCCCAAGGCAACACGTCCCCGGGACCGGTCGAGGTCTGGATCACGTTGTCGTTGTTCTTGTCCACGCAGCGCGAGAGCTCCGCCGCGATCTTCGTCACCTGTCCGGGGTCACGGTTCGACACCGCCACGTCCCCGAGGAGGTTCACGGACGTACGAGACGGGTTGCCGGCCCCCTGGTTCGGGTGCGTGTAGTACCGCCCGAGCTCCACCCCGGTCTTCGTGTCGATCTTGGAGACGGTCCCCTGCGGGGAATTGGCGATCCAGATGTAGGAGAAGGTGGTCATCGTGTCGCCCGCGTTGCAGTCGAGCTCCACGTCGAGCGGGTACGAGACGTCGAACTTGACCCCCGGGCCGTCGTCCCCCGCCGACGTGCCCGTGGCCGAGGCGCCGCCCTGGCTCGTCGAGGTGCCCGTCGCCGCCGTGGTGGCCGCGGTCGAGGCCCCTGCCGTGGCGGTATCGGTCCCACCGCCCATCGTGGTCAGCCCGGAGACACCACCGCCGGCCTCCCGGCCCCCACCAGAGCCCCCGCAAGCGCCGAAAACCAAAGGAAGAATGAGGGTAGAGACGTTCCTTCCGCGCATGGTGCAAGAATAGGCCATTCCCTCGGCCTTCACCAGGGGATTTCCGGAGCCCCGCCCGCGGGTTGTCGCGCAAGAAAACGCCGATCCCACCGAGGTTCGCGGGCTGCTAGACTGCGCTGCGTCCGCTCAGACCACCAGGAGGAAACGGACCATGCGTCGACTTCGTACTCAGAACCTCATTTTCGCCATCACCACGACCTTCGGGCTCGCTGCCTGCTCCGGCGGCTCGGGCGGCGGCGGCGGCGGGACCGGGACAGGGACCGACACCGACACGGGAACGACCGGCACCACCGCGACCGGCACCTCGACCACCGGCCTTCCGACCACGGGCAGTTCCACCACCACCGGACCGGACACGGACTCGGGACCGAGCACGGACACCGACACCGCGGGCGACACGGGGACCGCGGGCGACACGGGGACGGGCACCGGCGGCTCGAGCACCGGCGGCTCGAGCACCGGTGGCGGGGTTTGCGGGGATGGCAACGTAGACCCCGGAGAGACCTGCGACGACGGCAACAACGACCCCTTCGACACCTGCTCGAATTCGTGCAACGTCACCCCGCTGGCCCTGTGGTACCCGCTCGATGGGGACGCGAGCAATTACGGCAATCTGTCCGGCTACGGCGCGACGACTTCCAATGGGTTCTCGTATGGCGCCGGCAAGACTGGCATGGCCGGTGTCTGCAACGACGCCCAGCCAGGCTTCGTGATCCCCGACCTGCGGGACGTCCTGCTGGCGAACCCGAGGTTTACCCTATCCCTTTGGGTCCGTGACACGAACCCCTCGGCCTTCGCCCGGCTGTTCACCATGCGCACCGCCTCGGGTGGCTGGGAGACCAACCACGGCAACGTGCCGAACCACACCTTCCGGACCTGCGCCGACGGTACGAACGGGTTTTCGAACTGCGCCTTCCCGGACGTGGACCTGGGCGACGACGCCTGGCACCACCTCCTTTGGCGCTACGACGGCGCCGGGACGAACGACGGCGAGGGGGCTTCGATGGAGATCTTTCTTGATGGCAACCACGTCGCCACCCTGGACAACCCCACGTCCGCGGCCATCGTGAACATGGCGATGTCCGCCGACGGGTCCTTCTGCGCGCCAGGCGGCAACGTCTTCACGAACGTCGAGTTCGAGATCGACGACATCCGGCTCTACACCACGATCCTCCCCGAAGAGGTCCAGTGTGTCGGGCTGGTCGGTGGCACCTGGGACGACAACGCCATGACCTGTACGCCATAGCGTTCGAGTCCGCGCCCGGGCGTCAGGATGTGCGGGGATTGCGCCGCTTCCCTCCCCCGCGGGAGGAAAGCGGTGGCGCCGCACCCTCGACGTGAGACGACTGGACAAGGGAAATCCCCCTGTCTCGAGGAGGGAGATTTGGCGAAAAAACTGCCCGCAGGCCGTTTTTTCAATGTACTCGGGTCCCCGCCGGTCCCCTGCCTCAGCCGGGTTGGCTCCAGCGCCGGGGGCCGGGGCGAGACGCCGGCCCGGCACTCGTGTAGGCTGTGGTGTCCGTCCGAATCATGGTCAAAACACTGTTCCATGAGCCGGCCTCCGGGCCGGTCGTCCCGCAGCCGGGGGTCATGCACCACATCGTCGTGGCGGATCTGCGTCGTGTGAGTGCGCGCCTGCGCCTGCGAGCGGGGGGCGTGGACATCGGCAGCGTGGACATCGCGGAGGGCACGGTCGCCCACGTGAGGCTTCCTGGGGCCGACGGGGACGAGGCGGCCTCCCTGCTGCCGCGCCTGCCGGCGGTCCGCGTGGACGTCGAACCCCTGCCGGCGAACCTCCCGCCCCCGACCGTCGGCGCGGAGGCTCGCGCCGCGCTCGCCTCCGCCACGCCGTCCCTGTCCCCGGCCGCGGAAGAAACCCTGTTGGAGGCATTCGGGCTGCGCACCGGCCCTAAGATCGAGACCCCCGCGCCGCCGAGCCCGCCGCCCGCTGCATCCGCCCCGGGGCTCGAACCCGCCGCCACGTTCGAGGATCTGCTCCGCGAAGCGACCGCGGCCTACCTGCGGCGGGCCTATGGGCGGGCGCTGGAATTGTTCGAGCGCTGTGCGCGCATGCGCCCCGACGACCGCCGGGTCGTCCACAACCTCGCTCGCCTGCGCCGGCGCTTGCGCCGCCCGGAGGCCTCCCCTTCTCCCGGAAAAGCCTCGTCATGACCCGCCACGTATCGTTTTCGCGTCGTCTCTCGCGCACGGGCCGCTCGCTCGTGACGCGCATCGGAGACTGGGCCCTGGTGGCCCTGCCCGCCGCCGCACGCTGGGTCCACGCCCACACCCGGCTCGACCCCGACGCACCGGGCGCCCCCGCCCCCCCCGGGCCGCCCTCGTCCTCCGAGCCGGCACCCGAGGAGGCTCCCACCCCCACGACCGAGCCGGTGACGAGTTCTCTCCCCGCCCTGGCCGTCCCCACCGAGGGGCCGCTATCGTCCCGGGTGGAGACCTTCCTGCACGTCCTGCGCGGCGCGACGGGCGCCTATGCCGCGTTCGTCGCCGACGATCAGGGGCTGCCGCTGGCCACCACGGCCAGCACCGAGGAGCAGGTCGCGGTGACCGCCGCGCTCGACCGCGCCCTGGC
>JALSIN010000104.1 GCA_026989935.1 Polyangiaceae bacterium | reverse complement strand
ACCTGCTCGACTTCGATCCGTGGCAACTGGGCAACGGGGGTGTCCGCCTCGTGGCGCGCGAGCTGTTCTTGTTCCCGGACACGGCGACGCTGGCGGTGGGCATGCAGACGAACCTCGTCTTGCCCGAGGGGGCCGGCCTCGAACGGCCGACCCTGCCGGACGACGTTCACCTGGGTGTTTCGTTCCACGGCGCCCTGTTCACGCCGCTGCTCGAACGCATGATCGTCGAGGGCGAGATCCCCCGGCGATACGACGAGGAAGGGAACCCGGACCCGGACGGCGCGTTCGGGGTCACGCTGCAGTCTTCGGACGGCCTGCCGAGCCCCCTGCCCGACGCCTTCCGCGTGGTGTTCCGCGTGTGGCGCATCGTCGGCGACTACTGCGGTTACGCGGTGGCGCAGATGGACGTGGACGGCGCGTTCGACGGGCGCGCGATCCGGATGACCCCTGGAGACGTGGGCGTGCTGTCCGGGGAAGGTGCCGGCGCCGTGGCCGCCGAGGACGAGGAACTCGTGCAGGAGCACCAGGGTGTGGTGAACCAGTTCAAGCGTTCGGTCGCCGATCAACTCGAGTTGGCGGTGGGGCTGTCCGCCCTGGATCTGCCCGGACACGACGTGGTGCTGGAGGGGCCGCGCCTGGACATCGAGCCCGAGGTGGTGCGCATCGAATCGGACTTCTTCACCGTCGAAGAGCCGTAGTGCGGCCTCGGCGCCGGCCGTGCGCGTTCGGGCCGGTCGTGTCAAGGTGGTTCCTTGGATGGCCTACACCGATCGAAGATCCCGGACCCCGCCCCACCCGGACCCCGTCGGCCGCCGCGCCTTCGTACGCAGGGCCACGGCCGGCGCCATGGTCACCGCCCTCGGCGCGCTGTGGGTGTTCGACGACGAGCTGACACGCCGCGCCCGCGCCGAGTTCCGGCCGGACGGGCGGCCGCGCCTGCCACCGGGCCAGCAGGTGATCCGCCGACTGCGTCCGATGGGTGGCACCCAGGGCGACCCGTCGCGGGCCCGGGTCCGCCTTCGCCTCGGTGGGCTCGTCGAGCGCCCGACGACCTTGTCCTTCGCCGACCTGCGCGGACTCGGGCCCGTCACGCGGGCGGTGGACGTGCACTGCGTGACGGGCTGGAGCGTCCTCGGGGCGCGGGTCGTGGGGGTGCGGATCGCCGACCTCGCGGCCCTGTGCCGGGTCCGCCCGTCGGCGCGCCACGTGATCTTCGAGGCCGCGGGGGGTTACACGGCGAACGTGCGCCTGGACGAGGCCATCGCCGAGACGTCGATGGTCGTCTGGGAACTCGATGCCCGCCCGCTGCCGCCGCGCCACGGGGCCCCGGTGCGCGCCCTCGTCCCCGACCTCTACTTCTGGAAGAGCGCCAAGTGGCTGACCGGGATCCGCTTCTCCCGCCGTGACGAGCCGGGCTATTGGGAGCGGCGCGGCTACCACAACCACGCCGACCCCTGGCGCGAGGAGCGCTATGCGTAGCCCTCCCTCCGGCCGGGTCCCGGGAGAACCGGCCACGGAAGACCACGCGACCGGCCGCATCTTGCGCGAGGTCGAGCCGTGAACCTCCTAGCGGGTCGTATCTTCGCAGGTTTGCGGCGCGGCGGCGGGCGCCGGTGGCTGCGGGCGCTGCACCGTGACGTGGGTTACCTGCTCGTGGGGCTTACGTTCGTCTACGCCGTCTCCGGCCTTGCGGTCAATCACATCGGTGACTTCGACCCGAACTTCATCCACGGCGAACGAACCATCGTGGACCGCGCGCACCTGCCCCCGTCGGCTGTCTCGACCGCCGAACGGAGCAACGTGGTCCGGGCGGTCACCGAACGCCTGTCCCTTGAAACGCCGCCGTCCTCCACGGACTGGCTCTCGCCCACGGAGGCCGAACTGCTGTGGGACACCGAGACGGTCTACGTCGATCTTGCCCGCGGGACCATCGATCACACCTGGCAGCGCCCCCGCCCGCTCCTGCGCGCGGTCAACTACCTCCACCTCAACCGAGGCAAGAAGGCTTGGACGGTCGTGGCCGACGCGTACGCCGTCTTGCTGCTGTTCCTCGCAACGACCGGGCTGTTCATGATCCGGACGCGCGGCAAGGGATTCGCGCGCAAGGCCCTCCTCGTACTCGCCGGGGCCGCGATCCCCATCGCCTACGTGACCTCCGCGAAGCCCCCCACCCCCACCGGCGCCACGACCGCACCGGCAAGCGCAACCCCGTAGATTGGGTGTCGCAGGGGCGAGGCCCCTGAGCGTTCCCGAAGGTATTGCCTTGGATTCCGGGCCCTGAGCCTCCCCGAAGGTATTGCCTTGGATTCCGGGCCCTGAGCCTCCCCGAAGGTATTGCCTTGGGCCCTGAGTCTTCCCGAAGGTATTGCCTCGGACTCCACTCCGGTGGCATGCACGGCCCGACGAGATGTCTGGGCCCGTGCACCGAATCCTCCCGAACTCGCTGCTCCCTGTCCGTGTTCTCGGCCTGGCCGAAGGTCGAGGTGCCTTCCACCGCGTGGAGGGACCAAGGGGCCGCAGCGGAGAACCAGCAGAGACGCCCGCGAACCGTGAACCGGCGCGGGAAAGTGGCGTGGTGGTTTTGCTGAGCGCCGCCTTTGGAAGGATTATGGCGGGCCACACGGATGGCAGGCCGCCCCGAAACGCACTCGGTACAGCCAGGTACCCGCCGGGAAGACCACGTCGCGATGGCCCGCCCGGAAGCGGGCGCTGGCCTCGCGATAAGCACGTTGGAACGCGGCCATGGCTGCAGCCGCGGCCTTGCGCATCAACCCCACGACGCCTGAAAAGGTCGGCTTGCGGCGAAAAAGTTCCTCGGGCGGTGGCAACTCAAAAAAACGCATCCTTCGGACGGCACGCGCCCCGAGCACCCCGGCGCCCCGGCGTCTGCGCTCGACTGCCAGCTCGTCTTCGCGTGCACCAAGACGCTTCCAAACCTCCTGTCGCAGGGCATCGTCGTCGAGTTCCGGATGACACGGCGGTCGGTCGAGAACGATTGTGGCAGACTCTGGGAGCTTCGAACGCAGGTGTTGAGCGGCGGAGTCCGTCTTCCAGAGGCCGAAATCGGGTCGTGCGACCTCGAACGGCTCCCCATAGCGCATGCCGACGGACGAAGCGCCGGGCCACTTGCGCGCGCGGGTGACCAGGTTCGCCGCAACGGGGTTTGCGAGGGTGTAGACCGCATGCTCCAACGCGTGCTCTGGGTCGAGTACCTGCACGAGGCTGTAGTTCTTCTCGAAGTTGGTGCCACTGATGCCACGCATGGAGTTCAGCGCACGCGAAAGCAGTGCGTTCAGGTCGCGCATGAAGTCGGGCACACAGGGAGCTTCGTTGTACAGAAGAAGATGGAAGTGGTTGGACATGAAGAGGAACTCGAGAAGTCGCAGGCCGTGCTCGCGGCGATAGCGTTCGAGGACGACTGCCAGGCAGTAGCGCACGACCCAGACCACACGAGGCGTAGGGACCAGGCGCATGGTGCGCGAAACGCACCGGACAGAAACGAAGTAGATTGCATCGGGCAAGACGCATCGTGCGGGGGTGGCCACGTCCCCCTAAATCGGCCACGACCCCCTACCTTTGCACGCACGGGGTATGACCTTCGGGCGTGGTGTGCGCGATCTTCGCGCAACACGACCTTCGGGAGAGCCCAGGGCCCGGCCTTAAAACAACACGACCTTCGGGAGGGCCGAGCTTTCCCGAAGGTCTTGTCGGTCCACACGACCTTCGGGAGGGCCGAGCTTTCCCGAAGGTCTTGTCGGTCCGGCCCTTCCCGAAGGTCTTGTCGGTCCCCGAAGGTCTTGTCGGTCAAGGTTCCTCGGGCGTCTCGGTGATGTGGGGCAGCGGCCATTCGGCCGAGCGAAGGGGCGGGGCGGGCCAGGCAGCTCCTGGTTTTCGGGGTGAGCGGGTTGCCGGAGGATCAACGCTTGTGCTGTTGGTCGGACAGCGGAGGCAGGCGTGCGCGCCGGCGTGCGGCACGCCGCAGAAGGGTGATACATCCAAAGGTCCCCCACTCGACGAGTTCGTACAGAAGCCATGCCATCAGACCCACGCCCCACCAGGGGAGTTCCGAGAAGAAGAGCCCAGCGAACAGGGCTACTACGAATGCGGATCTCATCAGCCATCGTTGGACCCCAGGCGTTGCGAGCGCCGCCCGGCGCCGCGCCAAGAGAGAAGAGCGGCGACGGGCGGGGGGGCTGGATGACGGCGTTCGGGGCACCTTTAGTCCTCGCAAAACCTTTCTTCGCACCCTTGCTGAACAGCCTCCTTCGTGGCAGCGAAGATGGCCCCGGTGACCCCAGCGCAGAATTTCTTGTTCTTGAATACGTACATGCACGCTGCAAAGACCCCGCCGGCGACTCCCATAGCGGCCGCACCACCCGCCGCAGCACAACCGATCTTGCACCAGTTGATTGCTTGTGGTTCGGTGCCACCGTACGTAAAGTCGTCGAACATGTGGGCGGTCGCGTGTACGAAGGCGCCGACGATGCGGACCACCTCAGGCCCGGACAGGCCGTCGAAGTCCGTGTACTCGTCGTAGACGATCTCGCCACTACGAAAATCCGCCGCGATGGCCTCGACCAGCCGGTCACCGAGGTAGACCTCGAA
>JALSIN010000103.1 GCA_026989935.1 Polyangiaceae bacterium | reverse complement strand
GCTCGACGTTGCACATGGCGGCGATCCGCGCCGCGTTTTCCAGGGCCTCGGGATAGCGGTGGAAGTACGCCTCCATCTCGGCCGGTGTCTTGACGAAGAACTCGTCGCAATCGTGGCGCGGCCGGTCGGGATCGTCGTAGCGCGCCCGCATCCCCATGCACATGAGGATCTCGTGGGCCTTGGCCTCGCTGCGGTCCACGTAGTGGCAGTCGTTCGTCGCCACGAGCCCCACCCCCGTATCGCGCGAAAGCTCCGCCAGCGCCGCGTTGACCTTCTCCTGCTCGGGCAGACCGTTGGGCTGCAGCTCGAGGAAGTAGTGGCCCGGCTCGAACACCTGCGCGTACGTCTCGACGAGTGCGCGCGCCTCGTCCATGCGGTCGTCGAGCACCGCCCGCGACACGTGCCCCGAAAGACAGGCCGACAGGGCGACGATCCCCTCGCGGTGGGCGTGCAGGCGCTTCTTGTCCACACGCGGCTTGCGGTAGAAGCCGTGGATGTACGCCTCGCTGACGAGCGCCTGCAGGTTGCGGTAGCCCACCTCGTTCTTGGCCAGCAACACGATGTGGTAGTTGCGGCGGTTGTGGGGCCCGGGCGTGCGGTCCTCCGCCTCACCGCCGGCCAGGTAGGCCTCGCAGCCGAAGATGGGCTTGACCCCCCAGCGCTTGGCCTGTTCGTAGAACTGGATCGCGCCGAACATGTTGCCGTGGTCCGTGACCGCCACGGCCTTCATCCCGCGCTCCTTGACCACGCGGCACAGGTCCGCCGTGCGGATGGCGCCGTCGAGCAGGCTGTACTGGGTGTGCAGGTGCAGGTGCGCGAAGTCGCTGGTCCCCGAAAGGTCCCCCGTGCGGTCGGTCGCCATGAGCGGGATCCTACCGGCCCGGGACGAACCGTGGCACCGCCACGGATGGGCCGCCCCCCCCTTTCTCCGCGGAAAACCCCGCTCCTGGACCCGGCCCGGGAGGCGATCCCGCCGGCCGGGGCGGGTCGGGGTCGCGCAGGGCCCGCCGCCCGTGCACGACCGGCGCCCCACGGACGATTCTGCTACCGTCCGCGCCGCCGCGCACCCGCGGCCCACGAACCAACGACACGGACGACATCCATGGAACGCACCCTTGCCTTGATCAAACCCGACGCCACCGCCAGGAACCTCCACGGGGCGATCCTCGCCCGGATCCAGGAGGCGGGCCTTCGCGTCGTGGCCCTCAAGACCCTGCGCCTGTCCCCGGAGCAAGCCCGGGGCTTCTACCACGTGCACCGCGAGCGCCCCTTCTTCGAGGATCTCGTGCGCTTCATGACCGAAGGCCCCATCGTCGCCATGGTGCTCGAGGCCGACGGCGCCATTGCCAGGTGGCGCGACCTGATGGGGCCGACCGACGCCGCGAAGGCCCCCAAGGGCACGATCCGCGGAGACTTCGGCACGGACATCGAGCGCAACGCCTGCCACGGCTCCGACGCACCGGAGACCGCGGCGTTCGAGGTGGGCTTCTTCTTCAGCGGGCTCGAGCTTTCGGGCCTTTGAGGACCGGCATGGCGGGGCGACGCGGCGCAGCAGCCCAGCCGGCGCACCCGGCGCCCGTCGCGGACGACCGCCCCGCGATCCGCCCTCCGCGGCTGCCGGTGCTGCGGACCGAGCGCCCGCACCTGGCAGGCCTGCCACGCCCGGCCCTGCGCGACCGGCTGGACGCCATGGGGATCGGTCCGGCCTACCGGGCCGACCAGATCTTCTCGTGGCTCCACGCCCACGGCGCCACCACCTTCGAGGCCATGACCTCGCTGCCGCGGGCCCTGCGGGCGCGCCTTTGCGCCGAGGCGCTGGCCCGCGGCCTCGAGGTGACCGCGGTGGCCCGCAGCGCCGACGGCACGCGCAAGCTCCTGCTGCGCACCCTGGACGGCCACGCCATCGAGACGGTCCTCATCCCCAACGAGGGCCGCGGCTACACCCAGTGCGTAAGCTCCATGGTGGGCTGCTCGTTGACCTGCCGGTTCTGCGCCACGGCGGCGCTGGGTTTTACGCGCATGCTGGCGACCTGGGAGATCGTGGACCAGGTGCGCAGGGCCCGGGCGCTGCTGGCGGCCGAGCCCGAGGGCGCCTCGTCCCGGATCACGAACGTGGTCTTCATGGGGATGGGCGAACCGCTGCACAACTTCGACGCCGTGCGCGACGCCATCGAGATCCTCACGGACGAGCGGGGCTTCGGGATCGCCGGGCGCCGGATCACGGTCTCCACGGCCGGGATCGTCCCGCTCATCGAACGCTTCGTCCGGGAGGGGCTGGCCGAGCGCGTGGGGCTGGCCGTCTCCCTCAACGCCACCACCCAGGCCGCGCGCGCCCACCTGATGCCCGTGGGCCGCCGCTACCCGCTCGGCGACCTCCTCGCCGTCCTCGGGCGGGTACCCACGCCGAAACGGCGCCGGATCACCCTGGAATACGTCCTGTTGCCCGGAGAGAACGACACCCCGGACGACGCCGGCCGACTGGGTGACATGGCCCGCCGGTTGGGGTGCCAGGTCAACCTGATCCCCTTCAACCCGCACCCGTTCGCGCCCTACCCCCGCCCCGCGGCGCATGCCGTCGAGACCTTCGCGGGGGCCGTGCGCGCGCGGGGGGCCGCCGTGTACGTGCGCACGCCCCGCGGCGAGGACATTGCCGCCGCGTGCGGCCAACTCGCGGCGGGCGGTGAAGAAGGAGCCACGCCATGACCGCCCCCGTCCTCGCCACCGCCCTGGCCCTGTCCTCCGCCCTCGCGGCGGTGTCGCCGGCCGCCGACGAGACGGCCCCGGCGGCGAAGCCCGCCGACGGCGAGGCGCCGCAACCCCCCGAGGCCGTGGCCGAGGCCATCGAGGCGGCGGAGGTACGGGCCAACGAGGATCCGTCCTCCGGCGTCCCGGCCCTGGCGGCGCTGCTCGACGAGGTCTCCAAGATGCCCATCGAGGTCGCGGGGGCACCGCCCGTCCGGGCGGCGCGGACGTGGGCGTACCTGACGCTGGCGCGCGGCTACCTGACCCTCCAGGACGAGGACCGCGCCCGCGAGGCCGTCTACGAGGCGATCCTCCTCGCCAGCCCCGAAAGCCCCCCGGCGGAGCAGTTCGGCCCGACCCTCGAGGCCTTCTATCGCGCGCGCCGGGACGAGCTGGAGCGCCGGGGCCGCCACACGATCCACGTGGAGTGCGGGGTCCCCTGCCGCGTCTTCGTGGACGAGCGCGCCGTGCCCTCCGGGCGGGCCGAGGGGCTCCTGGCCGGCCCGCACCGCCTGCACGTCGAGCCCGCCCCCGAACTGTGGAAGGGCCGCAGGCCCCCGCGGGGAACGATCCTCGAGATGACCGTGCTGCTCGACGAGGACCACCGCGAGGTCAAGGTCCCCTACGCGCCGCCGAGCCTGGTGGCGCCGCCCGCGACGCCCCAGGCCGCGGATCGGCCCGGCGCGCGGCCGCTGCTGCCCCTGTGGGCGGAGGGCCTGGGGATTGGCCTGGGCGCGGCCGGGGTGGCCGCCGGCGCCACCCTGCTGGCCCTCGACGGCCGCTGCGCCGGCCCCGAAAAGGACCCCATGCGCTGCGAGAACGTCTACGAGTTGACCGCCGGCGGCGCCGTGACGACCGCGGTCGGCGGCGCCCTGCTCGTCACGTCCGTCGTGTTGCTGGCCGTGGACCTGCACCGGCGGGACAAGGCCCGGCGATCGGCGGCTTCGGCCCGCCTGCGCGTGGTGCCCGGCGGCCTCGCCGTGCGTTTCTAGCCGGGGGGGCCATCGTGCGCGTCCTCGCGCTCTCCGCGCCCTCCCGCAGCCCGAGGCGGCGCTTGGGTGCCGGCGGCGCGGGCACACGTTCGCCGCGCCCGCGTGACGCCACACCGCCCCGGGTTCTATGATGGCCGGCGGGCGCCGCTCGGTCCGGCGCCGGCATCCGCGCCGAGGCTTCGACCATGCATGCGCCACCGCGAACTTCCCACGCCATTTCGACCCGACGGCGCCTCCCCGCCGCTCTCCTCGCCCTGGCGGCGGCCGCGGGATGTGGTGCGGGCGGCGCGACGGGAGCGACCGACGGCGGGACGGGCGCGGGCACCACGGCCACGGGCGGCGCGACGTCCGGGGGGCCCGCCGGGGACCTGCCGCCCCCCGCCGAGGGGCAGTTCGACCTGCTCGTCTACAACGTGGCGGGGCTGCCCCAGGGGATCTCCGGCAGCGACCCGGTCACGAACATCCCCATGATGAGCCCCCTGCTCAACGACTACGATCTCGTGCTCGTCCAGGAGGACTTCGCCTACCACGACGCGTTGGCCAAGGACGCCACGCACCCCTATCAGTCCGAGCCCAAGCCCCCGGGCGGCGGGACCGATCTGGGCGACGGCCTCAATCGCTTCTCCGTGTTCCCCTTCACGGACTTCGAGCGCCACGCCTGGGAGCAGTGTTCGGGCACCTTCGACATGGGCAGCGATTGCCTGACGTCGAAGGGATTTTCCGTGGCATTGCACGAACTTGCGCCCGGTATCCTCGTGGACGTCTACAACCTCCACATGGACGCGGGGTCGGCCCCCGACGACGTGGCAGCGCGCAAAGCGCAGGTTGCGCAGCTCCTGGGGACGATCGCGTCGCGCTCCCAGGGGCGGGCGCTC
>JALSIN010000102.1 GCA_026989935.1 Polyangiaceae bacterium | reverse complement strand
CCAGTTGCCACGGATCGAAGTCGAGCAGGTGGGTCGGATCGTACTGCTCGTGGATCTTCTCCTCCAGGAGGGTCCGCATCGCCCCGGCCAGCGCCTCGTGTTCCGCCGAATCGAAGCCGTAGACCACGAAGTCCAGGGTTTCGATGCGCAAGGCGTCGTAGTCGGCCCAAAGCTCCATCACGTCGTCGTCGCCGGGCGTCAGGTACAGCGGGATCCCCAGGCGCGTGGATCCGACCCCGGAGCTTATCCCGCCGCCCCCGTCCGCCAGGGACATGTAGAACTCCACGTCGAAGAAGATGCAATCCACGCAGCCCGGCACGTCGAGGATCCGGACCTGCGGCTCCCCCTTCGGCTCGAACGTCGCGTCGAAGCCGGCCAGGGGGACGTTGCCGGCGAAGGGGATCGATTCTCCCACGACCGCCTTGACCAGCCGGTCGAGGCCGGTCTCGGACACGACCACCGCCACCGGGTATGGGCCGCCGTCGGGTGGCGCGTCGAGGAGGCCCCCCTCTCGTCCGGCCTCCTCGGTGAATTGCTCGAATTGGTAGTCGCAGTCGAGCGACAGATCCTTGCCCCGGCAGCCGGCGGCCGCCGACAGCACGAGGATCCATGGCAGTAGGATGCGATGGGAGTGGGCCACGCCGAAAGGTAGTGTGACGCAGAACGCGGCCGCCGGGAAGGGGTTTTACCCAGGTGGGATTCCAGGCGGCGACAAAGGGCGCTATCCTGCCGGTGCCGTGGCCTCTCTCCGGATGCGAAGTCTGCTCGCCGCGACGCTGCTCGCGGGCGCGTCGTGTTTCGACTCGGACGAGAAGCTCCGGGCGGCGGGCACCGGGACGACCGCCGGCACCACGGGCCTTACGCCCCCGGATCCATGGACGACCGGACAGGGCGGCACCTCGACCACCGGGCCGAAGCCCGTGCCCGAGACCACCTGCCGCGACGCCATCGAGTGCGTGTTCGGGTGCGCGGCGGGCTTGCCCATGCCGCTGCCCCCGGAGCCGGATCTCTCGTGCTTCCTCGACTGCGACATGGGGCTCGACGAAGAAGAAGCCTTGAAGCTGCTGCGCTTGACCGACTGCGTGGCCATGCAGTGCGCGGAGAAGGGGTACTGCGACGCGGGGGGCACCACGGGCGGGGACACCGGCACGGGTGGGACGGCCGCCGACCCCGGCATGCTCGATCCGTGCACGAACTGTATCTTCGTCAACGTTCAGGATCCCCAGCCCGCCGGCTGCCTCGACGAGGCGGCCGCCTGCGAATGATCGCCTCCGCACGCGCGCCTCGCTCGCTCCGTTCGCTCGCTCCTTTCCGTTCGCACCGCGCTCCATGCTCCCCCATCGCCGCACGTTCCGATCGACCGGCCGCGTCGGTCCGTCCCGTCGCCTTCGTCTCGCGGTGACCGCCTGCCTCGCCGCCGTGGTCCTCGCCCCCGGCGCCGCCCGGGCGGCCTCGGCGCCCGCCGAAGCCTCCGACCGTGCCCCGACCCCCACGAAGGATCGCAAGAAGCCCTGGATCCGGCGGGTCGTGCCGTCCCACAACATGTTCGAGCTGGGCGTCTACGGCGGCTTGTTCTTCGTCTCCAAGGACCACGACTTCTACGACCCCGCCACGGCACCGCAAGAACCCCTGTGGGCCGTGGGGATCGGGGACTTCGGAGCGCGCCTGGCCTACTTCCCGCTGGCGTACCTCGGGTTCGAGCTCGAAGGGAACGTGGTGCCCACCTTCACGCGCACCCCCACGAACGATCCCGTCCTGCTCTACGGGTTTCGCGGACACCCGATCCTTCGGCTGCCCGGCTACCGGATCGTCCCGTTCGTCCTCGGTGGCTTCGGGCTCATGGGGGTCCGGTCGGCCCCCGACGTGGTCGGGCGAGACGTCGATCCGATGGCGCACTACGGCGTCGGCGTCGAGCTGTTCGCCCACCGCTTCGTGGCGCTGCGGCTCGAAGGGCGGCACCTGATGGGGGCGAAGGCGGCGCGGCAGAACGACGTGACCCACCACTTCGAGGTCCTGCTGGGGCTTTCGTTCACCTTGCGCGTGCCGAAGAAGGCCAAGCCGCCCCCCCCGCCGGACCGCGACCACGACGGCTTCCTCGACGCCGAGGACGCCTGCCCCGACGAGCCCGGTGTGGCGCCCGACGGTTGTCCGCGGCGTGACACGGACGGCGACGGTTTCCTGGACCGCGACGACGCCTGCCCCAAGGAACCGGGCGTGGCCCCGGACGGCTGCCCGCCGCCGGACCAGGACGGCGACGGGATCTTGGATCCCGACGACGCCTGCGTGACCGAGCCCGAGACGAAGAACGGCTACCAGGACGAGGACGGCTGCCCGGACGAGCTGCCCGAGCCCGTCAAGAAGTTCTCCGGCGTCATCGAGGGCATCGTGTTCGACTTCAACGAGGCCACGATCAAGCCCGAGTCCAAACCGGTCCTCGACCGCGCCATCGAGGTGCTCAAGGAGTTTCCGGAGATCCGGGTGGAGATCGTCGGCCACACGGACGACGTGGGCACGCGCGCGTTCAACCTGGACCTTTCGCGCCGCCGCGCCGAGGCCGTGCGCGACTACCTCGTGGCCGGTGGGATCGATTCGGCCCGCCTGCGGGTGCGCGGGGCCGGTCCCGACGAGCCCATCGCGCCCAACGACACCGAAGAAGGCCGCGCGAAGAACCGCCGGACGGAGTTCCGGATCCTCACGGCCGACGACCTCGCGCCGAAGGGCGACGGCTCGAAGGGGCAGGCGGGTCCGCCGAAGCCGAAAGGTGGCGACTCGAAGGGGGGGGCGGAGAAGTCGAAGCAGGAGGACCGCGGCAGCGAGGCGCCGGACCCGAAGGCGACGCGCGGCGCCGGTGAACCGAAGGGCGGCGAGCGCCCGTGATCGGTCGGGCGAGGCGGGCTCCGTCGCGCCGGCCGCGAACCTTGCTCGTGCGCGCTCGTCGAGCCGGCGCCTCTTGCTCCATGGGCGCAGACTCGGTTGTCGGGCCGCTCGAAACGCGCAAAGATCCACCCATGCGCTCCGTGCCCCGCATCATCGTGTTCGCCGCGATGGCGACCGCCTGCACCGCGGGCGGGCGCGACATGAACGGCACGTCGAATGGCTCGACCTCCAGCGGTTCGACCACGGAGACGACCGCCGGCTCGACGACGGACGGGATCATCTGCAAACCGGGCGAGCAGCGCTGCGCGGGTGAAGACACCATCGAGACCTGTGCGCCGACCGGCCGAACCTGGGAGCCTGCACTCTGCGGCGGGTACGATCGCTGCGTGACCTGCTCCCCCGAGGAAGACCCCACGTGCACGACCGGGGCCTTCTGCACCGGCCCGTGCGATCTGGCCGTCGAACTGCCCTCCTCGGCCGGGTGTACCTTCTTCGCGGCGCGCATGCTGCACGTGTTCGAGGACCAGCCCGACGGACTCGTGGTGGGCAACCCCTCCGAGACGGACGTGGCGACCGTGCAGCTCTACGATATCCCCGTGGGCGGCCACCAGGAGGTCCCAAACGGCGATCCCGTGGTGCTCGCACCGGGTGAGACCCACGTTTTCCTGCTGGACTCCGCCTTCATCGACGCCAGCCAGTGGACCATGTTCCGCAGCGGCGGGAACGTGGTGCTGCGCTCGGACCTGCCGGTGGTGGCGTACCTGCACTCCCCGCTGACGAACATGCTCGCCCTCGAAAACGGCAAGGGCGGTGCGCCGGAGTCGTCGATGCTGCTGCCGCTTTCGGCTCTGCGGCAGGACTACGTGGTGGCGTCCTACGCGCCCTTCGACGATCCGAACCATCCCCTCGGCAACGGGCAGCCGAGCTACTTCATGGTGCTGGCCGTCGAGGACGGGACCGTGCTCGAGTGGACGCCGCCGGTGGACACGGCGGGCAGCGGGCTGCCGGTCGATCCGGTCGCCGCCGGCGCCACGGGCAGCCTGCTGATGAATCGCTACGACATGGTGCGCATCGCCGCCTCCGGCGAGAACCAAAGCGCCATCGAGGACCGCGACGTCAGCGGCACCTTCGTCCACGCCAACAAGCCCATCTGGGTGTCCGGAGCGGTGCGCTGTGCCTACGTCCCCAAGGGGACCCGCTTTTGCGACCATCTGCAGGAGGTCATGTTGCCGCTCGAGTTCTGGGGGCGGCGGTACGTGGCGGCGCACGCGCCCACGCGCGGCAACGAGCCGTTCATCTGGCGCATCTATGCGGGGGCGGACGGCGTGACGGTCACCACGGATCCGCCGCAGGCGGGCACCCCGGTGACCCTCGACCGCGGCGGGTTCGTGGAGATCCAGGTGGGCCCGGGCGTGGACTTCCTGGTGGACGCCGACGGGCCCGTGCTGCCCGTGCAGTACCTGGCGGGGATCGAGAGCACGGGCGTGGACAAGGGCGACCCGTCCATGGTGCAGGCCGTTCCCGTGGACCAGTTCCTGCAGCGCTACGCCTTCGTCACGGGGGTCAACTACCCCGAGCACTACGTGCAGGTCATCCGCGAAGCCGGGGCCGCGGACGTCCTGGTGGACGGGACCGTGGTCACGGGCTACCGAACGGTCGGTGGGTTCGAGGTGGCGGACGTGGCGATCGAGGAGGGCTCCCACACGGCCGAGAGCGCCCAGGCGTTCGGGATCGT
>JALSIN010000101.1 GCA_026989935.1 Polyangiaceae bacterium | reverse complement strand
GGCGGGTCCGACCACGGCGACCACGACGAACACGACCGGCACCGGCACCGGCACGAGTGGGACGAACACGATGGGGACAGCGGGCGGTTCGACCGCCACCGCCACGGGCGCCTCCGCTGGATCGACCACCGCCGAACCGAAGTTCGACCTGGGGGAGATCCCGGACGGCGGCAATGGTGGCGGCGGTTTTACGGGGATCCCCACCACCTGCACGCAAGCCGAGATGACGCAAAGTACGGTGGGCTGCTCGTTCCACGCCAACAAGATGCAAAACTTCGTCGAGGAACCGACATCCATCGTCGTAGGGAACGTCTCCACGACCGAGGACGTGACGATCCAGCTCTACTTTACGCCCCTGGGCGGAGTGGAAATGCCGGATGGAGCGCCCGTGACCATCGCGCCCCTGTCCACGCACGAGTTCGTGCTGTCCAAGCCACCCGAGCCGGGCGACGTGTCCATCCTACGCGACGGCGGCACCTTCCGGGTCGAAAGCGACCTTCCCATCGTCGCCTACCAGCACTCGCCGATTTCGGCCGTGGCGCACAACGACTCGTCGATGCTGATCCCCGACCACGCCCTCGGCAAGTTCCACATCGTGGCCTCGTGGGCGGGGAACATCGACCCATCCATGTTCCAGGTGATTGCCGTGAACGACGGTACCACGGTCACCTGGTGGCCGCCGTCCGGCTCTGCAGCCGGCACGGGCGTACCCGCTGTCGCCCCGGGCGGTAGCGGCATGGTCTCGATGGGCGCGGGCGACCTGTTACAGGTTCGGGCGAATGGAAGCGGGGACTTGTCCGGCACGGTGCTGGAAACGTCGGCGCCCGTTTGGGCCGTCGGTTCGAGCCCCTGCGTCAACGTGCCAAGCGGCGTCACCTTCTGCGATCACATCGAGGAGCAGCTCATCCCCCTCGAATACTGGGGCACCACCTACGTCGGCGCCCACGCGCCCACGCGGGGCAACGAGCGGTACTGGTGGCGGATCTACTCGGCCGAGGATGGCGTGACGGTGACGACCACGCCGCCGCAGCCGGGCACGCCCGTCACCCTGAACCGCGGCGAGTTCCACGAGTTCTCCACCCAGGAGAGCTTCCTCGTCGAAGCCGACGGCCCGATCATGCCGGTGCAATACCTCGAAGGACAAGACGGCGGCGCCGGCACCGGCGACCCGGCCTCCTACCAGATGGTCCCGGTGGAGCAATTCCTACCGAGGTACGTCTTCGTCACGGGCACGGGATACTCCGAGCACTACGTCCAGGTGATCCGTCCCGCCGACGGCGCCGACGTGGAGGTGGACGGCGTGGTGGTCACCGGGTACCAGACCGTCGGCGGGTTCGAAGTGGCCGACTGGCCCATCACCGAGGGGTCCCACGCAGCGGTCTCGACCGAGCCGTTCGGGATCACCGTCGTCGGTTACACGACCGTGACCTCCTACGCCTATCCGGGTGGCCTCGCCCTGGGCTTCATCAACCCGAACCCGGAAGGCTGAACCTGGCGGGGCCGCCGGACGATGCGTCGGCGTCCGGACGACCGGTCGGCCCGGTTGGCCCGCCGGACGGGCGGCGTCAACGACCCGCCGGTTTTGCAGCCTGCGCATTCTGCGCAGTTCAGCACCTACCCCCGGCCTCGAGACGGTTCGGCCGCACGTCTGTGGTGGGGAGGGCGCCGTGTGGCGGCTCGCGGCCGCCCGTTCGGGCGACGCCGACTCCGGATCGCCCGCGGGAGGGGCGCCCCCGGCCGGTCCCGGTGCGGCGGGTGCGGACGGGCGGCCCGGTTCGGGATCGACCGGCCGCGATCGTGGCACGCCCCCTGCATCTGTAGTTCCCCCGGAACCGGACGATGACCCGAAACGGGAGGACCCCCATGCGACGAAACGACCCCAGGCTCTTCGCCTTCTACGCGCGCTTCGCCACGGCGGCGACGGTCGGCCCCTTCTTCGAGACGCTGTTGTGGCTGCGGCACCAGCGCCGCGCCTTCGACCGAGCCGCCTGAGCCGACCGGTACGGCGTCCCTCCCGGCTCCGTCGAGGCACCGGCGCCGCCCCGGCTACGGCTCGGGGCTGGGCTTCGTGGGCTTCGTCCCCTCGGGCGTCGGCTCGACCGGCGACGCGGTGCCACCGGCGCCGCCCCGGCTACGGCTTGGGGCTGGGCTCGATGGGCTTCGCGGGCTTCGCCCCCGCGGGCGCGGGCTCGACCGGCGCCGAGCCGTTCGCCCCGCCGCCGACGGCTCCGATGGCCTGGCGCACGCCGTCGATGAACGCCTGGCGGATCAGGAGTTGCCAGTGGGCGATCCCCCCCTTCGCCACACTGCCGGCCACGGCCACGTCGTCGAGTTGTCCCCCGATCCCCGCCGGCACCGACTTCATTGCCTCGGGCACCAGCGACCGCAAGCCCGTAAGGAGCGCCCCGGCGTCGAGGCCGGCCACGAACCAGGCCCCCGATTCCAGCGCGGCCAGCCGTGCCACGGCCCCACCGCCGAGACCGCCCTTGCCCTCGTACGCGGCGAGCAGTCGCTCCATGGCCGCCTTCTCGCCCCCCGGCGCCCACACCAGAAGCTGCGCGCCGTTTGCGAAGGTCGTGTCCACGACGAGCTTCCATCCCCCGAGCACCTCCCGGACCTTTGCGAGGTCCGGGTCCTTCTTCACCGCCGCCTCCGCCATCTCGACGAACTTGGGCCCGCCTTCGATCACGATCCGGTCCACCTTGTGTCCCGCGACCTCCGCCGCGTCGGGTTCGAGCCGCCACGTGGCGTACCCCCGCGCCTTCTCCGGCAGGAGCGCCTGCGGGGTCGCCTTCGCGAACAGGTCCCGCAGGTACCCGCGCGCGCCCTCGCCCTCACCCCGCGTCTGCTGGATCAGGGACACCGCGACGGGCGCATCCCCCCCGACCGCCACGGCGAACGCCTGGTGCTCGCCGTAGTGGGCCGCCCCCGCGCGTACCGCGTCGTCGTAGGCGGCCCGCACCTTCGCGGGATCCTTTCCGGTCCACGCCGCGTAGGCCCGCGTCATGGCCTCGACCGCTTCTTTCGCCGACTTCATCTCCAGGGCCGCCACCGGATCGCGCCGGGCCACGAAGGCCAGCGCCACGCCGGCCGGGAGCTTCGCGAGCCACGCCGGGTCCGCCGGCTTCGACAGGACCGCCTCGGTGTCCTTCGCCTCCTGCGCGCCGGGCTTGGGGATCATTGCCAGGCGCAGCCGCAGCCCCGCCTCCTCCACGGACAGCGCGAACGCCATCTGGTCGAACGACAGGAGCCGCTCGAAGGTCTGCCGCGTGGAGGTCGCGTTGTACTCGCGCCAGACCTCGATCGCCTTTCGAAGCTGCGGATCCTCCACGTCCGCCGGCGCGTCGTCGCCGGCCGCCGCCATCTCCAAGAACTCGTCCACCGCCTCGGCGTAGGCCGCCCGGACGCGCGCGGGATAGCCGACGATCTCCACGTCCCCCAGGGCCTGCGGTGCCCGGCCGAGGAGCTGCTTTTCGAGGTAGCCCCGGGTGGCGTCGAGGACCTTGGGGTCTTGGGCCACCGCCAGGTGCTCCCCGACCACGTCGGCGAAAAGATCCGTCCCCTCGACACGAAAGTGGGCCGCGTGCCCGGCAGCGTCGGCCTGCTTGGCCCCGGCGCCCAGGTCCTTTTCGAGCTGTGCAAGGCCCCCCTTGTAGGCGAACACGCACCCGACGGGTGCGGCGGCGTCCTTCGCATCGACCACCGCGCAGCCCAGCGGCGCATCGAGCCGAACGTTCGTCGCCACCGCCTTCTTGTCGCCGAGCTGGCCGCCGAGCGCCATGCGCAAGAACCCCTCGTTGACGAACGCGGCGCTCTGCCCGACCATGATCTTCTGCTGCACGTCGGCCAGGAGCTTGCTGGCGTCGCGCAGCAACAGGTGCCCCAAGATCCCCTGGTCCGCCGCGATCCGAACCACCGGGGGCTGGGCGGGCGCGCCCTTCGCGGGCGCCTCCAACGCGCGCGCATCGCCGCCGCCCGAACCCTCGGCCGCCTCCCCGGACCTCGGCTCGGCCTGCTCCTCCTTGTTGCACCCACCGAGCGAGACGGCGAGGCCCGCGCCGAGCGCGAGCGACACGAAGACGGGATATGCGAGCGGACGGCGGATCATCGGAGACTCCTTGGGCAACCCGGACGTGCGAGACGGCGTGCTCGCCGCCACGCGCCGCCGATGCTACGACAATGACGTGGTGCGTCCACCCCGCCTCGCCCTGCGCGGACTCGGGCTCGCGCTGGGCCTCGTCGCGGCCGCGGCGCGGGCCGCACCGGCCGGCGGGTCCGCGCAGGCCGGCGAGGACGGCGCGCTCGACCGGGGGGCCTTCCACCGGATCCTCGACCGGCTGCTCGACCGGTACGTGGACCCGGTGGACGAGGCCACCGTGCTGGCCCGGGCGCTCGCGGCCGCGGCAGCCGCCCTCGATCCCTACACCGAGTTCGTACCGGCCAACGTGCGCCGCCGCCTCGAGCGGGGGATCGACCCGAAGGCCTGGGGGCTGTTCGTGTCCTGGTCCGCGGACCGCGGGGCGCTGGTCGTGGACGACGTGCTGGCCGGTTCGGCCGCCGCGCGGGCGGGTCTTCGGCCCGGGGACCGGATCGTCGCCGCCGGTGGCCACCGCTTCGCGCGCGACACCGGCCGGGCCAC
>JALSIN010000100.1 GCA_026989935.1 Polyangiaceae bacterium | reverse complement strand
ACAGCCATGCAAGCGGGGCCGCAGGCAGGTGCGCGGTGAGGCCGGTCGCGGCCAGGGCGGCGGGAAACACGGCGGCGAGCGGCTCGCTGAGCGTCTGGCGGAAGGTCCAGACGACGAGCGGGTGGGCCGCGTAGACGAGGGCCACCGACAGCGCCACGGGAAACGACAGCAGCCGGGCCGCGACGGCGAAGAACGCCCACGCGGCGAGCAGCCCCTCGGCGAGCACGACGACCCCCTCACGGCCGCGGCCGAAGGCGAGGTTCGCGGCCGCGAGCAGGGCGGGCTGGCCGTGCAAGAACTGCGGCACCACGCGTCCCCGTTCGACGTCGGCCAGGTAGAAACCCGGACGGTAGGCGCCCTCGTAGCGGCCTCGCCGGGCCGGCCGGCGGTCCAGGGCGAACAGGCCGAGGACGTCGGCGTCCCCCTGGGCCGGACGCCGGCCGATCGCCGCGAGCAGCCGGTCCTCGAGCTCGATGCGCCCGGTTCGCGCCAGGGCCCGCGCGCGCAGCAGATACGTCCCCTGGTCGCGGCCGCCCATGGGAAACAGCATGACGGGCAGGCGCAGGCCCACCGAGACGAGGCCCACGAGCACGAAGGCGGCGGCGGTCCGCCCCCCCCGCCCGCGCGGCTCCGGGGCGCCGGTTCGGGACGGGCCCAGGGACCGGCCCGAACGCCACGCGGCGGCGGCGGCCAGGACCAGCGCCCCCGCGACGAACGGCGGGATGAAGACGCCCGCCGCGGCCACGACCGTGGTGGTCACCGCGGCGGCGCCGAGCCCCGTGCACGCGCCGGCGACGATCGCCGTCGCGCCGCCGCGCCGGGCGCCCAGGGCTCCGGCCGCGCACGGCGCGAGCAGCAAGGTGGCGAGCACGAAGGACACGCGCGCCGCAGCATATCGAGCCCGACGCCCGCCCCCTTCGTCGTACCCGCGCGCACACCGCGCTGTTTCGTCTGGCATGCTGCGCCCGATGGTCACCTACATCGACGGCACGTTCGTCCCCGACGAAGAAGCGACGGTGAGCGTGCGCTCGCGGGCGCTCAACTACGGCATGGGGTGTTTCGGTGGCATTCGCGGCTACCTGGCCGACGACGGCGAGCAGGTGTTCCTGTTCCGTCTCGACCGCCACGTGCGGCGGCTCGCGCGTTCGGCGAAGGTCCTCTACCTGCGCATGCCCGGCACCGTCGAGGCGGTGGGGGCGATCATCGTCGAACTGCTGCGCCGCAACGAGGTCCACCACGACGTGTACGTGCGCCCGCTGCTGTTGCACAACTCGAACGAGCTGGCGCCCGTCCTGGACGAGACCTCCACCTCCTTCATCGCCTACTGCATGCCGCTGGCCCGCTACCTCGACAAGGACGCCATCGACGTGTGCGTGACCTCCTGGCGTCGGGTCCGCGACAACGCGATCCCCTCGCGCACCAAGCCCACCGGCGCCTACTTGAACAGCGCGCTGGCCCGGCGCGAGGCGAAGGACAACGGCTACGACGAGGCCATCTTCCTCACCGAGTCGGGGATGGTCTCCGAGGGCAGCGCCGAGCACATCTTCATCGTACGGGACGGGACCCTCGTCTCGCCCCCGAGCACGATGGACAACCTCGACGGCATCACCCGCCGCAGCCTGATCACCCTCGCCACCGAGGACCTGGGCCTTTCCTTCGTCGAGCGCCCCATCGGACGCACGGAGCTGTACGTGGCCGACGAGATGTTCCTGTGCGGCACGGGGGCCCAGGTCACCCCGGTTCGCTCGGTGGACCGGCGCATCGTCGGCGACGGCGACGTCGGCCCGATCACCGCCCGCCTGCGGGACCACTTCCTCGACGTCTGCCGCGGGCGCGTGCCGCACCGGCGCGAGTGGTTGACCCCCGTGTGGGGCTGACGGTCGCCGCGGTTCGGCCCCGGCGCCGGGCTGGTAGCATCCGGCCCCATGACGGCCGGTCCACCCTGGCCCCTGATCCTGCGCCTGCGGTGGCTCGTGCTCGCCGCCTTCATCGGTCTGTCCGCCGTCCTCGCCCCGCGGGCGGCCCAGGTCGAGCGCGACGACGACGTGCTGGCCTTCCTGCCGCCCGACGACCCGGAGGTCACGGGCTTCTTCCAGGTCGCCCGCCGGTTCGGGATGCTCGACGTGGCGCTCGTGGGGCTCGACGGCGGTGCGGCGGGGATGCTCGGCCCCGACCGGGTCCGGACGGTGCGGGCGCTCACCGAGCGGCTGCGCGCCGTCGAGGGCGTGCGGATGGTGCTGTCCTTCGTGGACCTGCCCCACCCGGTGGTCACGCCCGGCGGCCTCGAGGTCGCCGCGCTGGTGCCCGAGGGCATGGACGATCCCGAGGCGATCCGGCGCCGGGTGCTCGGAAGCCGCGACGCCGTGGGCAACCTCGTGTCCGCCGACGGCCGCGCGGCGGCCCTGCTGGTCTTCTTGCGCCACGAGGCGGACGGGCGCGCCCGGGCCGCGCTGCGCCGCACCGCCACCGCGGGGATCCGAGCGGCCGTGGCGGCACTGTGGGACGGTCCGGCGTACTTCGGCGGCGCGCCGTTCGTGGAGAACGAGGCGTCCGAGGCCTCCCAGGCCGACCTGGCGGCGCTTTCGCCCGTGGTGATCGGGGTGCTCGCCCTGGCCACGGCGCTGCTGCTGCGCAGCGTGGCGGCCGCCCTCGTCAACCTGCTCCTTTCGGGGCTCGCGATCGTGTGGGTGCTCGGCCTGCACGCCGTGTTCGACGAGCCGCTGACCATCGTCAGCAATACGCTGCCCGTCCTGATGGTGGCTCTCGGCGGCGCCTTCGGGGTGCACCTGCTATCCGGCGTGCTGCGCCGGGACGGCCCGCCCATGGCGCGGGCCGCCGGCGCCCTGCGCGAGCTGTTCGTGCCGGTGCTGCTCAGCGGCCTGACGACGGCGGTGGCCTTCTTCGCCCTCGCGGCGCTGCCGCAGGTCCCCGTGCGCCGCTTCGGCGTCGTGGCGGGGCTCGGGATGCTCCTGCTGCTGGTGTTCGCGCTGGTGGTGTTGCCGGCCCTCGTGGCCGTGCTGCCGCGCCGGGTGTTGCCGCACCGCGACCCGTCCGCCCGTTTCGCCCGGGTCCGCCTGCCGCGCTGGGTTCTCGTCGTGGTCGGCCTGGGGACCGCCGCGAGCTGGTCGGGGCTTACCGCCGATCCGGACACGCTTCACGTGTTCGCGCCCGACAGCGAGCCGCGGCGGTCGGCGGCGTTCTTCGACGCGCACTTCGAGGGCTCGACCTTCGTGCAGGTCGGGATCGAGGCCGACCTTGCCGACCCGGCCGTCTTGCAGGCGATCCGCGACCTGCGCAGCGATCTGGCGGCGCTTCGCAGCGAGGGCGTGGCGGACGTGCGCAGCCTGATCGAGCCGGTGGCCACGCTCAACGCGGCCCTGGGCGGGCGCCGCGGGATCCCCGAGACGCCCGCGCGGGCGCGCCGGGTCCTTTCGATGCTGGCCGACCACCCGGCCATGGCGCAGTTGATGACCCCGGACGCACGCGCGGCGCTGTTGCACGTCAAGCTGGCGCCCGCCCAGGGGCCCGCCCGGCAGGCCGTGCTCGACCGGATCTCGGCGCGGGTGGAGCGGCTGGGACGGGGCGGCACCCTGGCCGTGCTGGACGCCCGCGCCGAGAAGGTGGCCGCCGCCCGCCGGGCCCGGGTGGCGGCGCTCGTCGGGCGGGTGCTCGGGCGGCCCCTGTCGGAGGCCGAACGGGCCGCGCTCGCCCGCCCCGTGCCGCCCGACCCGGCGCTGCTCGCCGAGGCGCGCCGGCTCCGCGACCAGGCCCTCGACTCCGAGGACAGCCCGGTGGAGGGGGTGCCGCGGGCGGAGATCGAGACCATCGACCCGGCGTCGCTGCTCGACCGATCGGTGGCGCAGACGGAGGCGATCCTCCGGCGGCACCTGCCCACGCTCGTGGCGACCGACCCCGAGGGCGTCCGCTTCGCCGCCGAGCACCTGCACGCGTGGCTCGTGGACGCAAAGGCCCGATGGGAGGTGGCGGCCCGCTGTCGGTCCCTCGGGATCGAGCCGTACGGTCGGACCGGGCCCGCCCCCGGCGGGGACGAGGGGGACGCGCCCCCGCTGTCGCCGGCCTGCGAGCGCGTGTCGGGGCTCCTGGCCGAGCTGTCCGACCCCACCTGGGCCGTGACCGAGGTGCCCGAGGGGGCCCGGGTCGTGCGCGCCGTACCGCTGCGGGCCGCCCGCACCGGCGAGCCCTTCCTCGGCCGCGCCTTCGCCGAAAGCGTCACGACGAACGTGCGCACCTCGACGCTCCTGTCGGCCGGGGCGCTGGCCGCCGTGCTGGCCCTGTTCGGCTTCCTGCGCGCCCTGGTCCCGGCGCTTTGGACCCTGGCGCTCGTCGGCGGCGTGCTGGCCCTGCTCGGCCACCCGGTGAGCATCGGGACGAGCATGGTGGCCTCGATCGCCCTGGGCGCCGGCGTGGACTTCGCGATCCACCTGTTGTTCTGGTCGCGCCGCCACCGCCGCGGCGGGCGCGAGGCCGTCGCCGCCCTCGGGGGGGTGGTGGCGGCCAGCGGGGTCACGCTGGGGCTTTCGTTCTCGGTGCTCGGGTGGGCCTCGATGCCCCCGGTCGCCCAGTTCGGGATCGGGATCGCGGTCGCCCTCGTCGGCGCGGCTGCGGGTGCGCTGCTGTGGGTGCCGCACCTACGTCCGGGGCGGG
>JALSIN010000099.1 GCA_026989935.1 Polyangiaceae bacterium | reverse complement strand
ACGTTCCCCCGCCGCATAGGCCGCAAGCTGCCGCGCGAAGGCATCGACGGCGGCGAACAGATCGTCGAGTACCTCGGGCGAGAGCTTCGCCTTACCCAGGCGCACGCGGTCGAGCGCCGCTTCGAGCACGTGACTGGTCTGCGACACGGCGTCTGCCCCGAAGATCCCGGCCATGCCTTTGAGCGAGTGCACGGCCCGAAAGGCGGCGTTGATCACGTCCGGATCGATCTCACCCGCCTTCATCTGCTTTTCGAGGATCGTAAGGCTGCGCGAAAACGCCTCGACGACCTCCTGGGCCTCGGGAATGAACTCGTCGATGGGTCGATCGCGTCCTGCCATCTACGAGGTGCCCGCCTGAATCTCCGCGAGGCTTCGAACGAGATCGTCCGCCGAAAACGGCTTGACCAGATAGCTGTCGGCGCCCGCCTTCATGGCGCGCTCGATGTCGGTGGTGGCGCCGTCGGTGCTGATCGCCAGGATCCGCACGTCGGAAAGCGCCCGCTGCCCGCGCAGCATCCGGATCAATTCGATCCCGCTGATGTCCGGCATGTTGATGTCCGTGACCACCGCCGCCCAGTCTCCCCGGGCGGCCTCCTGGAGGGCCCGGATCCCCGACTCGACGGCCACCACCTCGAACGAACCGGCGGACTCGAGCGAGGCGACCACGAAGTCGCGCATCGGAGCCGAGTCCTCCACGACGAGGATGCGGTTGGCCATGGGAAGACAGTATAGGCGAGGCGGCCACGCGGTGCGCGGTCCTGCGTCACGATGGGGTCGCGGGGGGCGCACCCGCGGCCCGAAGCGGTCCTTGCAGGCGGCTCGAAAGCCGTACGACCTCGGTGGGTTCCACGACGAATGTCCAGGTCCGCGGGCGCTCGTCGCCGGCCTCGGCGGCCCGAATCGCGCGCGCCAGGGCCTCGGCGAACGCGAGCCGGTCGCTGGCGTGGCGCGGCCCGGCCGGGAGCCCCAACAGGACGCTGCCCCCCCCGAGGGCGACGATCCGCTCAACCCAGGCGCGCGCCAGGCGGCTGGCCTCCCCGGGTTCACCCCACGGCCCGAGGCCCGCCAATAGGGTGGGATCGCGCAGCCCGGGCGCATCGAGCCGAAGCAAGACCCCCTCGCCCGGCCGCCCCGAGAACACGGCTGGGTCTCGCAGCAAACGGCTGAGGCGACCGCCGCTGTCGAAGTCGATGAGCCCGGCGAGCCCGTGTGGGGGACGGTCCTGCCCGTCGAGAAAGTAGACGAGCATCCGGCCCGGCTCGGCCTCGCGCAACCGCGCCAGCAGGGAACGGTCGGCGGCTTCGACCTCGATCGCCGTCAAGCGCTCCCTCCGCCCGCAGGCCCCCCCGCGGTGACCAGGGTTCGCAGCAAGCCGTTGACGAACTTGGCGCTGCGCTCCGAACCGTACCGGCCCGCCAACGCGACCCACTCGGAGAGCAGGACGCCCGCAGGAAGCGACGGGTCCAGGCGATGCTCCGTCGCCGCCAGGCGCAGGACCGAGCGGTCGATCCGGTCCATTCGCGCAAGACGCCAGCGCTCGGAGACACGCTCGATCACGCGGTCAACCTCCGCTGCATGGGCCTGGTGGCCCTCGATCAACCGCCGGGCGAAGGCCACTGCGTAGGGTACGGCGCGCAGCGCTTCGAGGTTTTCCGCGTTCGGACCGCCGCCTTCGCCGCCGTCGAGGAGGTCGTCCAGCGTCCGCGTATCGCCGTGGGTGTCCACGGCGTAGGCGCACAAAAGGGCCAGCTCACGGCCGGCGCGTTTCGAACGGGCGCTCGGCATGGGATCTTCAGGCCTCCCCGTCGCGGATCGACGCCAGGACCGCGTGCATCTCGAGGGCCGCGACGGCCGCGGCAACCCCCGCGTGGTGTGGGCCGGGCTCCGTACGCGCGAGCGCTTGTTCGAGCGTATCCACCGCGAGCAACCCGAAGCCAACCCCTTTGCGACGCAAGCGGGCCACCTCCTCGATGCCGCCGGTCGCGGCGCGAGCGATGAGCTCGAAGTGGATCGTCTCTCCCCGCAACAGGCAGCCGAGCACCACCGCCACGTCCACGTCATCGCGCGCGAGCACGGCGTCGGTGGCGGCCGGGAGCTCGAACGCACCCGGCACGAGGATCTCCCGGATGTCGTCCGCCCGCGCCCCGTGTTCGAGCAGGGCGCCACGAGCCCCGGTGATCAGCCGCTCGACCACGAGACCGTTCCAGCGGGACGCGACCACGGCCGCGCGCAGGCCGACGGCGGTGGGGCGGATCAGGCTCGGCAAGCGCGCGTGTTCGGGGCGTGCCATCGCCCCTGCCATAGCGGAGGCGCCGGGCCGTGGCAACCGGGGACCGCCGTGCGAAACCGGCGCGGCCCGGGGCAACGATTGCCACCGGGCCGCGTCGTGGGCGAAGGCGCCCTTTGGTCAGCCCTCGTCCGAGCCTTCTTGCTCGTCCGCCCCCGCTTCGGCGGTTTCCTGGTTCGCCGTGGCCGTGCGGAACTTGTCGCCGATCACGTCCCCGAGGGTGGCGCCCGCCTGGCTCGCGTCGGCGAAGCCCTGCGAGCTTGCGAGCGCGTCCTGCCGCTGGGCCCCCTTGATCGACAGGCCGATGCGGCGCTCCGTGGGATCCATCTGGATGATCTCGACCCGGACCGTCTGCCCCGGTTCGAGCACCTGCGCCGGGTCGTCGATCCGCTCCTCGGTGATCTCCGAGATGTGGATGAGCCCCTCGACGCCCGGTTCGAGTTCCGCGAAGGCGCCGAAATCGGCCAGTTTGAGGACCTTGGCCTCGACGATCTTGCCCACCGGGTACTCGTAGGGGATCCGATCCCACGGGTCCTGCTGGAGCTGCTTGATCCCGAGGGAGATCTTGGGCTTCTCGCCCGTGTTGTCGATGTTGAGCACCAGGGCTTCCACCTCGTCGCCCTTCTTGTACAGCTCGGAGGGGTGACGCACCCGCTGGGTCCACGAAAGGTCCGTAAGGTGCACCAGGCCGTCGATACCCGGCTCGAGCTCCACGAAGATGCCAAAGTCGGCGATGTTCCGCACGACCCCCTGGACGGTCGTCCCGGGCGGGTACTTCTCGACCACCTTCTCGTAGGGGTTCTCCTCGAGTTGCTTCATCCCCAGGGAGATCCGGTTTTGGGTGACGTCGATGTCGAGCACGACGGCCTTGACCTCGTCGCCCACCTCCACGAACTGCTTGGGGTGCTTGATGCGGCGGGTCCAGGACATCTCGGAGACGTGTACGAGCCCCTCGATGCCCTCTTCGAGCTCGACGAACGCGCCGTAGTCCTTGATGCTGACCACCTTGCCCTGCACCACGGTGCCGGGAATGTACTTCTCCTCGGCGTTGATCCACGGGTCGGGCGTGATCTGCTTGAGACCGAGGCTCACACGCTCGCTCTCTGCGTTGAACTTGAGAACCTTGACCTGCACCTTGTCCCCCACCTGGAACAGTTCCGACGGGTGGTGGACACGCCCCCAGGACATGTCCGTGATGTGCAACAGGCCGTCGATGCCGCCGAGGTCGATGAAGGCCCCGTAGTCGGTGAGGTTCTTGACCACGCCTTCGACGATCTGCCCCTCAGCGAGGTGCTTGAGGGTCTCCTTCTTGAGTTCGGCACGCTCGGCTTCGAGCAACACGCGGCGGCTGAGCACGATGTTGCCGCGCTTCTTGTTGAACTTGATGATCTTGAACTCGAACTCCTTGCCGATGAAGTTGTCGAGGTTCCGAACCGGGCGCAGGTCGATCTGGCTGCCGGGCAAGAACGCCTTGACGCCGCCTGCGAGCATCACCGAAAGCCCGCCCTTGACACGGGCGAGGATCGTCCCGGTGACCACCCCGTCGTTCTCGACCGCCTGCTGGATCTCGTCCCAGACCTTGCGCTTGCGTGCCTTCTCCTTGGACAGCACGACCAGACCGGAGTCGTCGTCGAAGCTCTCCAGCAAAACCTCGACCTCGTCGCCCACGTTGACGTCCGGCAGCACGTCGGAGTCGTCGTCTTCTTCCTTGAACTCGCGCAGGGGTACGAGTCCTTCGGCCTTCAGGCCCACGTCCACGACCGCATGGTCGCCGATGATATCGACCACGGTCCCGTGGACGATGGAACCCTCCTTGACGTCGGGCTTCTTCTCGGGGGCGGTCTGTTCGAAAAGTTCTGCGAAGCTCTCGTCTTCCGGAGCTTTGGTGACGCGTTGAAACATGGTGATTCGATGGGATCCTTTCCTTCGATTTCCGCGCGTGCACGCGGCCCTCGCGGGGCGGCCGACCGCGGCGGGCGCGGAGCCGGGAGGCTAGGGGCTTGGCGGCGGGCCCGCAAGCGCCGAGCGGACCTACCGCCCCGCCACCAGATCCGGACGCCTCTGCGCGATATGCGCAAATGCTGCCGAGACCACCTCGTCCAGGGTCATCTCCGTGGTGTCGAGGACACGGGCATCGGCGGCGGGGCGCAGGGGCGCCACGGCCCGACCGGCGTCCCGCTCGTCCCGGCGTGCAATGGCCGCCTCGAGGGCTTCGAGGGGGGGCGGGGTCTGCCCCTGGGCGATCATCTGCTGTCGTCGGCGCCGAGCCCTCGCGCGCCGGCCAGCGGTCAGGTACAGCTTCACGTCGGCATCGGGGAAGACCACCGTGCCCATGTCCCGGCCCTCGGCGACGCAACCGCGCGCCCCGAGCGCCCGCTGCACGTCGAGCAGGGCCCTCCGCACGGCGGGGTGGGCGGAGACCCGGGAGGCGCCCTCGGCGACCTCGGGCGTCCGAATCGCCCGCGTGACGTCCTCCCCCTCGAGCACGACGCGGTCCACCCCCGCGGCCGGGTCGCGCTCGAACCGCACGTCGAGTCCCTCGGCGAGCGCCGCGAGCGCAGGTTCGTCGTCCCAGTCGATCCCCCGGCGTTGCGCGGCGAGCGCCAGCGCCCGGTACAGCGCACCCGTGTCGAGCACGGGTAGCCCGAGACGCTCGGCCAGGCGCCTGGCGACGGTGCTCTTGCCGGCCCCGGCCGGGCCGTCGAGCGCGATGATCGGCGGGTTGGAACCTGCGGGGCGGTCGGCCATGGCGGCCGCAGCATACGGCACCGGCCCGGCAAACTCCGCGCGTGCCCCGACTTGCCTCCACGCGGTCATTGGTGCGACGGTGCGCCCATGTCGCGCTCCCCACGCACCCTGCACCGGCCCGCCCGCCGCGCGGCCGCGCTCGCCGTCGTCGTCGCGCTGCCGGCCGGCTGCGTGACGGTCCGGCCGGCCGAGCGGGCGCTTTTGTCCTTGCCGGAGATGACCCCGGCCGCCGACGCCGAAGAGGAGACCTTCTACGGTCACGTCGAGGCCGCCCGCGAAGGCGCCGTGGGCGGCCACGGGGCCGCGGGCGGTGGGTGCGGATGCGGCTGATCCCGCGCCCGTTGCTCGCGGTCGCCGTGTGCGCGATCGCCCTGTCCCTCGTCTTCGGCCGACTCGTCCGCGCCGAGCAGGGGCGCCTTACGATTTACGGCAACTACTACCGCGAGCGCTCGACCCGGGTGCTGCAACCGGGGGTCCGGGTGACGGTGCATGCCCCGGACGAGCGCCTGACCTTCGGGGCGGGCTACCTGCTCGACGCGATCACCTCGGCGTCGATCGCGGCCGGCGCCATGCAGGTCACCGGCGGAGACTTCGCGTTCACGGAGTTTCGGCACGAGGCCATCGGCACGGTGGCCTCGAAGCTCGGGCCGTGGCAACTCGGCGGGCACTTCCGCTACTCCACCGAAACCGACTACATCGCCCGCGACCTTGGCCTTTCCTTCGGGCGCGACTTCCTGCAGCGCACGATCAACCTCGCCCTGTCGTACACGTATGCCTTCAACCGCGTATTCGCCCTGCGCGGGCCGGCGGACGTCAACCCCTGGTGCGGCGGTCTCGTCCCCACGACGGAGTGCCTCGACGACAACGCGGGGAACAAGAACCTGCTCCAGGTCCACTACCTCGCCGCCACGTATACCCACGCCCTGCACAAAAAGCTGCTCGCCCAGGCCGCGGTGGAGACCTCCTTCGCGCGCGGTCCGATGGACAACCCCTACCGCGAGGCCACGATCCCCAACGGCTTCCCCGAGGCGCACCCGCGCGAGCGCGACCGCGTGTCCCTGTTCGCCAACCTGCGGGCCGTCTTTCCCAGGGCGCGCCTTACGCTCGACCCGCGCTACCGCTTCTACGTGGACGACTGGGGGATCCGCGCCCACGCCATCGACCTGCGGCTGCACGTTCGGATCACCCGCCACCTGCGCGCACGGCTGCGGTACCGCTTCTACACGCAGACCCAGGCCCGCTTCTACCGGGACGACATGATCTACACGGGGGCGCAGGACGAAGAACGCAGCGGCGACCCGAAGATGGACGATTTCATGTCCCACACGCCGGGGATTCAGCTAACCTGGCAACTCGACGGGATCGCGCGCTTTCGCGGCCTGGCCTTCCTCGAAGGCGCCTACCTGCAGGCGACGTACAACCACATCATCTTCGACTACGACGACACCCGAAGCATCTACTGCACCGATGGCGGCTACCTCCCCAAGCGGGTCCTCGAACGGCGAAGCGACCTGTGCGGCGCGCGCCTCGGCACGGTCGCGTTCTCGATCCCCTTCTGACGGCCGGGCAATGGGCAAGGCGGGGCGCCGCTCCCGCTACGCCGCCCTCCTCGCCGCGAGCCTCGCCGCAGGCTGCACGAAGGGCCTGCCCGCGAAGGCCGGAGAGGATGCTCCCGCGGTCGTCGTCGGCGACCACGCCGCCAGTCGCGCCGTGGTGGCCCAGATCGCCCGGGAGGCCGGGATCTCGCAGGCGCAGGCACGCCGCCGCGCCGCCGACGTGCTGCGTCTTGCGGCCGTGGCCGGCGACGACCCCCTGCCGCCGCGCCGGGTGGAACGGCTCGAGCGTGCGGCCCGGGCGCGGCTTTGGCTGTCGGAGATCTTCGAACCCGCCCACGGCCCGGACGCCATCCCCGACGACGACCCGCTCGTGGCCGAGGTCCTCCGGGGGTTCTCGGTGGTGCGCGAGCACCCCGTCGCCGTCTTCTGCCAGATCCTGGTGGCGCCCGACCCGGCGCCGGAAGGCGGCGCCGAGCCCCCCGAGGCGTTCTGGGCCCGAGCGCAGCCGGTCTACGACGCCGTCACCGGCTTCCTGGCCCCCCTGGTGCCCGTCGGCCGCGACGAGACCTGCCCCACCTTGCGGGACCTCGTGCGCTTCGTGCCGCGCGCCTACGCCCCGGGGGTCCAGGTGCGCTACGAGGCGGGCGGCGTGGACCTCGGTCGCTGCCTCGAGCGCGCAGGCGACGGCACTTGTGCCAAGCCCTTCCTCGACCCGGCCTGGGAGCGCGCCATCACGGCCGCGCAGGCTCCTGCGGCGGTGGGGCCGATCCGCAGCCGCTTCGGGCTGCACTGGGTGGTCCTGCACGAGAAGCTGCCGTCGGCGCCGCGCTCGGATCCGAAAGTCGAGGCGGCGCTGCGCGAGGCCGTCCTGGTGAAGTACCGGGCCCGGGAGCTCGAGCGCACCCTCGCACGGATGCGAGCCGAGCGCAGCGTTCGTACGGCCCCGTTGCCGGGGACGGACGCCGGTGGATGAATGCTCCCACGGGCTGCATACGGGGGCGGGCTCGTCCTTCGGGGCGGTTCTCGCCGCCTGGGTGGCCGGCACGCCCGGGGCCCGGGGCGCGGTCCTGTGCGACGACGCGGGCGACGCGGTGGACTACGCGCACGACCCGACCGCCGTGTCGGCGCTCGACATCCAACTCGTCGGAGCCCAGCTGTCGTTCGCGACGACCGTGGTGACCCGCTGGGCGCGCCGGGCGGGGCTCGGGCGCGACCCGGTCACACTCCTCGAGTGCCGGGCGGCGATCGTGGTGACCTCGGCACCGGCAACCGGCTTCTTCGCCGCAGGTCTGCTCGGCCGGCCGGCAAACCTCGGACGGTGCCTGCGCAACTGGGACGGGGCGATGGCGAAGGTACGGGCACTGCTCGCGTAGGGCCCCGCCCAAGACGCGCCCGGCCCGGCCCGCCCGTGCCCCGATTGCGCCGACCCGGGCTCACCCCTTTGCGCCCCGGCCCCACCGGTGATACACAAGCCCCTACGATGGCAACGCACATCACGGAAGACTGCATCAACTGCGGCGCCTGCGAGCCGGAGTGTCCGAACGAGGCAATCTCCGAAGGCGACGACATCTACGTCATCGACCCGGACCGGTGCACGGAGTGTGTCGGCTTCCACGACTACGAGGCGTGCCAGGCGGTCTGCCCGGTGGAGTGTTGCCTGCCGGACCCGAACCGTCCGGAAACCGAGGAGCAACTCTACGAGCGCGCGAAGAAGCTCCACCCCGAAAAGGAGTGGCCGCCGCTCGAAGAGCTCCCCGCCAACCTTTCACGCTTCCGGAAACAATCCTGACGCGGGCGGGCGGGCCGGCCGGGCGGGCCGGTGCGTTCCGCCCGTTGCCTGCCCCCGATGCCGTCGCGATCCGTACCGCCCCCTTTGCCGCGATCGTGGTGGCCGCGGATCGCCGTTTCGGCGGTCCTGGGTGCCTTCATCCTCCACCTGGTCAGTCGCCAGGTCGAGGTGGTGCCCTCCGATCTGTCCGTTCCCGGGGGGCCGGTCGCGGCTTTTGCAGTCAGCCTCGTGCTCTACTTCGCGCTCCGGGCGGGGCGGTGGTGGTTTCTCGTGCGCGCCGTCGGCCCGATCTCGTTTCGGGACGCCACGCTCGTGGCCCTGGCGGGGATCTTGTGGGTCGTGGCCATGCCCTTTCGCCTCGGGGAGTTCGTGCGGCCCTACCTGGCGCACCGGCAGGCCCAGATCCCGATGGAGGCCGCACTGGGAACCGTGGCGGTGGAACGCCTCGTGGACGGCCTGGTGGTCTGCGCCCTGTTCTTCGGCATGTTGGGGCGACCGCCGGAGGCCGGGCCGCTGGCCACCGTATGGCACCACGCGATCGTGGTGGTGGCCCTGTTCGGTGCCGTCCTCGTGGCCACCGTGGTGATGGCGCGAGCCCCCGAGGCCACGGCCGATCTCGCACGTCGTTTCGTGGGCCGCATTGCACCGGCCGCGGCCGAGCGCGCGGCGCGGTTCGTGCGGGGGCTGTCGTCCGGTCTGACCACGCTGCCGGATCTACGCCCTCTCGCGCCCTTCCTGCTGGCGACGATGGCCTACTGGGTGGTCAACGTCGGCGGCGTGTGGATCCTGGCCCGGGGATTCGGGTTGCCACTTTCGTTCCTGCAAGTGGGCGCCGCCGTGGCCGTGCTGAACATGGTGCTGCTGGTCCCTGCGGGCCCCGCCATGACCGGCAGCTACCAGGCGGGGCTGGCGCTGGGCCTGGCCTTCTTCGCGCCCGCCGAACTGGTGCGCACCATCGGGGCGAAGGTCATCTTCTGGTCCTACCTGCTGCAGCTCGCGGCGACGGTCCTGTTCGGTCTTTCGGCGCACGCACTCCTCGGGATCTCGGCGCGACAGATCACCCGCGCCGAGGCAACCGACGTGCCACCGCCGTCCGGAACGGCCTGAGAAGCCGGTGCGCGCGAGTCAGGACGCGGTCGGCGCAAGCTCGACGCGCGCCTGGGTGCCGAGCACCCGGGCCAGCGCTCGAAGCCGGTTCTCGACCACCTCGCCGCGCCACCTGGGGTCCGGCGCCGGGAGCCGGAGCGTCACCCCTGCGCCCCCCTGCCCCACGACGAGCGTCGGCACGGTCGGACCGTCGGGAGACCCGAGCGCGGTCCAAAGGCGCATCGCCCGCCCCAGGGCCGCGGCCTCGGTGCGCTGGGCCGGCGGCAAGAGGGCCGCCGCCAGTTCCCCATGTTGGGCGCCGGGGCGCTTTTTGTACCGATGGGACAGGACCAGGGCGATGTACACCCGCCCCACGTGCGTGACCCCGCACAATGTCGCGCGCATGGCCTCGTCGAACGCCACCTCGTGACGGTAGTCCGGGTGGACGCGCCAGTGGACGTCGTGGAGGTGACAGGCTGCCCGGACCCATCGTCGCCGGTCGCCGTCGGCGCCCAGCAGCAAGGGCTCGACGAACTGGTCGAGGGCTGCGGCACGCCCCGGAAAGCGGGCGTGACGCCGTTCGACGGTGCGGGCGGCCACGAGGAGGGGATCGGCCTCCCGAACGGCGGGCGGCATGCGATCGAAGACCGTGCCCTCACGCAACCCGAAGCTCGAAACGACCGACCGGCGCACGTCGAGCCGCCGCAGCAGAGCCCCCAGCAACTCGGAGGCCTCGCGCAACAGCGCGACCCGACCGGCGCCGATCCCGGTGGCGGCTCGTAGCTGCGCGGGCGGCGTCTTGCGGATCATCGCGCGTGTTCGTTCGAAGTCGTCGGCGGTAATCTCGTATCCGTGCAGCACCGGCAGGGGGTAGCCCCGCCGGAGCATGTCCACCCGGGCGATCGCTCGCGCCGATCCACCCACCAGATAGGCCATCTCGTGCTCTCCGTTCGTCCTCGCGAGCGCGGCATCCAGCAGTCCGCGCAGGTACGCCTCGCGCTGGCCCTCCGACACGGGCAGATCTCCAAGGGTCAACGGCCCCACCGGGAGGCTCACCCGCGCGCCCACGTGGCCCCGGTCGAGGGCGGCGACCTCGACGGAGGCCCCCCCCATGTCCACCACCCAGCCGCAGGCGTCGGGGATCCCGAAAGCGACGCCCAGGGCGGCCAGCCGCGCCTCCTCCTCGCCCGAAAGTACGCGCGCGCTCCAGCCCGTCGCGCCGGCCACGGTCTCGACGAAGGCCGGGCCGTCTTCGGCTTCCCGGACGGCGGCCGTCGCCACCACGTCCACGCGATCGATCCCTAGCGCGGCGGTCATCGCCGCAAAGCGCGTAAGGGCCGCCTTCGCCCGCGTCACACCATCCGGTGCAAGCCGACCGGTGCGCGCGAGGTCGCGGCCGAGGCCGCACAGGGTCTTCTCGTTGGCGAACACGTCGGGGATCCGCGCGGGACCGTCGTAGACCACCAGCCGCACCGAGTTCGACCCCACATCGACGACGGCCGCACGAATGGGCGCGTCCGCCGCAACATCCGCCGGCGCGGGATTCGTCACCGGACCGCCTCCCGCGGGGCATCGTCGCCGGCGATGAGCGATGCCACCGGAGGCACGTCCTTTGCTCCGGCCGACCCCCGGCCCGACAGGGAGGGGAACCGCAGAAAGAAGCGGTGGCAGTCGAAGGGCGTTCGGCCCGGCTCGGGCGCCGGCCGCACGTAGTTCCCATGGGCATCCAGCATCCAGCTGTTTGCCTCGTCGGCCAGGTTCGCTTCCATGATCTGTTCGAGGATCTGCGCCTTGACCGTCGGGTTTTCGCACTCGACCATCGTCTCCACACGCCGATGGAAGTTGCGCCCCATCCAGTCCGCCGACGACACGAACACCCGGGCCTTCTTGTGGGGCAGGCCGTGCCCGTTGCCCACACAGAAGATCCGTGAATGCTCCAAGAAGCGACCGACGATGGACTTGACCCGGATCCGCTCGGACAGGCCGGTGATCCCCGGACGCAGGCAGCAGATCCCGCGCACGACGAGACTCACCTCCACGCCCGCAGCGCTCGCACGGTAGAGCGCCTCGATGACCGCGCGTTCCACGAGCGCGTTCATCTTGGCCCACAGGACGCCGGGCCGACCGGCGCGGGCGTGCTCGATCTCCCGTTCGATGAGGTCGAGGATCCGCGCTTCGAGGTCGATGGGCGCGACGGCGACCCGCTCGAGTCCGGTGGGCTTGGCGTAACCGGTCACGAAATTGAAGACGCGGGCGCTGTCCCGTCCCAGCGCCGGGTCCGCCGAAAAGAGCGACAGATCCGTGTAGACCTTGGCGGTCACGGGGTGGTAGTTGCCGGTGCCGAAGTGGGTGTAGGTGCGCAGGTGCTCCCCCTCGCGACGCACGATGAGGCTCATCTTGGCGTGGGTCTTGTAGTCCAAGAAGCCGTACACCACGTGGGCCCCCGCGCGCTCGAGCCGCCGTGACTGGCGGATGTTCGCCGCCTCGTCGAACCGCGCCTTGAGCTCGACCACCGCGGTCACCGCCTTCCCTG
>JALSIN010000098.1 GCA_026989935.1 Polyangiaceae bacterium | reverse complement strand
GCCGCTTCGCACAGGGCATCCACGATGGGACTGTCCCGACTCGTCCGATACAGCGTCTGCTTGATCGCCACCACGTTCGGGTCGGTGGCCGCCTGTCGGATGAGCTGCACCACCATGTCGAACGTCTCGTAGGGGTGGTGCAGCAGCATGTCCTTTTGGCGAATCGCCGCGAACATGTCGCCGTCGTGATCGAGCACGCGCTCGGGCACGCGCGGAACGAAGGGAGGCCACAACAGGTCCGGCCGGTCCGCCTGGACCAACTCTTGCACGTCCGAGAGTCCCACCATCCCATCGACGTCCACGACCGTATCAGCGTCGGCGAGCAACTCTTCCATGATGAGGCGGCGAAGCCTGCCGGGCGCATCCTTCGAGATCTGGAGCCGCACGACCTCTCCACGGCGCCGGCGCTTGAGGGCGGTCTCGAACTCGCGCACGAGATCCTCGGCCTCCTCCTCGATCTCGAGGTCGCTGTCGCGCAGGACACGGAACATGCACGATCCCCCCGCCCGGTGGTCCGGAAACATCTCCTCGACGAACAAGGACAGGACGTGTTCGAGCCGCACGTACCGGCTGGTCTCGCTCGCCTTTTCGATGGCGACGAACCTGGGCAAGCCGTGGGCGATGGGGACGAGCACGACCATGCTTCCCTTCCTGCCCGGCTGCTTCAGGCGAAGCGCCATCACGAGCCCACCGTTGGAAATGAACGGAAAGGGGTGGGCCGGGTCGATGGCCAGGGGCGACAGCACCGGGAAGATCTCGTCGAAAAACTTGGCGCGCAGACGCGCCCGGTCTTCGTCCGACAGGCGCTTGGGCCGAACGATGACGATGCCCGCGGCCTCCAGGCGGCGCCGCAACTCCTTCCACAGGGCCTGCTGCCGCCCCATCAGCGCCCGCGCCTCGGCGTCCACCAGGCGAAGCTGCTCCACCGGGGTGCGACCGTCGAGGCTCGTGCGGCCGCTGCCGCGCTTGGCGAGCTTGCGCAACCCCGCCACGCGCACGGTGAAGAACTCGTCGAGGTTCGTGTCCGAGATCGCCAGAAAGCGCACTCGTTCGAGCAGTGGTACGCGCTCATCTTCGACCAGCTCCAGCACCCGCCGGTTGAAGGCGAGCCAGCTCAGCTCTCGGTTGAAGAAGCGGTTGGGCCCCGCCACGGACGCCTCGGGGAGGTCCACCGGCTCCGGGAAGGGCGATGCGAGCCAGTTGGCCGAGGTCACGGGACCCACCGTACCACGACACGACACGACGCCGCCTGCGCCGCGGATGGGTCAGCCCGTTCGATCCGCCATGGAGGCAACGCAACGCGCGGCTTCCGCCCGCCCCCAATCGCGCACGTTGACGTACACGTGCCGGATCCGCCCGCTTGGATCGATGAAGTAGGTGTCCGGGAGCTTGGGGGAGCCGTAGGTGCGGTGGATGGGCTGCTCGTTGGACCACCACACCTGCACTGGCGTGTCGGTCAACGACATCCGTTCCAGGAACCGATGCACGTCCTCCACCTTTTCATCCACCGAAAGCGCCACGACCACCACGTCGTCGCGGTCACGCAGCCGCTCGGCGAGCCGATGCAGTTCCGGCCACTCCTGCGCGCAGGGCTCGCACCAGGTGGCCCAGAAGTTCAGGACGACGAACTTGCCGCGCAGGTCGGACAGGCGAACCGGGTGGCCTGCCAGGTCCCGGGCCTCGAAGTCGGGCGCCGGACGGTCCTCCACGCGGGGCGCAAGCGGCCGGCACGGCGCCGTACGCTGCAACTCGGCCGACGGAGGCAGCGCCCAGAAGAACGCGAACACGAGCCCGCCCGCCAGGGCGAGCGCCACGAACCGGGCGACGCTGCCGGCGGTGTTCACGGGGCCGCGGCTCCCGCCTGGGGCGCTTCTTCCGGGATGGCGCGGTCGAGGGCGTCGGCCACGATCCGGTCATAGGGCGTACCGTCGCCGGGCCGCTTCGCCAGGACCTCCCGCGCCTCCGTCCGGGCGTTTTCGATCACCTGCCCCAAGGTCTTGGCCGTCTGCGCGCCACGCACATACCGGCCGTTGACGAACATCGTGGGGGTCGCCACGACACCGAAACGCTTGCCGAGGGCCACGTCCTCCCGCACCTGGGCGGCAATTGCCGGATCGTTCCAGTCCCGCTCGAATCGTTCCACTTCGATCCCCACCTTCTCGGCCATGCGCACGATGGCCTCGTCCGTCAGCGGCCCACGGTGCCCGAACAGCGCGTCGTGCATGGGCCAGAACTTGCCCTGGCGCGCGGCCGCCATCGCGGCCCGTGCCGCGGCTTCGGCCCGCGGGTGGGTCGGCAGCGGGAAGTTGCGGAAGACCAACCGCACGTCGCCCTGCGTGCGAGCAATCTCGGTGACGACCGCGGCGAGCCGCCGACAGTAGGGGCATTGAAAATCGCTGAACAGGACGATCGTCACCAGCGCGTCGTCGCCTCCCAGCGCCGGCCGGTCGCTGCCGGCAGGCACCTTGTACCGGGCCATGGCGTCGGCCTCCCCGGGTCGCCGCGCCGGGCCGCGGGCGCTGGGCTTGCCGCCGACGGGTGCCCCGTCCCCAATGCGGTCCTTCGCATCCTTCATCAGCGCATCGTAGACGGCCTCGCGGGACACCCCGAGCGCCTCGGCCTCCTCCTTGGCTTGCTCGAAGATCGCGATCCACTGCGCCTTCGAGCGCGCACCGGCGTAGACGTGGCCGTTTACGATGTACGCGGGCGTCCCCGAGACCCCGGCCCGGCCGCCCGCCAGCATGTCGTCGTCGATGGCCTTCATGGCCTCATCGGAAAACATCAGCGAAACGAACTCGTCGGGATCGAGTCCAAGGTCCGCCACGAACCCGCGCAGGTCCGTCACGTCGCCGCGGTGTTCGTACAGGAAATCGTGCACCTCCCAGAACTTGCCCATCCGATGGGCCGCGTATCCCGCCCGCGCGGCGGGTACGGCCTTGCGGTGAAACGGCAAGGGGTAATGCTTGAAGATGAGGCGAACGTCCCCCTCATCCATGGCCTCGATGGCCTCCGCCAGCGGACCGGCCCCCTTCGCGCAGTACGGGCACTCGAAGTCCGCGAACTCGATGACCGTGACCCAGGCGTCCTTCGGGCCGCGCATCGGCTCGTCACCGCGCAGATCGACCCGCACCCGTTCTTTTCCGAGCGGTTCGACCTTCACGTCCGGCCGATTGATCCACTTGCCCACCAAGAAGCCGACGGCGAGGGCCAACACGAAGCCGAGGACCCCCAAGGCGGTCTGCCCGCCCTTCTTCCCCGGGTCGGGCGCTGATCCGTCCTTCGCATCGCCGGGTGGCGGCGAAGCGGATGGCCCACCTTCGTTTGAGCCAGATGCGTTGAGGGGGCGAGGTGCGTGATCGTCGGTCATGGTCGAACAACGTCCGAAGCGAGCGGTCGGGGTTCGAAGGGGTGCGCGCCCCCCTTCGCCCGGGCATCCGCGGCGAAGGGGAGGCGACCCGGCGGTTCGGGGATCAGCTCCCCTTCTTGGCGTCCTTTTCGCCCTTCTTCGCGGCCTTCTTCTCGAAGCCGCCGGCGAGTTCCTCCTCCAGCACCTGCTTGAACTGCGGGTACGGACGGGCGCCGGTCAGCAACCGGCCGTTGATGAGGAAGCCCGGCGCACCGCGCACGCCGAGTTTCGAGCAGGCGGCCATGTCCTCCTTGATCTTCGCCTCGGTCTTGGGATCGGCGAACGTCTTCTTCCACTTGTCCACGTCCAACCCGATCTCCTCGGCCATCTTCGCCAGCTCCTCCTCGCTGCGCGCCTTTTGGTTGGCGAACAGCTTGTCGTGCATCTCCCAGAACTTGCCCTGCTCGTGGGCCGCGAGCGCCGCCTTGTGCGCCGGCATCGCGTTCTTGTGCATGGGCAAGGGGTACTGGCGGAAGTAGAAGGCCACCTTGTCCCCGTAGTCCTTGAGGATCTGGTCCACGGTCCCCGTGGCCCGCTTGCAGAACGGGCAATCGAAATCCGAACACTCGACGATGGTGATCTTCGGGTTCTTCGTGTTGCCCTTGCCCGGCAGCCCCTCGGTACTCACCTCACGCCGCTTGTGGTCAGCGATCGGCGGCATCTTGAGTTCCGTCTCCCAGCCCTTTGCCATCTCTGCGTAGAGCGCGTCGCCCGAAAGGCCCGGGTGCTTCGCCGCAAACTTCTTGGCCTTTTCGAGCTCCTCCTTGATGAGGGCCTCGAAGCGCGGATACGGCTGCGCGCCCGACAGGAAACGCCCGTTGACGAAAAACGCCGGCGTACCACGCGCCCCGAACTGATTGGCCGTCTTCACGTCCTCCTCGATGATCTTGTCGAGGGCCGGATCCTTGAAGTCCTTCTCGAACTTCGCCACGTCGAGCCCGATCTCCTGGGCCCACTTCTTGAAGTTCTCCTCCGTCAGCGCCTTTTGGTTGGCGAACAGCTTGTCGTGCATCTCCCAGAACTTGCCCTGCTTGTGGGCCGCCAGAGCCGCCTTCGCCGCGGGCTTGGCCTGCTCGTGGAACGGCAACGGAAGCTGACGGAAGACGATGCGCACGTCGTCCGGGAAGTTCTTCTTGATCTGGTCGAGCGTCCCCGTCACACGGTTGCAAAACGGGCACTGGAAGTCCGAAAACTCCACGATCGTCACGAGCGCCGAGTCCTTGCCCCAAACCGGTCGATCCTCTCCGAGCGGCACGGCGTAGTTGTCCGCCGGGTTCGGCTGGCCGGGACGCTGCTGCGGCTTTTCGGGGGCCGGCGCCTCCGCCTTGGCCGCCTTCATGATGCGCGCGTAGATCTCGTTGCGCTTGGCGCCCGCGTCCATGAGCTTCTTGGCCTGGGAGAATTCGGCCTCGACCATCTTCTTGATGGCGTCGGCCGCCAGGGCGCCCCGCTGCATCTTTCCGTTGACGAAAAACGTCGGGGTCGAGCGCACACCGAGTTTGCGGCCCAGCGCCATGTCCTCCTGCACCTTCTTCTTGTAGGTGCCGTCGTCGAGCGCCTTCTTGAACTTGGCCATGTCGAGGCCGATCTCCTGGGCGTACTTCTCGATCTCGGCCCGGCTCATGGCGCGCTGGTGCGCAAAGAGCTTGTCGTGCATCTCCCAGTACTTGCCCTGCGCCCCGGCCGCCAGCGCCGCCTCGGCTCCGAGCGCCGCGTCCTTGTGCATGGGCAGCGGGAACTGCTTGAACACCAGGCGCACGTCGTTGGGGTAGGCGGCCAGGACCTCGTCGAGCGTCTTCGCCAGGCGCGAGCAGTAGGGGCACTGGAAGTCCGAGAACTCGATGATCGTCACGAGGGGTTCGGCCGCCCCCTTGTGCGGGTCTTTCTCTGCGTCATACAGCACACGGACGCGATCCCCCTCGACCTTGTCGTTGAGGGAGTCGTCCACGTCGTCGATGGAGGCGAGCTTGCCGCTCGACTGCGCGGCGGCCTCTTCGCCGGTGCGGCGCTTGCCGGTGCACGCCGGCGTGGTCAAAAGGCCCGCCGTCGCCAGGCCGACGAGCACGAAAGAGGGAAAGGTGATTCGTTTCATGGTTTCGTTGCTTTCTTGGGGTTGGGGTTGGAAGGACGGTCGGAGGCACCGGGAACGCCGTCTTCGGCGCCGCGCCTTCGACCTGGCAAAGGGACGCGCTCCCCGCGACCGCGAAGGAGCGCGGCGATCCGATCCCGCGGCGTGCCCTTGCGCAGCTCGTCGCGCGCGAGGGACAGCTCTTTCTCGACGGCCGCCTCGAGGGCGCCGGGGGTGTAACCGCGCACGAACACACCGTTGACGAAGAAGGCCGGCGTGCTCGGAACGCCAACGGCCTTGCCGAGGGCGATGTCCCGCTGCACCTCGGCCGCCACGGCCGGGTCGTCGAAGTCGCGCAGGAACCGCTGCTCGTCCATGCCCTCGTCCCGCGCCCACGCCACGAATCGGTCCCGTCCGATGGAGCCCTCGTGGGCCATCATGCGATCGACGAAGGCCCAAAACTTACCCTGCCGGGCGAACGCCACGGACGCCTTCGCAGCCCCGAGGGCGGTGGGGTGGATCTCGAGGGGAAAGTGCCGCAGGGCCAGCGCCACGTCCCGCGGATGGGCCGCCAGAATCTTGGTGAGGGCCTCGCGGTGGGCGCGCCGACAGAACGGGCACTGGAAATCGAAAAAGGCGACGACCACCACCGGAGCGTCCGCCGGCCCGCGAAGCGGCATCGAACCCGGCCCGATGTCGTACCGTCGGCCCTCGACGGCCACCGCCACCGGCTCATCGGCGTTCTTCGCCTTCGCCGACCGGGTCTTCTCCGCGAGTTCGCGGGCCTTGGGGCCCAGCGGGATCGGACCGGGTTTGGCGTTTCGGAGGATCTCCCCGTAGAGGTCGTCGCGCCGCACCCCCGCCGCCATCCGCTCCTTCGCACGGGCGATCTCCGCGTCGAGAAGGGCGTGCCAGGCCGCCTCGTCGAGGTTCGCCCCCACCATGGGCAACCCGTTGACGAACAACACCGGCACGGCCCGCACGCCGAGGCGCGTGGCCTGCCGCTCGTGTCGAAGTCGCACGCCGGCCCCGATGCCCGTGTCGAAGTCGTCGAGGAACTTCGGCACGTCGAGCCCAAGGGCCTCGGCGTGGCTGCGCAGCGTGGCACGGTCGAACTGCCCGAACGCCTGGTACAGCCGTTCGTGCATGGGCCAGAACTTGCCCTGCGCCGCGGCGGCGAGCGCCGCGTCCGCCGCGCGCTCCCCCTGCGCGTAGCCGGGGATCGAGGTCGTACGCCACACGATCCGAAGGTCGGGCCCGTAGTCCTCCACCAGATTCTTCATCAACGCCCACATGGATTTGCACGGCGGGCAAGCGTAGTCGGAGAAGAACACGATGGTGACGAGCGGGTGGTCCCCGCCGAGGGCCTGATCGTCGGCGAACAGGTCCACCCGATACCTCGGTGCATCGACGCGCACCTGCGCTGCGCCGGATGGCTTCTCGGTCCCGCACGCCGGCACCACCACGGGAGCGGCCAGCGCGGCCGCAATCTTACAGGCGACGCCCACGCGCCACGACGGGAGGCGTCGGCTCCGGGCAAGATCCGAGGATGTCGAGGGAGGGACCATGGATGGGTCGTGTGAAGGCGAGGAGAGGGTGTGCGGGCGACTCCGCGACCGCCCCGCCCACGACGGGGTCCGGTCCCGGCGCCGTCGGTCAGCCCGAATTGCGACCGACAGGAAGGCGGCACGTCCGCGCAGCGACATCCAAGACGCCGCGCGCCGACGCGTCAGACGATCTTCGGCGGCGGCAACGGGGGCTCGGTGCACCGCGACAGGGGGCCGGCCACGGCAGGCGGACGACAGCGGGTCCGCGCACGACGTGGCGTCCAGGTCAGGTTCGACCACGGCAAGACCGCGACCAGCGACGGCGCAGGCGGAGCGACCACCGGCATCGGGCCGGCGCCACGGGTCGCAGCCGCGAAGCTGGACTGCATCCTGCCGGCGCCAAGGGCTCGGTCCACCGCAGCGCGGTGACGAGCGCAAACCGAGCGCGCCGCGCCGTCGTCGATCCCCGCTTGCGCGAAGACGGGGGACGCGCAGTCCACCCAGCCGCCAGCCACCTCCTCGCGCCCACAGGCTCCCGCCTCCACTTCGCCCGGGTCGAGGAACCGCGAAGGCAAGGGCACCGCAGCGCCCCCGGGCGAGGCCACGGCCCCCCACGCCAACAGGCACAGGACGACCGTGAACAGGATGCGTATGGAGCGGCCCATCACGGGAACGGCCGCAAGGCTACGCCGCGCAACCGCCCCGCGCAACCGCGCACCACACGGCGCAGCCCGCGCCGAAGCGCGTCGGACAGCCCCCGGGAGCCCCAGCAGCCCCCACGAAAAACCCGGCCGAGGGGCCGGGTGGAGAGCGGGAAACGAGACTCGAACTCGCGACTTCAACCTTGGCAAGGTTGCGCTCTACCAACTGAGCTATTCCCGCGTGGGCCCGGAACTTTAGTCATGCCGGGCGTCCTGTCAAGCCCTGGGCGCGGGCGCGCACCCCGCGGCGGATCGGCCCGCGCCCCGCCCCCCGAGCGCGGCGCCCCATCGCACAGCCGCCTCGGGTGCGCCCAGGCGCAAACTGCATAATGCAGGATATATGCAGCATAAGCCGGGCGCTTGGTCGCAATTATCTTGCATGCCAGTGAAGTGTCTGGAAGAAGCGCACACGTGTCCCGGCAAGGCCACGAGATCGCCGTCTTCGGCGCCACGGGCTATGCGGGCCAGGTCCTGGTCCGCCTGTTGAAGGCGCACCCGACGCTTTCCCCCCGCGCGATCTCGGCCCGGGACCCGGCCTCGTGGACGCCCGCCGACCGCGCCGCCGTCGGCACCGCCTCGGCCGTCGCCCTCGCCCTGCCGGCCGAGGCCTCGAAGACGTGGGCCCCGGTGCTCCGGGAGCACACGAAGGCCCCCGTCCTGGACCTGTCCGACGCCTTCCGCACGAGCCCCGGCGTCCCCTACGGGATCTTCGAGCTTTGGCCCGAGCCGATCGCCAGTGCGCACCTGGTCGCCAATCCGGGCTGCTATCCCACCGCCACGCTGCTCGCGCTCGCCCCCCTGTTGCGCCGCGGCCTCGTGGCGCAGGACACGATCGCCGTCGTGGGCAAAAGCGGCGCGTCGGGGGCCGGCAAGAAGGTCGCGGAGCACCTGCACTTTTGCGAACTGGCGGGCAACAGCTTTCCGTACAACGTCGGCCGGCACCGCCACATTCGAGAGATCGAGCACCACCTCGGGGCGCCGGTCTGCCTCGTGACGGAGCTTCTGCCCATCGTCCGCGGCCTGAGCGTGACGGCCTTCGTCCGTCCCACCTGCGACCCCGCCGCCCTGCACCGCGCTCTTTGCGAGGCCTATGAGGCCCACCCCTACGTGCACGTCCTCGACGCCCCGGACGCCCGACTGGGCCTGCGCCACGTCGTCGGGACCCACGACGCGCGGATCGCCGTGGGCCCCGTCACCGCCAGCGGGCTGGTGCCTGTCTTCTGCAGTATCGACAACCTCATGCGGGGCGCCGCCTCGGCGGCCCTCGTGGCCCTCAACCGCCTGCACGGCCTCGACCCACACGCGGGGCTCGCCGCCCCCGTTCCACCGGGGCCCGCCCTGCCGGGCATGAAAGCCGCGTGGACATGACCACTCCGACCCCCATCACGGACCTCGAAGCCCTGCCGCCGCCGCCTTCGGGGTTTCGCTTCGCCGGCACGCACGCGGGCATCAAGCGCACGCGCCTCGACCTCGGGGCGATCGTCGCCGACCGGCCGTGCTCCATGGCCGGCGTCTTCACGAAGAACCCGGTGCGCGCGCCGTGTGTCGATCGCAACGCGGGCCTCGTGCCGCAAGACGGCGCCCGCGTGGTGCTCGTAAACAGCGGCAACGCCAACGCGATGAACGGCGACGCGGGCGTCGCCGCCAACGAGATCATGGCCGACGCTGCGGCCGACGCGGCCGGCGTCCCCGCCCGTGCCGTCGCAACACTCTCGACCGGCGTCATCGGCGTACCGCTCCCCCTGTCGGTGGTCACGAAGGCCACCCCGGGCCTCGTGGCCCAGGCGACCGGCGACGCGCGCGGGCTCGCGGCCTTCGCCCGGGCGATCCTCACCACCGACACCTGCACGAAGGTCGCCGCACTCGAGTGCGTGCTCCCCGGCGCCGATCGACCGGTCCGGATCCTCGGCGTGGCGAAGGGCTCGGGCATGATCCACCCGAACATGGCCACGACCCTCGGGTTCGTGTGCACGGACGCCGCCGTCGCCCCGGATCGCCTGCAGGCCATGCTCGCCCGCCACATCGAGACCACGTTCAACGCCGTGTCAGTGGACGGCGACACCTCCACGAACGACACCGTGCTCGCGCTCGCCTCCGGCGCATCGGGCGTCTTCGCCGAGGGTGCGGCCGAGGACGCCTTCTCGCGCGCCTTCGAGGCCGTGTTGCGCAGCCTCGCCGTGCAGGTGGCCCGCGACGGGGAAGGGGCCACGCGCCTGCTGGAGGTCACCGTGTGTGGCGCCCCGGACGACGCGATCGCGCGGGCCGTCGCGCGCGGCTGCTGCCGCAGCAGCCTGTTCAAGTGCAGCGTGTTCGCCGGCAAGCCCGACTGGGGCCGGATCGCAGCCGCCGCGGGCCAGGCCTGCTTCGACGCGGGGCTCTCCATTGCGCCGCGGGACCTTTCGGTGTCCGCCCAGGGCGTCCCCCTCGTCGAAACCGGCACACCCTGCCCCCTTCCGTCCTCCACCCGCCTCGAGCGCGCCCTCGCCGAGGCCACGATCCGCTGGGACGTGCGGATCGGGGATGGCCCCGGCCGGGGCCGCGCCTGGGGCTGCGACCTCAGCTACGACTACGTCCGGATCAACGCGGACGAGGCCGCCCAGGTGGAGGTACAACCCGGCGGCACCGTCGCGCGGAACATCTCGCTGGCGGCCTACTCGCCGCGTCTGAAGCAACAGCTCCTGGTGGACGGTCTGTCCTATGTGCGATGTTTCACGGGCCTGCGCGCCCTCGTGTACGCACGCGGCCACGTCATCGATCGGTTCGACCTGCTCGCCAGCCTGACCGAAGACCTCTCCTTGTGCCTCGACGCCGGGATCCGCCCGGTGGTCGTGCTCCCCGAGGGCGAGGCGGTCACCACCGTGCGCGAGGCCACGGTGGCCCTCGGGCACCACGTGGTCGTGTGTCCGCCGGAGCCGACGGCCATTGCCGAGGCATCCATGCGCGGACACCTGTGCCTCGTCCCGGAGACCGCCCCCGATCCGGGCCCGGTCGTGGATCTGGCCATCGCCCTGGGCATTCAAAAGCTCCTTGTCCTGGGCAACGACCAGGGGCTGTTCGACGAGACGGGGATCGTCGAACAACTGTCGCCGGATCTCGTGTTGCAGGGACTCGCCCGCGGCCGGTTCACGAGCCACGATCCCGAGTTTCCGGTCTTCGCGCGCCAGGCGGCCGTCCGCGGCGTGCCCGCCGTCCACCTCATCGACGGCCGGATGCCCCACGCCCTGGTCGGCGAGTTGTTCACCCAACGCGGCATCGGCACCCTCATCACCCGGCAGGTGGTCTCGTGACGAGCACGAACAAACCTTCGACACGGCACGTCCTGACCGACGCGGACCTGTCGCGCGCGACGCGGCTGGCGCTCTTGCGCACCGCGTTCTCGGCCAAACACGAGGGCCGGCTGGCCGCCGCGCGCCCGCTGGCCGGCCGGCACGCGGCGATCGTCATGGCCAAGCCGAGCCTGCGCACCCGGGTGAGCTTCACGGTGGCCGTACACCGCCTCGGCGGCCACACCATCGAGGTCGGCGCGCACAACACGAAGCTCGGCAAGGGCGAGGCCCTCGAGGAGTGGGCCGCGGTGCTCGGCCGCATGGTGGATCTCGTCGTGGCGCGCGTCCACGCCCAGGCCGAGCTCGACGCCCTGGCCGCCCACGCGCAGGTCCCGGTCGTCAACGCCCTGTCGGATCTGTGGCATCCGTGCCAGGGCCTCGCAGACGCCATGACCGTGTGGGAGGCGGCGCGCCTTGCCGGCCGCCCACACGCCCACGACCCCGCCGCGTTCTTCGAGCAACCCCACCGCTGGGCCTACGTGGGCGACGGCAACAACGTCCTGCACAGCCTGCTTTGGACCGCCGCCGATCTGGGCGTGGAGATCCGCGCCGCCTGCCCGGCGGGCTTCGAACCGGACCCGGCCGTCGTCGAGGCCGCCCGGTCCCACCACCCGCGGGGCGCAGGCGGCGTCGTCCTCCTGCACGACCCACGCGAGGCCGTCGAAGGTGCGGAGGTGGTCTACACGGACACGTGGATCTCCATGGGCGAGGAGTCCTCGAAACGACCGGAAGACATCGAAGCCGTCTTCGCCCCCTACCGCGTGGACGCGGCCCTGCTCGCCCGCGCGGCCGAGGGGGCGATCTTTCTGCACTGCCTGCCGGCCACCCCCGGGGTCGAATGCACGACCGAGGTGCTGCGCGGTCCCGCCTCACGGGTGCTCGACCAGGCCGAAAACCGCCTGTGGACCGCGATGGCGCTGCTGAGCGACGTCGTGTTCGATGCGCAAGGAGGTCTGCCGTGACCCCCCGCACACCGCCCGCCCCGGCGCCCCACGACGGTTCGGTGACCTCCGCGAAGACCCGCCGGTTCGTCCTGCGGAAGATCCTGCAGTCGGGCACGGCGAGTACGCAGCATCAGCTCGTGGAGCTGCTCGCCGAGCGCGGCATCCGGGCCACCCAGTCCACCGTCAGCCGGGACCTCAAGCTCCTCGGCGCGCGGCGGCGGATCGACGACCACGGCACCTTCGTCTACGTCCTCGAAAGCGACAAGCGCGGCGCCTTCCCGGCCGACATGGTGGTCTCCGTCCAGCACAACGAAGTGATGGTGGTCATCCGCACGAAGGTCGGGCGGGCCCAGCCCGTGGCCCTCGACCTCGACGCCCTCAAGCTCCCCGACCTCCTGGGGACGGTCGCAGGGGACGACACGGTCCTCGCGATCCCCAAGAGCACCCGCCGCACCGCGCACCTGGCGGCGCGGATCCGCGATCTCGCCGGCCTTGCCTGACGCACCCGGGCGCGCGTCGCCGCGCTCCCACCTCCCCCAACCCCACCGCTGTGAGCCCATGACCGAACAACGCAACAAAGTCGTCCTCGCCTACTCCGGCGGCCTCGATACCTCCGTCATGATCGCGGTCCTGCGCGAGCGCTACGATCTCGACGTCGTCGCCGTCCACGTGGACGTCGGGGAGGCCCCCGACGAGGGCCGCCTGACCGCCCGCGCCAAGGAGGCCGGCGCCTGCGACGTGCACTTCGTCGCCGCCCGCGAGGAGTTCGCATCCTCGTTCATCCTGCCGGCCCTGCAGGCCAACGCCCTGTACCAGCAGACCTACCCATTGTCGGCCGCCCTGTCCCGCCCCCTCATCGCGCACCACCTCGTCCGCATCGCCCACGAGACCGGCGCCGTCGCGGTGGCCCACGGCGCCACCGGCAAGGGCAACGACCAGGTCCGGTTCGATCTCTCGACCCGGGCCCTCGACCCGAGCCTTCGGATCATCGCCCCCCAGCGCGAGCACAACATGAACCGCGACGAGGCCATGGCCTTCGCCGCCGCGCGCGGGATCCCGGTCCCCACGACGAAGAAGTCGCCCTACTCCATCGACGAGAACCTCTGGGGGCGCTCGATGGAGGGCGGGGTCCTCGAAGACCTCGCCACCCCGCCGCCCGACGACGTGTGGGGCTGGACCACGGACCCGGCGAAGGCCCCAGACGCACCGGAGGACCTCGTGATCGCCTTCGAGCAAGGGGTCCCCACGGCCCTCGACGGCACGGCCCTGCCCCTGCTCGCGCTCATCGAGAAGGTCCACGAGCGCGCCGCGGCGCACGGGGTCGGCCGCATCGACATGCTCGAAAACCGCATCGTGGGCATCAAGACGCGCGAGTTGTACGAGTGCCCCGCCGCGCTCGTCCTCATCGCGGCGCACCGCGACCTGGAGACGGCCGTCCTCGACCGCCCCCTCTACGCCTTCAAGCGCCAGGTGGACGAGGCCTACGCCGACCTCATCTATGCCGGTCACTGGTACGCCCCCCTGCGCGAGGTCCTCGACGCCGCCGTGCAATCGGTCCAGCGCTACGTCACCGGCGAGGTGACCGTGCGCCTGTTCAAGAGCAAGGCCGTGGTCGTGGCGCGCAAGGGCGAGGGAATCCTCTACGACCCGCGCCTTTCGACCTACGGTGCCGACGACGCCTTCGACCACCGCGCGGCCGAGGGCTGGATCGACCTCGAGGCCCTGCCCCTTTCCACCTTCCGCCGCCTGCACCCGGTCGCCGCATCGGCGCGGACCTGAATTCCCCGTCGCACGGACGTCCGTTCCCTGGTGGGGGAGGCGTACGACACCGCCCGTCGCGGGCACCGCCTCCCCCGGCACCGCACGGCGGCTCGCCGGGGCACACACGACCGAGGTCGCCATCGTCCCCTGCGACCGATTCGCCCCGGTCGGGTGGATGTGCTATGCTGAATTCGTGCCGACCCTCGTTCCGGTCGCCGCGTTCGCCGTCGTCGCCGGTCTGCCGTGGACGCCGCCGCTTTCGCCCGCCCCGGCCGACGGCACCGCGCGCTCGCGGGCGCCGGGGACCCCCACCACGCTGTACATAAACTTCGACGGCGCCGTGCTCCAGACCGGGTGCGGCAACGACCCGGTGGGCAACTGCAGCACCCTCGCCGGCACCTTCGACGGCTACGTGGGGCCGTTCGACGGCAACGAGATCCAGAAGATGTCGATCCTGCAGGCGGTGCGCACGCGCCTCGCCCCCTACGGCGTCTTCGTCACCACCGAGCGCCCACCCGCGGACGTGGAGTACTCCATGGTGCTGTACGGCGACCTCGGCGAGCAGAGCTTCGCGGGGGTCGCCCCCTACATCGACTGCGAGGACCTCCACCCGCGCGACACGAGCTTCTCGCAGGGGTTTTCCACCTCGAACACGGGTTCGACGGTCGTGCTCCAGGAG
>JALSIN010000097.1 GCA_026989935.1 Polyangiaceae bacterium | reverse complement strand
CGTGCAGGTCCCCCTCGTGCGACCCGCGCCCGCGCGTCCACCAGGCCAGCAGCGGGCCGACGATCCGCGTGTCGCCCGTGGGCCCCGCGAAGCGGGTGTAGACGCCGGGCACCATCTGGAAGCGCTTGCCTTCATGGGCGATGTCCCACCACAAGAACGCGCCGAAGGTGCCGTGGTTCTCCCCCCGCACGATGTGCCAGACCAGCGGGAATTGCACCAGGTCGAAGTCCCGGCCGTGGCGCCGCTGGACGTACAGGGCCGGAAACACGGTGGTCCACGCCTCGTCCTTGCCCGGGTGGTCGTCGCGCAGGTAGATCGGCAACAGCCAGCTCAGCTTGCGCTCGGCGTAGGCGTGGCGATAGAAGAACAGCGGGGGCAGGACCGACGTGGTGACCTGGTGCTGCTGGCGAAACTGCCATACGAGAAGCCCGGCCTGGAACCATCGGCGGTCCTGCTTGTGCTGCCCCACGTACAGCGGCGGCAGCACCACGGTGGTGCTCTCCTCCTTCGTGCGGTGGTACTTGTGGAAGAACAGCGGCAGCATCATGGCGCGCACGTGCGTGCGGCTGACCTTGACGCCCAGCGTGAGGGCGTACCAGGCGAGGGTCTTCTTCGGCTCGTAGCGCACGCCGAACAACGGGGTGTAGAGTCGGGTGCCCTCGGGGCGCTTGTCGTAGTAGTAGAGCATCAAGGCGGCGTGGGTCGTGCGCCCGCGGCCGTCCTTGCCATACAGGAAGAACGGGAAGCTCCCCCACAGCGTGTAGCGGCACTTCGGATCGTCGCCCACCTGGAAGCCGCACGACTCGTAGCGGAACAACAGGGGCACGTGGCCCACGAAGCGCACGTTGCGACGCAGTCGGAAGACGTCGATGTAGCCCAGGGCCGCGATCCCGACCCGCGTGTGGTTGTACAGGCGCTTGCCCCCGGCGGCGAAGGGCAGGGCCGCCCATGCGCGGCGGCCGTTCGCCTGCCGTCGGTCGAACCAAAACGGGGGCGCAATCGTGGTGTGCTTGTGCTCCCGCTTGTTCTCGAAGTGGAAGATCGCCGGCAGGGCCACCAGGCGACGCTTCTCCTCGGAGTCCATCCACCAGGCGATCGGTGCGAGTCCGGTGTGCAGCGCCTTGCGGGACAGGCGATGGAAGAACGGGCCCGCCACGAGCGTGTGGGTCCGGCGGGTCCGGTTGCGCGCGTAGACGAACCCCAGGCCGGCGTCCACGTCCACACCGCCCGGCTGGCGCTGGCGCCCGTAGAAGGGCAGCACGACCAGCGACGTGCGCGGCTTGTCGCCACGGACCCTGCGCCGGAAGATAAGCGGCGTCCACATGTCCATGTCGTCCCGGGGCGTCCTGCGGCGCAGGAACAGGGGGACGATCACGGTGTGGGTGCGCACCTTGCCGCCGTCCGTGGCGCGGTCGTGGAACACAAGTGGGGCGACGCCCCAGGTGCGGCGGTCGCCGCGTCGGGCTCCGAAGGCGGGGCCGAAGACCCAGGTGCGCCGGTCGCCGCGCCGGGCGTATCCCCCGAGCGGGGTCACGACGGTGCGCCGGTCGCCGGCGGTGTGCCCCACGTAGAACGGCAGCACGCCCGTGGTGGTGGACCGCGGCCGCCGAGGATCCGCCCCACGCCGGACGTGGAAGGCCAGCGGGGGGATCCCGAAGGCTCGGTGATCGACCCCCGTGCTGCGGACGAACAGGGGGCTTAGGGCGAGGCTGGTCTTGCGCCGCTCGTCGCGGCCCGCCCCCGCGAGCAGGAGGGGGGCGACGGCGTACCGGCGCCGGTCGTTCGCCCCGAAGAAAACCAGCGGCACGGCGCCGCCTTCGAATCCACCGTCGGCCTTGCGGACGTACACCGGCGGCACCACCCAGGTGTCCTTGGGAGCGCCGGGGCTCGCGTCGCGCAGGTGCCAGAACAGGGGGGTGACCACCTGGTGGCTGCGTGGGCCCCGGCGGCCCACGAAGATCCCCGCCAGCGGGATCCCCACGCTCGTCCCGTCCGGTCCGCGCCGGCCGTAGGCCAGGGGGGCCGCGACCACGTGCAGCGTGTCCGTGCGGTGGTTCGTCGCCACCCAAATCGGCCCGACGCCCGCAAACGAGGTCCCCGCCGAGTCCTTGCGGGCGAAGGTCAGAAGGGGCGGGATCCCGAAACCCCAGCCGTGCTTCGATCGCATCCCGCCGCCGAGCAACGTGTAGACCCGGGTCCGCTCCGGGGTGTGTCGGCCGAAGGCCAGCGGCACCACTCCCCACGTCGAGACCCCGCGTTCCCGGTCGGCGAAGCGGTAGGCCAGCGGCAACACGAGCTGAAAGTCCTGGCGCGGGTCGCGGTGGGTGACGACCGGCCCCGCGACGACGGTGCGGCTGCCCAGCAGGTGGTTGCGATGCACGTGCACGAGGCCCAACGCGGAGGTGTGGCTCCACCTGGGCGTTCGCACCCCGAACGCGAGGACCGGCGGGACGGCGAAGGCGCGCCGGCGGCGGGCGCGGTCCTTGCGCTGGATCCAAAACGGCGTCCACAGCTCCGTGGCGTTGCCGAACTCGCGCGACTGCCAGAACAGCAGGGGGAAGAACGTGGCGTGCCGCAGGCCCTTTTCGTCGTTGCGGCCGCCGAAGTACAGGGGCGCCGCCACGTCGAAGCGGCGAAAACCCCGCCGGAACGACCAGAACACCGGCGCCGCGACGAAGTGGGCGCGGTCGTTCGCCGGGTTCTCGTCGGCGCGGTTTTCGTGCCCGTACCAGAACAGCAGGGCCGAAATGGCCTTGAAGCTGTCCGGGGTCTTTTGCTGGTAGTGGAAGGGCACGACGAACAGGTTGCGCACGTGCCGGTTGCCCCACCACCACACGAGGGGAAACTGCCCGAAGTTGAACTGCTCGCCCACCCGCTTGTAGCCCATCAGCAGGGCGGCCGTCCCCCACACGGTCTTGCGCTCGCCGAAGGCGCCGTAGAACAGCGCCAGCGGGCTGATGTACTTGCGGCGCTTCTTGTCCTTGACGGCCCACCCGAACGTCAGGGACAGGTCCGCGTGGAAGAACCGGTCGGGGTGGCCCGGTTTCGGCGTACGGTGGATGAAAAGGGGCGGAAAGGACAGCGCGCGGGTGCGGTGGGTATCGTATTCGAGGTCCACCCAAAACGGCGGCACGAGGCGCTTGCGCAGCAGGCGTGGAGCCGCGGCGGCCGCCCCGTCGTCGGCGGGCTTCGAGGGCGTGTTCGACGCCGGTTTGGCAGGGGCCGGGGTGGCGGGCGGCGGCTTGGGGACGCCCGAGGGGGACGCGGCGGGCCGGGCACGGGCGGGGACGGCGGTCGGGGTGGGCGCCGCGGCGGGCGGGGGCGCTGCGGGGCGGGCGCCGCGGCGGGGGACCGTGGCGGTCGCGCTGCCGTCCGGTGGGGGGGCGCCGCCGTCGGCTGGCGTGCTCGGGCCGGCCGGGGGCTTCGGTGCGGCCGGGCGTGAACTCGCCGTGGGCGGATCGTCCGGGCCGGGGCTCGGGGGCGGCTCGGGCGGTGCCCCCTTCGCGTCGCCGGCCGGGGCGAGGTGCGCGCGGGCGGCTCCGAAGACGATGGGACGGCCGCCGGGAAAAGGGCCCACGGGGCCGGCGAACCGATGCCCTGGTGCGCCGGCCCGCGCCGTGCCGGACGCAAGCCAGGCGCCCAGCACGACCCCGAGCACCGCCAGGATCCGGGCGGCCGCGGCGAGGGAGCGTCCGCCCCGCGCAAGCGCCGGGCCGGACCGTTCGCGGTGCGGGCCGCGCCGAATATGCCCAGCTTCGAGCACGGGTCGGGACCCCATAGCGAATCCCGATCCCGCGGTCAACGGGCGGAGGCGCCGGAGCCGCTTTGACAGGCGGGGGCGGCGGCGCTACGGCTGTTCCATGGCCCCGCGCGACGAACCGGCGCCCGATCTCGCCTTCTTGCGGGTGGATCTCGACGAACTGGCCCGCCACGGTCACCGGCAGCGGGCGATCCGGGGCGCCCTGCCCGTGCCCTTCCTGCAGGCGGCGCTGGCCGGTACCGACGCCACCGTGTCGGCTCCGGCCGAGGTCCGTTTGGAGGTGTTCGTCCAGCCCGACGGCGTGGTCCTGGCCCGAGGGCGCCTCGAAGGGGGCTTCGTCGTGCCGTGCGGCCGCTGCCTCGAAGACGCCCGGGTGGATGCGGGCCAGCCGATCTGCGCCACGTTCCTGCCGCCGGGCAAGCGGCCCGCCGCCTCGGGGTTCGACGAGGGGCTGTCCGAGGAGGATCTGGACGTGTACGGCTACACGCCGCCCATCGTGGATCTTACCGAGGTCGTGCGCGAGCACTGGGCCGTCGCCTATCCGATGCGGGCCTTGTGCGGCCGGGGGGAGGCCTGCCGTGGCCTTTGCGGCCGGTGCGGGGAGCCGCTCAACGCGCTGGCCGAGGCGGCGCCGGCCTGCCCGTCGTGCGGCGGCGCCTTGCGCGAGGTCTCCCAGCGTCCCGCAGACCGGGATCGTCCGGGGGGCGAGGCGGCGCCCGCCACCGGCTGGAAGGCCGCCCTGGCCGGACTTGCCGCGTCCCTCGAAGACGAGTAGGGGCGTCTTCGACCCATCGCTTCCGCGGCCGAAGGGCCGGCGCAACCGTGCCCGCGGGGGCCGGCCTCGCGGCCGGACCGGCGCACCGAGCGCCCCCCTTTCGCTCCGGGGAAAAGTCGCTATCCTCCCGCCCCCATCGGA
>JALSIN010000096.1 GCA_026989935.1 Polyangiaceae bacterium | reverse complement strand
CCCCGCCTTGTAGACCGGGGCGCCGCTTGCGACGGGAAGGTCGGCGAGGTCGTGGGCGTTGCGGGGGGCGCGGGCGGCGAAGCGAAAGAAGGTGTCGCGGTGTTCGAAGCGCTCGCCCACGGCTCGCGCCAGCCGCTCGAAGGCCGCCTCGGCGCCGGGGACCCCCGGCAGGCGCTCGGTCTGCACCCGGCCGCGCCGCCCGAGGCGTTCGAGGGCCCGGATCTCGCCCGTGAGGACGGCGGCGGCGGCGGCGGCGGCGAGCGCGGTGGCGACGACGCGGGCTGCCGCGGGACGGCGGGCGAACCAGCGCAGCCGTCCGGCCGCGGCGATCCGGTCGATGGCGAAGCCGGCGAGCAGATAGGCCCCGACCTTCGCCACCGCCAGGAACCGCTGGTACTGCACGTGCCCGAAGGCAGAGGACAGCCGGTCGAGGCGAAGGTCCCAGAACAACGCGTCCGTCGCCAGCGCCCACAGCACGACGGTGCCGGCCGCCACGGCGCGCAGGGCCGGCCGGCGCGTGAAGACCGCCGCCCCGAGGCCCGCCGCGGCGAGCCCCGTGGCCGCGGGCACCACGTGCTGCGCCAGTTGGCCGCGCAGCAGGGCGTCGATCATCGCGCGCGCCGGCAGTCCGAGCCAGCCGTAGCTCGCCATGTAGCCGCGGTAGCGCAGCATCGGCCCCAGGAAGAAGGCGGCGACCCCGAGCGCGAGCGCCAGGACCAGTGTCCCGCGGGCGACCACCCGCGGTCCGTCGCCCGGCGTGTCGGCCCAGACGGCGAGGACCGCAAGGCCGCCCAGGCACGCCAGCACCGGCAGGGCCATGGGATGGGCCAGCACCGCCAGCCCGCCGGCGAGGGCCGCGAGGGCCCCCGCGCGCGCTCGATGGGGACCATGTCGTAGGAAACGGGCGGCGAGGGGGACGCCGACGAAACAAAGGGGCGTGGCGAGCGCTTGCGGCCACACGCCGTACGAGACGGTGTAGACGAAGCCGCCCTCGCGGTAGGCCCCGCGGTCGAGCAGCACAGCGAGGCCAGCGGTGGCGGCGCCGAGGCGGCCCACGCCGCACAGCCGCGCGGCGGCGTAGACGAGGGCGGCCTGCCCGGCGTACACTGCGAAGAAGCCGTAGGCGTAGGCCGTGCGCAGGCCGCCGGGCAGCACGAGGTCCAGGGCGAGCACGAGGGCGTCGCCGAGGATCGGGTAGAACTCCCCGACCGGGACGCCGAAGCCCCACACCGGCGAAAAGCCCCGCAGGTGGCCCGCCGCGAGCTGCCCGGCCCACAGGTGGATCCGCGTAAGGTGGACGGTGTGGTCCGCCGAAAGCGGCATCGTGCCGCGGCCGACCGGGTCCAGCAGCCAGGCGGTGACGGCGACGAAGGTCGCCATCGCCGCCGCGTCGGCCCACCGCTCGAACCGTCGGGGTGCGCTCATGGGGACCGTGCGGTGTCACCGTGTTCGGCGGCCGTCCAGGGGGCGGCCGCCGTGGTCTCGACCCCCTCCACGCCGCGCTCGTCGCACGGGCGCAGGTGCCCGGCCACCGTGGCGTCGAGCCGCCGCACGCGCGCGAGGACTTCTTCGGTCAACCGCCGGTTCGTGGCGAGCAGGTCCCCCACGAGAGCCAGCAGTCCCACCAGGAAGGCCAGCACCACGGCGCCGACGCCCACCAGCAGCGACTGCACGTGCCCGCTGTAGTCCGGGTCGAGCAGGTAGAAGTACAGGAACCGCAGCCCCAGCGCCGCCCCGAAGACGCCGAGCAGGAGCGCGACGAGCCCGAAGGTCTGCACCGGCCAGTACAGATTGTAGGCCCGCAAGATGACGGGGATCGAGCGCCGCAGGTACTCCCCCACCGAGCGAAACAGGCGCGAGGGGCGAGTGTTGGGGTTCGTCTCGATGAGGACGTTTTCGACCACCAGGCCGGCCTCGCCCGCCTGGATGATCGTCTCCAGGGTGTAGGTGAAGCGGTTGTGGACGAACAGGTGGTAGGCCGCCTTGCGGCTCATGGCGCGAAAGCCCGACGTGGAGTCGGCGACCCGGGTGCCCGAGGCGCGGCGGACCACCTTCGAGCCCCACCGCTGCAGCAGGCGCTTGACGGGCGAGAAGTGGGCGAGCTGGTCGGGGCGGCGGTCGCCGACCACCAGGTCCGCGCGCCCTTCGAGGATCGGGGCGACCAGCCGCGGGATCTGGTGGCCGGGATACTGGTTGTCGGCGTCCGTGTTGACGACGATATCGGCGCCCAGGCGCAAGGCGGCGTCGATCCCGGCCATGTGGGCCGCCGCGAGCCCCCGGCGCCGGGGGAAGCGGACGATGTGGTGGACGCCGAGGGACCGCGCCACCTCGGCGGTGCCGTCCGTGCTGCCGTCGTCCACGACGAGCACCTCGATGGTGTCGATGCCCTCGATGCGGCGCGGCAGGTCGGCGAAGGTCGCCGGCAGGTGTTCGCGCTCGTCGAGACAGGGGATCTGGATGACGAGCTTCACGGCCGAGCGGCGTTTTTACCACGGCCCGCGCTCGGTTTCGCCGGCGGGCGGCGGCACGGGCTTTCGGATACCATCGCCGCGTGCCGGGTCCCGGCCAGCAGCACGATCGCACCGCGCGTGGCCGGGGGATCGTGGCGGCCGCCCTCGCCGCCGCCGCCGGCCTCGCCCTGGCGCACACCCACGCCTTTCGTTTCACGGCGGACGACGCCTACATCTCGTTTCGGTACGCCGAGCACCTCGTGCGGTACGGCGTCCCGATCTACAATCCGCCCGGCGTCGATCCGCACCCGGTCGAGGGCTACACGAATCCCGGCTGGGTCCTGCTGCTCGCCCTGGCCCACGCCCTGGGGGCATCCACCCCGGCCGCGGCGGCCTTTTTCGGCCGGGCGAGCGAGGTCGCGGCGCTGCTGGGGATCGCCGCCCTCGCCGCCGCGCTCGTGCCGCCGCGCACCCCCGCGGCCCGCCCCGTCGCCGCGGTCGGAGCCGCGTTCGTGGCCGCGGTCCTGCCGGAGTTCGCCGTATGGGGCAGCGGCGGGCTCGAAGGACCGCTGGCCGCCGCCCTGGCCTGGGGGGCCGCCCTCGCCTTCGAGCGCGACCACCCGGCGCGGGCCGGCTGGCTCGGCGCCCTCGGCACCCTCGTGCGGCCCGACGCGGCGCTCGTGCCCGCCGCCTACGTACTCGCGAAGGTGGCGGCCCGCCCGTCGCTGCGGACCCGTCACGTCCTCGGGAGGCTCGCGCGGTCGTTTGCGGGGGGCGCCCTGCTCTTGCTCGCCCACCTCGTCGTCCGACGATGGATCTACGGCGCGTGGCTGCCGCAGACCTTCGCCATGAAGGCCGGCGGCGTGGCGCTGGCGCCGACCTTCGGCCTGGCGTACCTGGGCGCCTGGGTGGGGGGGCTCGGCCCCGTGGTGCTCGTGGCGGCCGTGCTGGGGATCGTCTGGGCGCGCGCGGTTCCGCTGTTCGCGGCCGTCGCCGCCGTGGTGATCTACGCGGGCGCCGTCGGTGGAGACTTCATGGCCTATGGGCGCCTGCTGTTGCCGGCCACCTGCGGCGTGGCGATCGCCGCGGGGCTCGGCGCGGGCGCCGTCGCCGGCCGCCTCGAACGCGCCGTCGCCGGCCGCGGCGTCGTCTGGGCGTCCGTGCTCGGGGCGCTGGCCCTCGTGCCCCCCGTTCTGTCCGCCCGCCGCCGTCACGCGCGGGACATGGCGAAGCCGTCCGGCTGGCTCGCCGGTCGCTTCGAGGGGGTGCACGCCATGGACCGCTTCGCCCGGGTGCGGGTCGCCGCCGGGCGGGCCCTCGCGGCGCGGGTGCCCCCCGACACGCGGGTCGTCGTGGGCGCCGCCGGTGCGCTGCCGTGGGCGTCGGACCTGCCCGTGTGGGACGCCTACGGGCTCGTGGTCCCCGGCGCCCCGGCGCTCGCCCGCACGCTGCCGCCCGACCGCGCCCGCCCCGGACACCAGCGCGTCGTGCCGGACGCCGTTCTGGCCCGCTTCGAGCCCGACCTGTGGTGCCACGTCGGGTACCATGGGCTGCGGCCGCCGCCGGCGTCCCGCGTCCCCCGTGCCTACCGTCGCACCCACGTGTTCGCCTGCGTGACCCTCGGCCGCCTGGAAGATCCGCACGACCCCCGCGGGCGTTTCGACGGCGGCGTCTACTGCTGCCTGCGGCCCCGCGACCGGCTGGCCGACGCGTTCGACACCCCGCCATGACCACGCCGTCCGATCGCCTGTCGAGGGCCGCCCGCGTCCTGACCGCGGCGGGGGGGGCGGCCGGGGCCGTGGCCGTCACGCTGCTGTTCGGCGCGATGCTCGCCCGCTGGTCGTTTCCCCTCGAGCTCGAGTGGATGGAGGACGGCGCCTTGCAGCACGCTCGCTGGATCGCCGCCGGCCGTCCCCTCTACCCCCCGCCGTCCGAGGCCTTCGTCCCCTACCTCTATACACCGCTCTATCCGCTGGTGCTGGCCGCCCTGTCCTTCGTGCTGCCGCTCGACTTCGGCCTGGGCCGCGCCGTGTCGATCGTCGCCGCGGCCGCCGCCATGGCCGGCGTCGCGCGGATCGTGCTCGATGAGGGGCGCAGCCGGCGTGACGGCTGGATCGCCGCCGGCCTGTTCGCGTCGAGCTACGTGTTCACCTACCGCTTCCTCGACCTGGTGCGTGCGGACAGTCTCATGCTGGCGCTTTCGACCTGGGGGTTGTGGTGCCTGCGCCGGGCGCCGTCGAGTCGGCGCGCGGCCGCGGCCGCGGGGCTGCTGCTGGCGCTGGCCTTCTGGACCAAGCAGACCGCCGTGCTCTTGTTGTTCGGCGGCGGCCTCGCGGCCCTTTGGGTGGGGCGCCGGAACCTGTGGCTCGTCGTCGTCTCGGCCGGCGCCGTGGGGCTCGGCGGCCTGTGGGCGGGGCAGGCCGCGACGGACGGGTGGATGTGGACCTACATCTACGAGCTGCACCAGTCCCACGCCTTCAACGCCGACCGCTTCCGCGCCAAGGCCTGGCTGATGCTCGCGCACGCGGGGCCGTTTGCGGTGGTGGCCGCGATCGCGGCGGGCGTCGCGCTTTCGCGCCTGTTCACCGGCCCCACGCGCCGACTCGACGACGATGCGCGCGCGCGCCGTGCGGCCCTGTGGCGGGGCCACGCGGGCGTCGTGTTCTGGGGCGTGGTGGCCGCTTCCGCTCTGCTCGCCGGCGCCCTCGGCTACGCCACGCAGTGGGCCGAGGCCAATGCGTTCCTGCCTTCGGCCCTGTTCGGGGCCATCGCGCTGGTCGTCGCCTTGCCGTCTTCGGGGTGGGCGTGCCTCGTCGCGCGCGCGGCCTGCGTCGCGCAGGTCCTGTTCGGGCTGCTCGTCGAGCCCCAGGTCCAGCCACTATGGGACGAAGGGCCGGGCGCCCTCCGCGAAAGCTACCGGTGGCAGGCCGTCCACCGCACGATCCCCACCGCGGCGGCCGCCGGCCGTGCGGCCGACCAACGACGTGCGCTGTTCGAGTCGCCCCGGCCGGTGTTCGCCCTCCACCGCCCCTGGTGGAACGTGCTGTCCGGCGGCGACGGGCACGCGGGCGCGATGGGGCTGCACGACGTGCGGCCCGACGACCGCCGCCGGATCGAGCGCGCGCTCGGGGCGGCCGTGCGGGCGGGCCGGTACGGCCCGGTCTACACGGAGGGGGCGCCGCCGCCGTGGTTGCGGTCGGCCCTGCGCGGCGGCTACCGCATGACCGAGCGCCGGACGGGGGACCGGCGGGTGCTGCCCATGACCGGCTGGCTGTCCGAGGCGGGGATGACCGTCCCGAACCGCCGGCCGCAGTTTCGGTTCGATCCCATCGAGGCCCGGATCCCACCGCCGGAGACGCGGGTGATCGCGGACTTCGAAGGCGGCGGTGTGGCCCCCATGCGGCGGGTCGGCGGCGCCTTCCCCCCCCGGGCGCAGCGCCTGTTCGAGGGCCGCTTGCCCGCCGTCGGGCCCCACGGCGGGGAGTTCTACCTGTGCAGCACCCCGTCGTCGTACGTGCCGAAGGTGCGCGGGCGCCTGGTGTCGCCGCCGGTGACGCTCGGGCCGGGGGCGTTCGTGGTGGTGCACGCGGCCGCGACGGGGCCCGCGGATCGGCTGGCACTGGTGCTGGTGGATCCCGGCGGTCGCGTCGCCGCGCAGGCCGTGCCGGACGGCCCGCCCTTCGTGTTCACCCGCTTCGAGCTGCGCCCGACCAAGCCCGGGACCTACACCGTCGAGGTCCGCGACGACGCCGCGCGTGCCGCCGTGTGTGTCGATGACCTGTGGGTGCTCCCCACCACCGCGCAATAGCGCATGCGGGCCGATCCCAGGGCGCCGGGGGGCGGGCGCCGCGCATGAGACCCCCGGCCGAACGGCTCCGCGGACCGTTTCGAGATCGAAGCCTGCCACGGGGGGCGATGGCGCCGTGTTCCATCGACGGGGAATCGGCGCACTCCCACACGTCGGCCGCCGCCGTTTGCTCGGGCGAAGGGGCGGGTGCCCGTTGCGGTAGGATCCCGCCCGTGCCCGACCGGCGACGCACGAGCTCCTGGCGCGACCCGCTGCTTCACTTCGCGGTGGCCGGTCTGGTCGTGGCCGCGCTTCTCTCCTTGGGACGGCCGACGCGGCGCGTGGTGCGGTGGGACGCGGCGTCCGAGGCCATGATCGTCGAGTCACTCACCGCCTCGTTGGGTCGCGCGCCCACACAGGAAGAACTGGGCGCTCGCCGCCGGCTGGCGATCGAGCGGGAGATCCTCGTGCGGGAAGCGCTCGCCCGTGGGCTCGCCGAGGGGGACCCGGTGATCCGCCGCCGGCTGCTCGACAAGATGGAGGTCCTGCTCCTTGCCGAGGGGCGCGCGGCGCAGGGGGGCGAAGGGACGCTCGCCGGGCCGGTCGTGGCCACGGTCCGCGAGACCTGGCACGTGGCGATCGAGACCTGCAAGGTGGACGCCTCGGATCCGGCCCCGGCGGCCCCCGCGGCCCGCCCGCCGGGGCCGTGCCGCCCCGATCCCCACGCCGTGCCCGCCAGCCTGCTCCCCCTCGAACGGGTCCGCCGCACCCTCGGTGATCGGGTGGCGGACGCCGTCGAACGCGCCGCCGCCGCCGGGCATTCCACCTGGCAGGCGGTGGCCGGGACGCCCTGGTGGATCCGGGTCCTACGGGCAGAGCGGCGTTCCACCGCTGCGGGTGATCCGCTCGCGAAACACCGGGACCGCGCCGCCCGGGATCGTGCCGCCCGTGCCCGTGCCCTCGAAGCGATCCTCGCCAGGTACGACGTCCGGGGGATTCCATGACGGGTCGCGTGCAGGGGTGGGGCGCTCGCCGCGTGGGGTTGGCGTTGCTCGTGTTCGTGGCCGCATGGTGCCTCGGACCCTGGCGCGCGTCGGCACACCAGGGGCCGCCGCTTCGTCTGATCCTCCTGCGGCTCGAACCGGCCGGGACCTACGCGCTGGCATCCCTCCCGCGCGACGCGGCCGACCCGGCGGCAATCGCGTGGCCCGGCGACTGCACCTTCGACGCGTTGCGCCGGAGGCTTCGCTGCGCCGCACCCCTCGACGGCCGGGCCGTCGCGCCCGGGGCCTCGTTTGGCACGCGCGACGTTCTCGTCGTGGTCGCGGGCGGTGGGGCCACGGCGACCGCGATGCTCACGCCCGGGGCGGGTGCGGCGCGGTTCGAGGTCGCGTCGGTCGAAGGTGCCATGCCGCGGAGCCTGTTCGTCGCCGGCCTGCGCCACATCGCCGGCGGCTGGGATCACCTGGCGTTCGTGGGGATGCTCGCTCTGGGGGCTGCCTCGCTGCGGCGGCTGTTCGCCGATGTGACGGGGTTTACGGTGGGCCACGCGATGAGCCTCGCCCTCGCGGTGGGGCTCGGTGCCACGGCACACCCCATCACGGAGGTGCTCATCGCGCTGTCGGTGGTCCTCCTGGCCCGCGACGTGTTGGTGAGCCCGGACCGAGGCCACCCGCGTGCGGCGCAAGCGGCGGCCTTCGGTCTCGTTCACGGCCTCGGGTTCGCCGGTGCGTTTGCGGACGTACCCGCCGGCGCCGGGGCCCGAGCGCTCGCCCTCGCCGGGTTCCATGCCGGGATCGAGGTGGGGCAGATCCTGTTCGTCTTGCCCGTGTTCGCGGCCTGGTACTTGCTCCGTGCCCGGCCGGCCGGGCGGGCACTGCGCGTCGTCGCAGCCTACGCGGCGGGCACGGCGGGTTTCGCCGCCGTGTTGCTTCGCTTCCTGTCCATCGTTCGTTCGTGATGTCTCGTTCACGCCCTTTTTTCCCCTGGCTGGGTCTTACGTTGGCGGCGGCATGCCGGCCCCCGGCGCCTCCGACGTTCGAGGACGTACGCGAGCCGTGCGCCGAATCGAACCCCCTGCGCAACCTCTATTTCGGCGACCTCCACGTGCATACGTCGTTTTCGGCCGACGCGAACCTGGCCGGCGTGCGCACGACCCCGGACGATGCCTACGCGTTCGCTCTGGGCGAGCCCGTGCGATTGCCCCCCGCAGGGCCGGACGGGACCGGAACGGTGGAACTTCGGATCGACCGCCCCTTGGATTTCGCGGCAGTCACCGATCACGCGGAGTTCTTGGGCGAGATGGCGCTATGTTACGACGCCTCGTCGGATGCCTACGAATCAACGACCTGCCAACTCGTGCGCGCTTCGGACCCGGACACCTTCGTGCTGTTCGGCAGCGCGCTGACCAAGGACCCGCCGGCGCGGTTTTCGAGCCTTTGCGGCGAGGACGGCGCAGCCTGCCTTGCGGCGGCGCGTGGCCGATGGGGCGAGATCCAGCGGGCGGCCGAAGCGTACTACGACCGGTCGAGCGCGTGCTCGTTCACCACCTTCGTCGCCTACGAGTGGTCTGCGTCACCGCAACTGTCCAACCTTCACCGCAACGTGATCTTTCGCTCCGCGACGGTGCCTGACCTTCCCGTCAGCTATTTCGAGGCGACGAAGCCCGAGGTCCTTTGGCAGGCCCTCGAAGCGGACTGCCTGTCCGTGGAGGGGTGCGACGTGCTGTCGATCCCCCACAACCCGAACTGGAGCAACGGCCGGATGTTCGCGCCCGTCGCAACGGGTGACGCGGTGGCGGACGCAGATGTGACCGCCTTGCGCGCCGCTCTCGAACCCCTGGTGGAGATCGTGCAGCACAAGGGCGACTCCGAGTGCCGCATGGGGCTTTCGGGCGCCGTCACGGCCCCGGACGAGGCGTGCACGTTCGAGAAACTGCGGCCGGATCCGGTCGAGGACTGCGGGGACGGTACGGGGGACCGCGGCATGATCGGCCTCGGGTGTGTCTCGCGGCGCGATTTCTACCGGGGGATCTTGATCGAAGGGATGAAGGAAGCCGCCCGGATCGGGGTCAATCCCTTCGCAGTGGGCGCGATTGGCAGCACGGACACGCACAACGGGACGCCCGGGGCCGTGGACGAGCGCCGCTACGTGGGGCACTTCGGGACCCTCGAGGACACGCCGGAAAAACGCCTCGCCTTCACGGCCCGGCCCGAGGGGATCAAGAACAACCCCGGGGGGCTGGTGGCCGTGTGGGCCGAAGCAAACGACCGCGACCACCTGTTCGAGGCCATGCGACGGCGTGAGACCTATGCGACGAGCGGTCCGAGGATCGCCGTGCGAATGTTCGGTGGCACGGACCTGCCGGACGGGTTGTGCGAGCGGCCGGACGCGGTGGCCGTCGCCGACGCGAGCGGGGTGCCGATGGGGGGGGTGTTGCCGGCGTCGAGCGGGCCCGTCCGAATCCACGTCCATGCCACGGCCGATCCCGGGACCGCCGAGACGCCCGGGGCCCCCCTGGCGCGCATCCAGATCATTCGAGGGTGGATCGATGACACACAGACGCCGCGCATCGACGTATTCGACGTCGCCGGGGACGGGGACGACACGCCGCCGGCCCCGGACACCTGCGCCGTGCGAGCCACGGGGTCATCCGAGTTGTGCGTGACGTGGACGGACCCGGAGGTGGGGGCCGACGCGCAGGCCTTTTGGTACGTGCGCGTGCTCGAGGTGCCGAGTTGCCGCTGGAGCCGTCGGACCTGCCTGCGCCTCGATCCAGCGGCCCGGCCGGCGGCGTGTGACGATCCGGACGTGCCCGTGGCGATCCAGGAGCGTGCGGTCACGAGCCCGGTCTTTACCCAGGCGGCCGTGCCATAGATCCGCACGGTGGCTCCATGCGACGACACCGGGCCGCGATGGGGCCGCGGCGCCGGTGTCGAAGGGCGCGTGCAGGGGAACGCGCCGGTCAGAGGGAGAGCCGGACCACCTGACGGGTGAGCCGAACCGTCTGGCGACCTCCGCAGTGGTAGGCCACCGTCAACTCGACGTTCGTCCCGGGGGCCCCGCGCACGGCGGCCGTCCAGTCGCGCAGGTCACCCTCGATGGCCTTACCGTCCACGGCCACGATGCGCATGCCCGGCGTCAAGATGCCGTCGGCCGGGGTGTTCTCGAAGACCCGGTCGATATAGACGGAGCCTCGGTCGGTCTGGCGGATCGCGACGCCGATCCCCGAGTAGGTGACCGTGTGGTCCGCTCGCAAGGTGCCCAGAGAGTCGGCGACGGTGATCGAGGCGCACGGGACCGGCCGGGCCGTCATCCACACGGCCGTCGCGAGTGCGCCCGAAAGGACGAGGCTCGAAAGGACGACGCGGCGGGCGGTGCGCCACTGGGACAGCGATCGGCGAAGTGGGTGCATGGCGAGGCTCCTGACCTTGGGACGAGAAGAAGTATTCCACGAAGCGGGTGGGTGCGCCAGGGGGGCGGCGCGGAACGGGCCGGATGCCATGCAAAGGGCGCGTGGGGCGGCCGGTCGCGCGCGGGGCCCGAGGGGGCTTTCCGGGCGCGCGCGCACGTCTCGCGGCGGGATCCGGTACAACGTCGCCCATGTCGCCCGCCGCGCCCGCCGCCACCGGACGTCCGAGCACCGCCGCCGCCGCCGCGCGCGGCCTCCTCGGGGTCGCGATCGCGCTCGTGCTGTCGTCGGCGGCCTGTCGCGGCGACGACGGCGCCGCCCCGCCCGCGGCGGCCGTCGCCGCGAAGGCCGCCGCGTCCGACGAACCGGTGTCGGGCACGCCCTCCAGGGCGTCCGCAGGGGGCGGGGGCACCGCGCCAGCTGACCCCGACCGCCCGGACGCCCCGGTCGCGGACGCGGCGGCAACGACCGCCGCGGCGTCGGGTGGCGCCGCGGCCGCAACGGGTACCTCGGAGGCCCCCGCGGCCACCGCGGGCACGTCGAGCGGTGCGCCGGATCGGGCCGCCGACACCGGCCCCCGCCGCGTGCTGATCCTCGGGGACAGCCTCGCGGCCACGGGCTTCGGTGCGTTGCTGGAGCGGCGGCTCGACGAGGACCCGCGGATCGTGGCCTACCGCAAGGGCAAGAGCGCGTCGGGGCTGTCGCGCCCGGACTTCTTCGACTGGGTGGACGCGGCCCGGCGCCAGATCGAGTTTCGCCGCCCCGAGCTCGTCGTGGTGATCCTCGGCGGCAACGACGGCCAGGACCTCGTGCCCGCGCGGTGGCACAAGAAGCGCGTGCGGTGGGACACGCCCGCGTGGCGGGCCGGCTACCGCGAGCGGGTCGATGCCCTGCTCGACGTGCTCGTCGGGCCGGACCGGCGGGTGCTCTGGCTGGGGCTGCCGCCGACTCAGACGGTCAAGTTCGAGCGCAAGCTCGCGCTCATCCGCCAGGTGCAGCGCGAGGCGGTCGAAGCGCGGGCCCCGGCGGCCAGGTACCTCGACCTCGCACCGTTGCTCCAGGACGAAGACGGCGGCCTCGCCCGGTCCGTGCAGCACCGCGGCAGGACGCTCCCCATGCGCGCGAAGGACGGGATCCACTTCACGATGGAGGGAAGCCGGTTCCTGGCCGACAAGGTGGCCCCGAAGGTGGTGGACGCGCTCGGCCTTCCGCCCGCCGGTGGCGCCCGGTCCGAATAAGGGCGGCGTGCCGCGCGTCCAACGGGTGTGGCCGCCCTCCGCCGAGGCCGCCGGCCCCGGGCGCGCTGCTATCCTTCAGCCGCCGTGCGCGGTCCTTGCCGCAGATCCGCACGCACCGCCGCGGCGGGGCGTGCACTCCTCGTTGGGGCGTTGGCCGTGGCGGCGGCCGTGCCCGCGCACGATGCGCGCGCTGCGACCGCGGCGGGGCGCGGCGCCGAGCGCACCTGGGTGACCCACGAGATCCTCCCCGGCGAGACCTACGAGGACATCGGCGCGCGCTATGGGGTCTCGAAGAGGGAGATCCTGCGCTGGAACAAGAAGCGCCTGGGCTCGAAGCGGTGGCTCATCGCCGGGCGCAAGCTGCGGATCTACGCCCGCCGGGTGCCCCCCGAGCGGGTGCGTACCACCTACGTGGTGCGAAAGGGCGAGACCTACGGCAAGATCGCGCAGAAGCTCGGGGTGCGCGAGGCCTTGCTGCGGCACTGGAACCGGCGTTCGAAGGGGCGTGGCAAGCGGCTATACGCCGGGCAGACCCTCGTGGTCTACGTGGACCCGACCCCGGCCGAGCCGTCGGCCGGCGCCGGCGACGATGGGCCGTTGCCCGAGGTCCGCGTCCCGCCCGGCAGCTACGCCCACGGCAAGCCGAACCGCGGCCGACTCATCGGGGGCGTGCAGCTACAGTCGAACGACGACTTTACCGTGCGCAACCCCGACCGGGCGTACGCCACGAGCCACGCTGCGGCCCAGCTCATGCGGGCGATGGCGGCCTTTCGGCGCCGCAGCGGGTACGGCGGCACCGTGCTCGTCGCCGACGTGAGCAAAAAGGGCGGGGGGCGGCTGCGCCCGCACCACTCGCACCAGACGGGCCGGGACATCGACATCCGCCTGCCGAAGCTCGAGGGGATCCCCGACGGCAAGGTGCCGAGCGCCGACGAGATCGACTGGATCGCCACGTGGCACCTGGTGGCGGCCCTGCTGGAGACCGGGGAGGTGGAGTACATCTTCCTCGACTACCGCCGGCAGCGATACCTGTACGAGGCCGCCCGCCGCCTGGGGATCTCCAAGGACGAACTCGGCCGGGTCCTGCAGTATCCGCGGGGCCGCAATGCCAAGCCCGCCGTCGTGCGCCACAGCAAGGGCCACGTGATCCACATGCACGTGCGGATCAAGTGCGCACCCGACGCCCCTTCCTGCAAGAGCTACTGATCCGTGCCCGGGTTCTGGCCGCACGCGGAAGACGACCCGTGCGACCGGACGAGGCCCGCCCCGGGTCGTGGACGAGGCCCGTCCGGCGCGGCGGCCAGGATCCTTACCCGCCGGTGCCGGTGCCCGTCCCGGTGCCGGTGCCCGTCCCGGTGTCGCCGCCGGGCGGGAGGCAATCGTACCACTGCGCCTGCGGGTCGAAGCCGCACATGGCGCCGCCCATCTCGCAGTCGATACAGTAGAGCTTGCCCATTTCGCAGTAGATGACGCGGCCCTGGTCGTCGCACTTGCCCACCAGGTCCACGTCCATGCAGTCGTCGGCCGACGGCATGTCGTTGCCCAGGCACTTGCCGGTGTGCCAGTAGTCGTCGGGCGTGCCCGTGGTCGCGGTGGTCGGCCCCGTGGTCGTGCCCGATGTGGACGTCGAGGTCGAGGTGGACGTGGACGTGGAGGTGCTGCTGCCGCCGGTCTCCGTGTCCGTGTCGGTGTCCGTTCCCGAACTCGAGCCGCCGCCCGTGCAGGCGGTCGCCAGAAGGAAGAGGGCGGTGAAAAAGACGTTCTTGTGCAAGGAGGGCATGCGTGGCCCACAGGGTAACACGGTGTCGGGTCCTTGTTGAGGGAGACCGGGTTCGCGCCCTTGGGGGGCCGGCCGAGGCTCGACGACACCTTGCGCGTGCGCGCAAGCCCACCCCCGTCGGGGAAGCATCCACGGCCGGCGCGGGGTTCGTGTGGGTGTTCGACGTACTCGCACGTACGTTGCCGCCGAACGGCGGCAAGAAGCCGCAGCCCCCGCCGGCTGCGGCCGTTCGGGCTGGATGCGGCCCTCGCCGCCGAGGCGAACGATCCCGGGGCCGTCGTCGTGCTCGGGATCGTGCCCGATGGCGACCTGCCCAACCCCGTGTGCGGCGCCTGTGCCGTGCCGGCCCCGACCCTGGCCGAGTTTCTCGGCGGGTTCACGCAACCTTCGCGTGCCTCCGTTTGCGAGCCCGACGACGGGTCGTTCCTCGCCGAGGCCGTCGCGCGCATCGACCCGGCGTGCGACGACTTCGTGCCGCCCGGCTGAAGGCGCCCGCCCGCCGGCGGCGCTGCGAGCGGGGGTCCGCGACCTGCGACGGCCCGCGGCTCAAAAGCGCAGGGAAGCCGAGAGGAAGGCGCCGCCGGGGCCGACGGAGCCGCCGAACCGCAGGGCGCGCTCGTTGCCGCGTTTTTTGTGCACGAACAGGAGCGTGGTCGCGGCGATGGTGGTCGCGGCGAAGATCCCGGCGGTGATCCACGTGGCCGTCGCCACCTTGGCGAGGGCGTCGCCGCGGTTGCAGATCTTCGTCACCGCCGCGTTCGTCACCTTCCCCGGCTCGCCCGGGGGCTCGGCACGGGCCGCCGCGCACAGGTCCCCATCCATGTTGGGGTCGATGTCGTTGGCGGCCTTGCCGTCCTTGAGGCTGTCCTCGGCGGCCGCGAGCAGGTCGTCGCGCAGCGGGCCCTTGGGGGCGATGACCGCCGTCGTCGCCGCGGCCGTCGCCAGCGATCCGGCCAGCAAGGCCGCGCTCGTCCCCAGGAAGGCCCACTTCCAGGTGGGTACGGGCTCGTAGCGCCCCCAGACCAGGTCGCTCGATTCGGCCGCCGCCGACTCCGTGTGGTCGGTCGTCTCGGCCGCCGCCGCTTCCGACGGCGCGGGCGGCGGCGCCTCGCCCAGCAAGGACGCGACGAGCGAGGCGCCGATGGAGGACGCCGACGTGTCGATCGCCTCCACGTCGTACGCGCCCTGCGCCTCCCCCACGACGCTGGCGGTGGCCACGTCGAGGAGCACCAGGCGGACCGTGGCCCGGGATCCTTCCACCGCAACGGATCCGTACGCGAGGGAACCGGCGTCGAGCGTCTTGCCGCCCTCGGCCAGGCACGTGGGGCTGTTCCCGTCGCACCCCATGGTCATTCGCAACTCGACGAGGGGCAGGTCGCCCTGGTCGGGCTGGGCCACCCCTCGGGCCGACAGGGCCTCGTGGATCGCCCCGGTCAGCGGTCCGGCCAGCTCCTCCGGCCCCTCCAGGGTCAGCACGATGACCGGGGGCTGCGGGGCGGCGGCGCGGGCGTGCGCGTACCACCCGACGGGCGGGGCCCCCGCGGCGGCTGGCGACACCAGCGAGACGGCCACGAACGCGGCCATCGAAGCGCGAAGGGCGGCACGTCTCGGAACGGTTCGCTTCCAGGCGAGCACGCCACGAATCTACACGCAAACGCTGTACGAAGGCCACCCCCGGCCGGCCCGATCCGGTGCGTCCACTCCACCCGTGGCGGTCGGCGGTCCGGCCGCCTACCCTCGCGGGGCGCATGGACGAAGGCCCTTTCGACCGGCCGGCGCGCCGCGTGCGGTGGCGCCACAGCGTGGCGGCGCGGATCGCCGCCCTGGTGGCCCTGGTGCTCGGCGTCGCCCTGGCCGCGGCCCTCGTCCTGCGCCACCAGGTGCGCGAGGTCCACCGGCGGTTCGAACTGCTGACCGACGTGTACGTGGCCTTCGACCACGCCCTGGCCACGGCGCACCTGCAGGCCATGCGGATCGGGCAGCAGGTGGCCGCACACCAGGCGGGGATCGAGCCCGCCGGCGGCTCGGCGGCGCGCCGCCGGGCCTTCCAGGTGGCGTTGGCGGAGCGCCTGCGGGCGGTGCGCGCAGCCCGCGCCCCGATCCGGCGGGCCCTCGTGTCCAACGCCGTGACCGCGCACGAGCGCGCCGGGCGTGACCTGGCCGAGATCGACGCCCTGCTGGCCGACCTCGAGGCCCTCGTCGAAGGCGCGTCCGACGATCCCGACGCGGTGCTGTCGGACGTGCGTCGCCAGGCCCAGGTCGAGCGCATGTTTCAGCTCCTTTCGGAGCGAAGCCGCCGCGCCATCGACGGGCTGCGCGACGACGTCGAGGACGCCCGCCGCCGCACGGAGCGGATCCTCGGCGCCCTCGCCCTCGTCATGGCGCTGCTGTCCGTGGTGGTGGTCGCCGGGGTCGTCGTGACGATCCGCCCCCTGCGGCGCTTGACCGAACACGTGCGCGAGCTCAGCCGCGGCCGGTGGCCGGATCCGCCGGACGGCTGGGCGAGCCGGGGGCCGGACGACGAGGTCAAGACCCTGGCCCGCGAGTTCCACGCCATGGCCGCGGCGCTCGCGGAACGGGAGCAGCGGCTGCTCGCCGGGGAGCGCCTGGCCGCCATGGGTCGGATGGCGGCGCAGATCACCCACGAGATCCGCAACCCGCTGTCCAGCCTGGCGCTGCACGTGGAGCTGCTCGAAGACGAGCTGCCGCCGGACGCCGAGGAGGGACGCCGCCTGCTCGACAAGGTGACCGCCGAGGTCGATCGGCTCAGCGCCGTCACCGAGGAGTACCTGGCCTTCGCCCGCCGCCCCAAGCCCGACCTGCGGCGCGTGGATCTGGCGGCCGTGGTCACCGACCTGCTCGAGTTCCTGCGCGGCGAGCTGGACCGGGCCGGGATCCGAGTGCGGCTCCATCGCCCGGAGGGGCCCCTTTGGATCGAGGCCGATCCCGACCAGATCCGGCAGGCGGTGCTCAACCTGTTGCGCAACGCCCAGGAGGCCGTGCTCGGCGCCGAGGTGGCGGATCGGGCGCCCGCCGTGGAGGTGCGGCTTTCGACGGACGCGAGCGGCCGGGTGGTCCTGGAGGTGGCGGACAACGGCCCGGGCGTGCCGGCGGACCCCGAGCGGATCTTCGAGGCGTTCTTCACCACCAAGGCTCGCGGGACGGGCCTTGGGCTCCCCATCGTCCGGCAGATCGCCCGCGATCACGGGGGCACGGTGGAGCTTTCGCGGACCGGGCCCTCCGGCAGCGTGTTCCGCCTGGTGCTGCCGCCTTGCGATCGGCAACCGCCGCCCGTACCCTCCGGGGCACCGTAAGGCGCAGCCGGTCGGCCGGCGGCCGCTTCGGAGAACGCACCATGCACGTCGCCCGCACTTTCCTCGTCCCCGCCCTGCTCGGCCTCGGCCTCGGGCTCGGCTGCACCGCGATCCTCGCCCCGAAGGACGACGTCGAGACCTGCAACAACGTGGACGACTGCCCGCCGCCCGAGGACGGCCGCTACGAGGCGCGCTGCGTGCGCGAGGACACCGACTTCGACGGCGTGTGCGTGGCCGGTTTCCGGTCGAACATCAGCTGCGACGAGGGGGCCTACGGGATCCCCGAACAGGGACACCCCTTCGCCGTCGCCTTCGACGAATGGGCCACGGGCGACCGCTACATGTTCACGGCCTGCACGAACGACCCGAATCTGGCGGGGAGCCAGGGCTGCCCGCCGCCGTGCAAGGACGGTCTTTCGGAGAACGCCTTCGGGGTGTGCGACGACGACGACCCGAGCACCCCGCCGGCCGTCCAGCCCACGTCGGATCTGGTCGGCCAGGACGTGCGCGACCAGTTCTGCCGCTCGTTCTTCTGCGACAACCGCTTCGTGTGCGACCGCTCGAACGAGTCGCGGCCGCTTTGCGTGCTGTGCGACCCGGACAAGCCCTACGGCCAGGGCGGGTGCGGCGACCTGTACATCGGCGGCGCCCCCTCCTGCATCTACCAGACCGCCGCCGAACTCGACGCCGCCTGCAAGGCCCCCGACGTCAGCCTGGACATGGTCGGCTTCGGCGACTGCGGCGGTTGATCACGCGCCGGCGCTCCGGCGGCCAGCCGATCACGGGCGGGCCGCCGTGTCCAGGAGCTTGCGGCCCGCCGCGTCCAGGCCCTTGCGGGCCCGCGCCGCCGCGACCCGATCGGCCGCCTGCGGGTGCGCAAGGCGCATGGCCGCGTAGGCGACGAAGGCGGCCGTGTCCGCCGGCCCGCGCGCGATCCCCTCGGACGCCAGGGCGCGATCGAGGAAGCGGCGTGCGGCCGCCTCGTCGCCGGCCTCGGCCTGCGCAAGCGCCAGCGCCGCGAGGGTCAGCGGATGCAGGGGCGCGATCGCCCGCGCCCGCCGGACGGCCCGCGCGCGTGCCTCGTCGTCGCCCGTGGCCGCGGCCACGACGACCAGCCGTGCCGCCGGGCCGAAGGCGCTCGCCTCGCGGTCGAGCATGTTCGACAGGTGGCGCTTTTCGGCCGCGAGGTCCCCGAGGGTCCGGCTCGCGCGGGCGAGCACGGCGTGGGGGGCCGCGTCCTTCGGGCGGAAGCGGGCCGCGGCGCGTGCGTGCTCGGCGGCGCGCTCGGAGCGGCCCTCGTGCAGGGCGAGCCGGGCCAGGATCAGGCGCGGGGCGTATCCGTCGTGCCCGCCCTCGACGAGGCCCAGCAGGGCCGCCCGGGCCGCCTCGCCGTCGCCGTCGGACAGCGCCGCCACCGCTTCGCGAAACGTCCGGTCCGCGGGGCGGTCGCCGTCGGCGCGCGGGCGAAACCCCCGATCCCAGGTGTCGAGTTGGGCGGACAGGAACCGCCGCACGTCGCGGTCGAGGGCCTGCGCGGAGACCCCCAGGGCGCGCTCGATGGCCGCGCCGATGTCCGCGCCGTGGCGAAAGGCCCGCAGCAGCTCGATGACCCGCGTCCGCCCGAAGCGCTCGACGATGTACCGCATGGCGTGGGCCGACACCGCGTAGGCCACCTCCATGTCCCGCGCCGTGCGGGCGCGGATGAACGCCGACTCCAGGTCCAAAAGGCCCGGTAGGGCACCGTGGTCGCGGGCCCACGACAGCACGTCCACGGCGTAGCGCACGCTCGCGGGCTCGTGCTGCGCCGCCTCCCACTCCGAAAGGCCCTCGGTGACCCAGCGCGGCACGCGGCCTCGGCTCTCCCGGATGGCGTAGACGTGGGCCAGCTCGTGCCAGACGACCACGTCCACGTCGTGCGTGCCGGCGTAGGGACCCATGGCCGTGATCACGCGCCCGAAGCACACCGCCGCGGCGCCCAGGCTCGGCACGCCGACGGTCCGGATCGAAAACGCCTCGTGGCGGTCGAAGAACTCGAAGCGGAGCGTGCCCGCCACGGCGCCGTAGGCCGCGTCGAGGCTGTCGCGGGCGCGCAGGATCTCCGCGCGCAGGTGGGGCTCGACGAAGGCGGCGTCCTCCTTCGGCAGGCGGATCTCCAGCCGGTCGCCGCGGGTCATCGTGTAGCGCGGCCCCACCGTCTCCTCGTACAGCCGCAGCACGTTGTCCGTCCGGCGGTTGAAGCGGTCGCGGGCGAACGCGCGCTCGAGCAGGTCGCGCGCCGCCGCGTCATCGCCGAACCGCAGCCGTGAGGCCGCGTAGGCCCCCAGCAGGGCCGGGTCGCGCGGCGTCTTCGCCACGTGGTGCGCGAGCAGGGCGTCGGCCTCCGGGTACAGGTGCAAGAACACGAGCAGGTCGGCGAGGATCCGGACGAAGCGCGGCGGCCCGGCGAACACCCCGAAGGGATCGGCCCCGCCGCGTTCGGGCAGGCCGTCCCGGAAGATCGACACGGCCGCCGCCACGGCGCGACCGGCGTCGTGGCGCGGGTTGCGTTCGAGGATCCGGCCGGTCGCAAGGTGCATCGCCTCCGCGCGGGCACCTTCGGCCAGACGGATCCGCGCCACCACGGACAGCGCGTCCGGGTGGTCCGGATCGACCGAAAGCGCCCGCCGGGCCGTCCGGTCCGCCGCGCGCATGTCCATGGCGTCGAGGTCCACGGCCGCGAGCCGCGCCAGCGCATCCGGGTGCCACGGGTTGCGGTCGAGGATGAGCGCGAGCGTGGCGCGGGCTTCGTCCCGAGCGTACTTTTCGAGGAACATCTCGGCCCGGATGAGGGCGATGCGCTCGCCGATCCACGACCCCTCCGCCGGCGGCGCGAGCGCCTCGGCCTCGCCGAGCACCGCGTTGGCGTCCTGGTAGGCGCCCGTCGTGCCGCGGGCCAGCGCCGCGAAGGCCACCGCCAGCAGGTCGTCGGGCGTGGTGGCCCGGCCGGCCTCGTAGGCGTCGTACAGGGTGTCCATGGCGGACCGGACGTCCGGCGCGTCCTGCCGCCCCTCCAAGGTGGCGAGACGGACCGCCTCGCCGAGGGCCGCCAGGTGGTCGGGCGCCAGGGCACGCGCCCGTTCGAGGTGCACCCGCGCCGTGGCGAAGTCGCCGCTGCGCGCCGCGAGCACGGCCGCCATGCGCAGGTGGCGCTCGCGGGTCGCACCGCCGCGCGCGAGCAGAACCGCCTCGGCCTCGCGCACCCGCCCGCGTGCGGCCAGCGCCCGGGCGAGGAGGCGGCGCGCCGCCAGGTCCTCGGGGTTGGTTTCGAGGTGCCGGCGCAGGAACGCCGCGGCGCCGTCGTACCGGCCCTCGCGGACGAACCGTCGCGCCTGGTCGAGGTCGGCCGCGGGGGTCGAGGGCGGCGGGGCGGGTGGCTTCGTTTCTTCGGGCTCGTCCGGCGCGGGCGGCAGGACCCCGGCCAGGATCGATCGGACCGCCGCCCGATCGAGAGGGGCGTCGCCGTCGTGGTGCGAAGTCCCTCGCGGGGCCTTCGTCCGCCCGTGGTTCTCGACCGGGTGGCACCCCGCGGCGAGCAAGAGCACGGCGGCGAGCAGGCCGGGCGGCCGCGGGCCCCGGCGCCCCTGGGCGGCTGAGAGCACCCTGGCATCGTGATTTTCGCCTCGCCCGGTGTCAAATCGCCCGCCCCAGGGCCGTGGTCGGGCGCGCCGCGGCGAGCGTTGCTATGTTCGCACCATGGCCGAGCGCCGAGCCGACACCGCGTACCCGCCGCAGACCTACGAATCCTTCGATGGGTTCATGCAGCAGGTGATCAAGGACGTCTACGAGCAGGGGGCCAAGCGCGCCGAGTTCGTGGCCCTGCTCATCGCCTCGGGGGAGCTTCTGCCCATGGCCTGGGGGCGCGTGCGCAAAAGCGGCGTGCGGGAGCTGGCCGTGGGCGCGGCCGGCGTCGTGGCCCTGCGCATGGCCGTCAAGTGGCTGCTCGGGGGCCCCCTCGGGATCATCCTGACGGGCTTTACGGCCGCGACGCTGGTGTCGTTCCTGTGGTCGAATCAAAAAGAGGTCTTCGCCCGGGTCGGCCCCTACAAGAAGATCATCCGCGACGCCCGCGAGAAATTCGAGGACATCCAGGGCAAGTACCAGGACGGGCGCTACGACGACGGCGAGCGCGCCCTGCTCGTCGAGGGGTTGTTGCGCCGCGTGGTCTCGGAGATCGAGGCACCGTTGCCCGAGCCGACCCAGCCCGCGGCCGACGGCGACGGGGCGGGCGGCGCCGCGTCGTGACCTCCGGGTCGGGCGCCGCCCGGGGCCCCGGTGCTCCGTGCCTTGCGCTCGCCGCGATCGCGGCAGCGTGCAGCCCCGACCCCGCTGCCCAGCCGCCGCCCGTGGGGATGACCGGCGGCGCCACGCTGCCGCCCCCGGTGACCGCCGGCGGAGCCACGGCCGGCGGTGGCGATCCGGCGTGCCAGCCCGACGACCCCGGCGCGACCACCACCGGGCCGCCCAAGTTCGACGTGGGCGGGAGCGGCGGGGCCGTGTTGCCCGTAAGCTGCGCCGAACTCGACGCCTCGCGCAGCAACCTCGGGTGCGTGTTCTGGGCCGTGGACCTGCCCAACGACGAGCAGGGGACGCCGAACTCGCCGCCCGCGGCGGCCCAGCCCTTCGCCGTGGTCGTCGCGAACACCTCGGCCCTCGTTCCGGCCAACGTCGCCGTCTACGTGGGGGACGGCGCGGCCCCGGTGCAGACCGCCGTCGTCGAGGTGGACGCGACGGAGACCTTCGTGCTCGACGGGGGGGACCTTTCGGCGAAGACGCCGGGGACGGGTGGCACGGCGTTTCGGATCGAAAGCGACGTGCCGGTCACCGCCTACCAGTTCAACCCCCTCGACAACACGAACCCGGTGTACTCGAACGATGCGTCGCTGCTGTTGCCGGAGCACGTGCTCGGCGAGGCGCACGGCGTGCTGTCGGGGGACGGGATCTACCTGTCGTCGTCGCCCGAAGATCCGATGCCCGCCCCCGCGGGGGCCTTCGTCGCGGTGGTCGCCACGGCCGACGGCACACGCGTTTCGGTCGAACCCTCCGCGAAGGTGGTCCCAGGGCCTCTCGACCCGGTGCTCCTCGACCGCGGCGAGGTCCTGACCGTGCTGTCCGAGGTCTCCGCCTCGGTCAACAACCTGTCGGGCTCGCGGGTGACGGCGGACGCCCCCGTGGCCGTCTTCGCGGGCAACGTGGCCACCGCCGAGCCCGTCGCGGCGCAGGTCTGCTGCGCCGACCACATCGAGCACGCGATCCCGCCCATCGACGTGTGGGGCACGACGTACGTCGTCGTGCCGCCCCCGGCGGCCGGCGGCGACGGGGACGACCCCTACGTCCTGCGGGTCGTCGCCGCCTACGACGACACGCCCGTGGGGTACTGCCCGGCCCGCCCGCAGGGGGCGCCCGAAAGCCTCGGGGCCTTTGCGGTCGCCACCTTGGCGCTCGACGGCCCCGTGGTGCTGCGCAGCGACGACCCGGACAAGCCCCTGTTCGTGGCCCAGTTCCTCGAAAGCCAGGGCGCGCTTCCCGGCAATCCGGCGGGCTACGGCGACCCGGCCATGATCGTGGCGACCCCGGTGGCGCAGTTCGAGACCAAGTACGTCTTCGCCGTGCCCGACGGCTACACGGGCGGCAACTACGTCACGGTGGTCACGGCCGACCCCGGCGGCGTGGACCTCGACGACGAGGTCCTCGACGCGGGGCTGTTCGAGGAAGCCGGCGTGGCCGGCGGGCGGACGTTCTACTACGCGCACCGGCCGGTGCAGCCGGGCGCCCACCGGGTCACCTGTCCGGCCGGCTGCGGCATCCGGGTGGTCGGCTACGACGAGGCCGTCTCCTACGGCTACCCGGGCGGGGCCGGGCTGTCCGTCATCGCGATCCCGCCGGTGGCCGGGTAGCCTACTCGTCGCGCAGGAGGATCGGGCGCAACACCCGGGCGTCGCGGGGCTTGCGAGGGCGGAACACGTCGTGCCCGAGGATGATGAGCGTCGTCAGGAACGTGCACACGATCGCCAGCTTCACGAAGCCCAGCAGCGTGACCACCATGAAGGTGAAGATGTAGTAGTCGCGTCGGCCCATGAACTCGATGCGGGCGAAGAAACGGGCCAGGGGGCTCTTCGGCCCGCCGTCCTCCCGGTCGTCCGTCCAGGCCAGCGCCAGGTGCGAACCGGCCCCGATCTCCAGCAGCTTGCGGTAGGCGAACAGGTTCAGCACCACCTGGATCGCCACCGTCCCCAGCATCAGGTGCCAGTACAGCGGAGCCGAGAACACGCTCGCGGTGCCGTAGCCCACGCCCAAGAAGAAGGCCACGCGCCCGATGTCGTCCGACAGCGTGTCGAGCCATTCCCCGGTCTTGCTCGTGCGGAACGTAAGGCGCGCAAGCTCCCCGTCCACGCCGTCGAGCATCGAGGCCACCTGCCACAGGACGGCGCCCACCGCCAGCAGGGCCGGGTTCGCCGGGCTCGCAAGGCCCGCCGTCACGCCCGCGGCCACGGCGATGAGCAGGTTGAAGACCGTGATCGCGTTGGGCGACACCGCGACGTTCATGAGGCGGCGCGTCACCGCGAGGCTGACGTTGCGGTTGAGGTACCGCGCGATGGGGCCGTCCACCTCGGGCTTGCGCAGGGCATCGAGGAGCAGCGCGTCCGCTCGGCGCCGGTCCGCCGCACCGCGCAGCCGGATCGAGAAGCCGCGGGGCCCCACCCGGACCACCCGGGCGCACCGCAGGGCGGCCAGGTGCGCCAGGATCTCCTGCAGCGGGTCGGGCCGACCGGCGAAGGCGGCCGCCAGCTCCAGCACCGTGTCGTCGCAGGCGGCGATCCCCGCGTTGCGGACGATCGGTTGCGGCACCGCGCCCGGCTCCCCCCGCGCCAGGCGGTCGCCGTGCACCGCAAGCGGCAGCGCCGGCCCGTCCACGTTCGGGTGATCGCCGGCGGCCACGGCCAGGGTGATCCCGTCGAGGGGGGCGACGAGCAGGGCGTCGAGCAGGTCGAGCGAGAACACCCGGTCGGCCTCCACCAGGAGGAAGTCGCCGCGCAGGTGGTCGCGCGCCGAGGCGAACAGGGCGCCCGTGTCCGCCCCCGCCGGCCCTTCGACGAAGCGCACGTCGAGGCTCGCAAGCCGCGGATCCTCCGCCACGATCGCCTCCAGGACCGCGCGCTGGCCGGCGCCGGCCACCAGGATCCAAAAGCGGGTGACGTCGCGCCGCTTGAGCGTCAGCAGCACGCGCGCAAGGTGTGGCAGACCGCCGGTGCGCAGGGCGGCGGCCGGCCGGCCGCCGGCCGTGGCGTGGGCGAGGACGAGGGCTTGGCGGATGGGATGGGAAACCATGGGTGCGCAGGCGAAGGGAAGGTGCGAACGTGCGGCGGGCGGCGCCGGGACGAGCCCCCGCACGCTTCGGGTAGTCGTCGCACGGTCGCCGGTGGATCCCCCTCCGTCCAAATCGGCGGCGCGTTCACGGCTTGCGTTGTCTCACACCGTACTTGCGCAAATTGCGCAACCTCCGCCCACGCGGGTTTCTTGGTGGGGTCGGGGCAAGGCGCCTACCCTTTGGCACCGTGGCCGCCACTTCGACTCCCGGGGCGTCCCTGTGGGCGGGGGGCGGCTGGCTCGTGCGCGCCGTCCCGGGACTGTGGCCGGCCTTCGTGGTGGTCGCCCTGCTCGCGTGCGTCCTCGTCCCGTTGCCCACCCGCGTGGTGGACCTGTTGCTCAGCGCCAGCCTCGCCGGCAGCGTCCTGCTCGTCGTGGCGAGCCTGCGCGTGGCGCGGACGACGGACTTTCTCGTGTTCCCGTCCCTGCTGCTGTCGCTGACCCTCTTTCGGCTGGCGCTGAACGTCTCGACCACGCGCCTCATCCTGAGCCAGGCCGACGCCGGGCGGGTCATCGACGCCTTCGCCGGGTTCGTGGTCCGCGGGGACTTCGTGGTGGGCGCCGTGATCTTCGCGATCATCACCCTCATCCAGTACCTGGTCGTGGCCCGCGGCGCCGAGCGCGTGGCCGAGGTGGGGGCGCGGTTCGAACTCGACGCCTTGCCCGGCCACCAGGCCGCCATCGACGCCGACCTGCGCGCCGGCACGATCACCCCGCGCGAAGCGGCCGCCCGCCGCGCCGCGCTCATCGAACGCTCGCGCTTCCACGGCGCCATGGACGGCGCGATCCGCTTCGTCCGGGGCGACGTCACCGCCGGGCTCGTGATCACCGCCGTCAACCTGGCCGGCGGCCTGTGGATCGGCACGGTCCGCCGCGGGCTCGATTTTTCGTCCAGCCTGGACATCTACGGGCGGCTGACCATCGGCGACGGCCTGTTGGCCCAGATCCCCGCGGTCCTCGTGTCCGTGGCCGCCGGGATCCTCGTCGCCCGGATCGACCGCGAGGTGGAGGACGGGCCGAAGGTGGCGTCGTGGCTCGACCCGGCCATGCTCGTGGTGCCCGCCGCCCTGCTCTTGGGCCTTGCGGCCGTGCCAGCCATGCCGTCCCTGGCCTTCGGTTCCACGGCCGCCGTGCTCCTCGCCACCGCGTTCGCCTTCGCCCGCCGCCGCGCCGACCAGGAGCGCGCCCGCCCGCGGAAGGTGGCGCGGGCGATCCGTGTCCTGCTCGGCCCGGACGTGCCCGGGGGGGACGATCTGGCCGTCTCCGTCGCGGCCCTGCGCGGCCGCCTGGTGCGGGATCTCGGGCTGCCCGTGCCCCCGGTGCGCGCCGAGCCGGCGCCCGCGACCCGCGGCGTCCGCGTCGTGTTCGGCGGCATGACCTTCGCCGCGTCGGAGTCCCCCGCAGACGGGCCGGACGGGGTGGTCGTGTGGCTGTACCGCGTTCTGTTGCGACACGCCGACCACCTCGTCGATCGCGGCACGGTGGAGGCGCTGCTGGCCGAGGTGCGCGAGACCGACCCGGCGCTCGCGCGCGAGGCGGCGGCCCGCCTGTCCACCGCCGAGTGGGTCGTGCTGCTGCGGGCCTTCGCGCGCGAGCGCGTGCCCTTGCCGCCGGCCGCCGAGGTGTTGGCGGCGGTCGTGACCGAGCCGCGGATCACCCCCGGCGGCGACCGCGGGGCGATCGTGGCCTGGATGCGCCGCGCCCTCGCGCCTGCCTTCGTCCCCACCCTCCTCGAAGCGCTCGGCCGCAACGCCGCGATCACGTGGGTGCGCGCGACGCCGGACCTGGAGGCGGATCTCGTCGCTCGCCACCGGCCGGGACCGGGGCTCGGCGAACTGGCCCTTGCCCGCGGTCCGCTCGCCGCGCTGCGGGGGCAGGTTCGGGCGGTGCAGGCCGAGGGCCCGGTCGTCGTGGTCGCGTCGGACGAGGCGCGCCCGGCCGTCGCGCTGGCGCTATGCGACCGGATGGGGCCGTTCGTGCCGGTGCTGGCCACAGGCGAGCTCGATGAGGCGGGGATCGAGCCGCCGAAGGCCCGCACCCACCTCGACACCTGGCGCGCCGGCCCGTAACCGCCGAGCGCAGCGTTTTCGTCTCGGGGAGGCCGCCTTTGCGCGGCCGCGACCTTGAGGCCCCCCCCCCGCGCG
>JALSIN010000095.1 GCA_026989935.1 Polyangiaceae bacterium | reverse complement strand
GTCTTCCTTCGGGGGCGGTTGCCGGAGTCGTCCAGGCGCGGCAGGCGGCGTCCCCGCGGGCCGTTTGGGTGCCGGCGGGCCGGTGAAGCTCCATTTTTTGCGCGCAACCCGCTCTTGAAGCGTGCGCCCGGTCGGGCCATGCTGCCCAGCGTCATGGACGCGCCGACCTCTGCTCCCTCGCTCGATCCCGCCGCCTCGCCGCTCGTGGAGCGGGCCGAGGAGACCTTCCGGCGCCTGAACGTCTACGAGGGCAGGGGTTTTTTGCACCACTGCAAGCGCCTCTTCTCGTTTGCGTCCATGCTGATGGAGCGCGAACAGGTCGCCCTTGCGCCGGACGTGGCCTACGCCATCGCGATGGTGCACGACCTGGGCCTGCTCAGTGAGCAGGAGGAGGGCCACAACTACATGCAGCGCTCGCGCGCGCTGTTCTGGCGCGTGTTCGCCGATCTTCCGCTGCACGATACGGACCCCAGGGTCATCGACGAGTGCCTGCTGTTCAACCACCGGGTCTTCCGTGTGCCGAACACCACGCGGGCCGCCGAGTGTTTCCGCCGGGCGGTGTGGATCGAGCACACGCGAGGTCTTCGCACCTACGGCCTGCCGCGCGAGGCGGTGCGCCGCGTGTTCGACTCGTACGAGCGCAACGATTTCGACGCCGTGCTGTGGGACTTTACGAAGCGCACCCTGCGGCGCGAGCCGTTGACCATCGTCCACGGGATCTTCTTCTGATCCGCCCTCGCGCATCGTTTTCGCCGCCCGCCGCGTCGTGGTCGTCCACCAGGAAGAAGTCGAGATCCGGACCCGCGGCCGCGGCGCGGTGGAACTGACGGACGAGGTTCGCCGTATCGTCCGCGGCGCGCGGGTCGAGACCGGGCTCGTCCACGTCTTCTGCCGGCACACGAGCGCCTCGCTGCTCATCACGGAGAACGCCGATCCAGCGGTTCGCGAGGACCTCGAGACCTTCCTGTCGGACCTGGTGCCCGACGGCGACCGTCGCTTCGTCCACGTCGCCGAAGGGCCGGACGACATGCCCGCCCACGTGCGCATGGCCCTGCTCGGACCTTCGGCCACGATCCCGGTGCACCAGGGCCGGCTCGCCCTCGGCACCTGGCAGGGGATCTTCCTGTACGAACACCGCACCGCCGGGCACCTTCGCAGCGTCCTCGTGACGGTCTCCGGCGCCGCCGCTTCGACCGGGCGCCGTTCGGGTTGATCGCCCCGCACGGACGCTCCACCTCCGTCGTTTTGCATGGCCTGCGGGTCGCAGCACCCGGACCCGCCTTCGCCGCCCGGGCGTGGGAGGCAGCCGTCCGCCCGGCAAAGTGTCCAGGTCGAAGGTATCGTCGGGGCGTGCACGACGTGCGACACGCCTCGCCCCCGACCTGGCGAGCGCTCGCGCCGTGGCTCGTCTGGGGCCTGGCGATCGCCGGCCTGTGGCTTCTTCGCGTGCGCGGGTCGCTTGCAGCCTGCCGCCGGCTCGGTGCGGCCGCCGAGCGGCTCGGTGTTCCCGCCTGGCTGCGGGCCCTGGACGTGGACCTGTGGCTCATCCTTCTGGCCGTCGTCCTGTGGCTGGTCGTGCGACGGGTCGGCCGGGGCATCGAGCGGTCGCTGTGGCTCCGTGCCCCGTTCGACGACGTCGGCCTCGCGCCGGCGGGCTTTGTGCGTGGGATCGGGCTCGGGGTCGGCTTCGGGCTGCCCATGGGGGTCGTCGCGCTGGGCCAGGCCCTGTACGCGGGCCTGCCGACGCCGCCCTGGCACGCGATCGTCGCCCAGGTGCTCGCGGGGCCGGCGGCCGAGGAGATCTTCTTCCGGGGCGTCCTGGTCTTCGCCTCGTGGCGCTGCGGCCTGGCCGGGTTCTGGCCCCTGGCGGTCGTCTCCGGCGCAATCTTCGGCGCCGCCCACGTTGGATGGTCGGTCGAGTCGCTCGCCGACGGGTGGCCCACGGTGCTCGTGACGGGCGCGGGCGGGGTGTGGTTCGCCTGGCTCGGACGCGCCTGGGGTGCATCGGACGGGGCGCGGTGGCGCCCGAACCTGTGGCTTCCCATGGCCCTGCACGCGGCCATGAACGGTGCCTGGCTGCTCGTGCCCGGGGTGGAGGGCCCCGCCGGGAGCCTCGGGGCGAATCTGGCCCGTGCCGCCACCATCGCGGCGAGCGTCCTCGTCACGGTGCGCTGCGGACGGGCCCGCGCCCCGGCTTGATCTCGTGCCGCGGTTCGACCTCTGCATCCGCGGGATGCGCCGCGGACGGGCCCGTGCCCCGGCCTGCGCACGGCCCCCGGGTCCCAGTAACCGAGGCGGCCGTGCGCTGGCGAACCCGCCCGCGTGGCGGGGGCACGGGCCGCGAAGGTGCCCGACGCCCGCGCCGCCCCATCGCTTGACACCGGCCGACGGCCCGCGGGACGCTCGCCGCCATGCAGCCGCGCGCCCAGGGCGGGCCATGCGTCGGGCTGGGGCGCGTGCCCCTTCGGAGGTCCGCCTCGCCCGCACGTCCCCCGAGGTTCATCGGGCTCTCTCCCCGCTGCCCGGGCCGGGCGGCCGCGTCTGGAGCCAACGGATGACGGCCCTCGAAAAACGCCTCGCACGCCGGATGACGCGCACCATCGCCGCCTACGGGTTGATCGAGCCGGGCGATCGCGTGCTCGTGGCGATCTCGGGCGGCAAGGACAGCTACACGCTGCTCGACCTCTTGCTACGTGCGCGCCGGAGGGCACCGTTTCGCTTCGATCTCGTGGCCGTCCACGTGGACCAGGGGCAGCCGGGCTACGACGGCGCCCCGTTGCGGACCTACCTCGCGGAGCACGAGATCGATCATCGCATCGTCCGGGAGGATACCTACGCGGTGGTGCGCCGCGTCACGCCCGAGGGCGGGACGTTCTGCGCGGCCTGCTCGCGCCTGCGGCGGGGGGTGCTGTACACGGCGGCCGACCGGCTCGGGTGCAACAAGATCGCCCTGGGGCACCACCGCGACGACGCGCTCGAGACCCTGCTGCTCAATCTGTTTTACGGGGGCCGCCTCGCCGCCATGCCCGCGGCCTACCGCACGAACGATGGGCGGTTCGAGGTGATCCGGCCGATCATCGAGTGTGCCGAGGACGACATCGCGGCCTACGCGAGCCTGCGCCGTTTCCCGATCTTGCCGTGCAACCTGTGCGGCAGCCAGCCGGATCTCGCCCGCAAGCGCATGAAGACCCTGCTGGCCGACCTCGAACGCGACCACCCCGTCGTGCGCGAGGTGATGGCCACGGCCCTGCGAAACGTGCAGCCGCGCCACTTGCTCGACCCGCGATGGACCGAACACGGCCCATCGCCCGCCGCCGCCGAGGACGTGGCGGCCGCCGGAGGGTGGGTGGACGGCCCCCGTGGGCCCCGGCGGCGCCTTCCGCTTGCGCGATAGCGGCGCGACGGGCGGGGCGAAAGGCCGGGCGGCCCGCCGGCCGGGCGGCGTAGGGAGCTGTTTTTGGGCCTCTTGGGGGCCTTTCGCGTGATTTGCGTTCGGCCGGCGCCTGTCGGATGATGCCCCCGTCCGGCGAGGGGCCAAGCGTCCCGCCGTGACCGGAACAGGAGTGGACACACCCATGACCTCGACGATGCGATCGATCTCCTTCTTTTTCGCCGCCCTCTTTTTGGGGCTCGGCCTCTCTGCGTGCAAGAAGCCCGAGTACCCCGCCTGCAAGAAGGACAAGCACTGCAAGCAGGATCTCGGCGAGAAGTGCGTGGACGGCACGTGCCAGAACTGCACCACCGACGAGGAATGCGCCGGCAAGGGGCCCAACGGCGAGAACTGGGTCTGCTATCAGTTTCGTTGCACGAACCCGGCCGACGTCCCCGCGGGCGGGCAGGGAGGCGGCGAGGAGGGCTCGCCGTGCGCGCAGCGCAGCGACTGTTTGGGGGGTCTTGCGTGCAAGGGCGGCGTGTGCAGCCTATGCTCCGAGGACATCGACTGCGCCCCCTCGACCTGCAACCTCGAGACGGGCCGGTGCAGCCCCGAGGGCCAGTGCCAGACGGACGACGAGTGCGCGATGGACGAGATCTGCGACGGCGGGATGTGCGTCTTCTCCGGCAACCTGGGCCAGGAGGGCGCGGGGATCTGCGGGCTCGACGCCGTCTACTTCGCCTTCGACAGCGACAAACTCACCCCCTCGGTGCAGGAGCAGCTCCAGACGGCTGCCGAGTGCATGAAGACCCAGGAAGGCACGGTCTACCTGGAGGCGCACGCCGACCGGCGCGGCACGGAGGAGTACAACATCATGCTCACCGAGCGGCGCGGCCAGTCGGTCAAGAGCTACCTCGAAAACCTGGGCGTGCCCGCGGAGAAGATGCAGGTGATCGCCAAGGGCAACCTCGAGGCGACCGGCACCGACGAGGCTTCCATGGCCAAGGACCGCCGCGTCCAGTTCATCTGGCAGTAGGCGCGCCGTGACCGGCACCGAGGCCGCCCGCGGCCCTGAATCTTTGGGCGCCGCGCACGGCCTGGGTGTCAGAGTCCTACGCACCACGGCTCTCGGCCGCGTCGTGGACCGCGATTCTCCTGCCCGGGCGTGTCTCCGTGCCGGTATCCGTGCGTGTACCCGTCTCCGGAAGCGACGAGGTTGGGGGTGGCACCACGCCCCGGCCGGCCGGTTGCGCGGGGGGCTGGGGTGTCCCGCGGCAGCGGGCCTCTTGGGCTTTCGCGCGTCGCCCCGCGGGCCGGTCCTCGGCCGTCGGGGGTGGGGGGAGAGGTCGGT
>JALSIN010000094.1 GCA_026989935.1 Polyangiaceae bacterium | reverse complement strand
CGGTGTGGGACCCCACCGCCCGACCCTCGGGTTGCGCGACGGTGGGGCGGCGCGCCAAATCGCGCGCGCATTTCGCGGATCGACCGGTCCGGTGCCATAATGGACGGTGCGTGTCCCTTCCCGAACCGCACGGGTCCACCCTCGCGGGGCGCCTGGCCGCGCTGCGCGGGACCCTCGACGCGATCGTGCGCAGCACGGCGAGCCTCGGGGTGGACCCCCTCGCGCACCCGGTGCGCTGGTCGCGCGGTCCTCTCGTGGTCGCCGCGCCCACGGACGCGCTCCTGGCGGCGCAGGACCCGGCCCTGGCCCGGGCCACGGTGGTGCTCGTGACGCCGGCGGCCGGTGCGCTGGCGGAGCTCCTCGACGCGGCGGACCGCGCAGCCGGCGCACCGCTGCCCGACGAGGCCCTGCGGGCGGCCGGGGAGGCGGGTTTCGAGTATCAGAGTGAGGTGGAGACCGACGACCCCCGCGCGCTGCTTGCGGCGGTGCTCGACGCCCTCGTGGCGTGGGCGTCGGGGTGAGGGCCGGCGGGGCGGATCAGGGCGCCTCGGTGCACGCGCCGTCCTGGAAGACGCACGCGGGCTCCATGGCGCACAGCGTGTCGTTCGGGATCCGCGTGCAGTCGGTAAACGGCGACCGGCACACGTCGCCGCTGTGGACGCAGGCGCCGTAGGTGGCCGAGGGCTCGGCGGTGTCGGGGGTGTAGACGAGCGAGACCGGGGGCACGTCGAAGGTCTCCATGGCCGCCGCGACCGCCGGGTCGAGGTCCCCCGTGGCGACGAGATCCGCCAGGACCTCCAGCCCCATGGGCCGCAGGCGCACGCGCAGCGTGACCTCGCCGGGGGCCTGCGGCAGCGGATAGACGCGCTTTTGCCACGTGCTGGCGTCCCCGAAGAAGGTGGTGGCCACGGGGAGCTGCGAGGCCTCGTAGGAGGCGGCCTCCCAGAACATGTGGACCTCCTGGCCGTCGTCGTCGAAGATCCGGTCGCGCAGCAGCCACAGGTTGGGGTCGTCGATCGTCGCGATGGGGGTGGCATCGTCCACGACCCCGCTTTCGAGCAGGGTGGCGCCGCCGTCGTCCCGCGCCACCAGTTCCACCCAGGCCCGCCGGTCCTGGTTCGCGCCGCTGGGCCAGTGGTGGCCCGCGGTCTCGTTGTGCAGCCACACGACGACCTCGGGTCCTCCGGCCCCGTCGCGCACGCACAACGACCCGCACAGCACGGACTTGCGCACCTCGTCGATGGCCGCGCGCTGGTCCGCCTCGTACATGGGCGCCGTGGCCGCGTCGGGAAAGGGGGTAAGTGCCACGTCCACGCCCGCCATGCGGTGATCGTGGTACTTGCGACCGCCCGGCACGCCCTCGTAGTCCGCGATCACCGTCTGGTTCGGATCCGTGGACATGTGGCACTGCGGGCAGGTCTGGCCGAACTTCGTCTGGTCCGGCCGCTGCGGGTCGAGCGGATCGGGGATCGAATAGAACGAGGCCAGCCACTCTTGGTAGGTGCGCTCGAGGTGCACGCCCTTGGGCGTGACGATGTCGTGGCAGGCGCCGCACAGGTCCCCGGCGGCCAGGAACCGCCCGTCCTGGCGTGCGGCGTAGGCCGAGTCGTGGAAGTCGTTCGGGGCGGGGTCGGTCACGTTGCCCCGCATGGTGTGGTCGAAGGCCAGCGTCACGGGGGCGTTGTGGGTGCCGGTTACGTCCGTGGCGTCGTGGCAGAAGTAACAGGTGACCCCGTGGAACTTGCGCGGGATCTCGTCGAGGTTCGTGCCGTCTTCGGTCAGCCCCAGGCGGACCGCCAGCGGCGCGTGACAGGAGACGCAAAAGTCCCCCAGCGCCCCGTTCGTCTCCCGCTGGCCGCGCTCGTTCATGGCGCGAAAGACGGGGTCTTCCGCGGCGTAGGCGTGCATCGACCCCTGCCACTGCGCGAAGTGCTTGGGGTGGCAGTCCTTGCAGCGCTCGGGGTCCAGGATCGGGTCGTCCAGATCGATCGCCGCGCCCGTGTCGCCCCCGCCGGCCGCGCCGCCGTTGCAGGCGGCCGCTAGGAGGCAGGCGGCGGCGACGCGGCGCATGGCTCTACCGCTGGGCGCCGCCCTCGATCCACTGGATCACGCCGCAGCGCAGGCCGGCGTCCAGCGGCGTGTTGCCCGGCGGCATCCGGGTGTTCGGGTCGTCGCTTTCGAGCCGCACGACCATGGCGCTGCAGGCGGCGTCGTTCGGGGACACGAAGCCTTTGTTGACGAGGGCGTCGTAGGCGCCGTCGATGTCGGTGAACACGAGGCCGTTTTCCGCGCCGGCCGCGCCCGCTTCGCCGTGGCAGCTCGTCCCCGGGGTTCCGCAGGAGGGTTGGATGACCTGCGCCCAGACGTTGTCGAAGGTGGGCTGGAAGGCCGGGGTACAGCTCGTGTCCACGGTCGTGCACATGGGGACGTCGTCGTCATCGTCGTCGTCGCCCCCGTCGCAGGCGGGCAGCACGGCTGCGGCCGCGAGCGACAAGGTGGCGGGCAGCACGAGGAAGAGGACGCGTCGTCGTCGAGGGAAGGCCATGGCGCAGGACGATAATGCAACGCGCGGGCGCCGTCCACGGTGTGTGTCGAGCATGATGCAGCCGGCGCGCGTCGGAAGGGGCCTGCGTGCGGCTGCGGCGAAATGCCGCAGGGTGTAACGCGGTTTTCGGGGTGCGGCGACGGGCGCCCGGCGCGTTTTTGCCCTACGATGAACCGCAACCGTGCGAGCCCGCGTGTCGTTTCCCATGGCCGCCGCCGTGGGGCTCTTCTTCGTCCGCCCCGCCACGGCCGCGGACGCGAGCCGCCCCCCGACCCCGGCCCTGTTTCCGGCCGCCACGTGCATGGTGACCGTGGACCGGTCCGTCGACCCGGTATTCCACGTGGCCTACGACGTCCCCTTCGACGACACGGACCGCGGCCCGGACGAGGTGGCCGACGGCCGGACCCTCCAGTTCTTCGCCTTCCGGCGCCAGTTCCGAGCCCCGCCGCCCAACTGGATCACCTGGGACGACGTGGCGCGGGCCATGGCCGCCCCGGCCACGGACCCCTTCGAGGCCACGGACGACGACGTCCTGGAGACGGCGGGCGCCTGGGCCGACGGGGCCTGGGTCCGGATCACTCCCGACGACGCCCGCCTGCCGATCACGAAGGCGCAGGCCGCCATGGGGGTGTCGTGGGACACCTCGTCGGTCGAGGCCGGCACCTACGTCATCGCCGCCTATACGTTCGATCCGGTGCTGAACCTGTGGAGTCCGCGCCCCGGGGTGGTACGGGTGCTCGACGGCCCGGCCGGCCCCGACGCCCCACCGGCGCTCGCACTGGTCGAGGCGTCCCCGGGCGGGGTCGTGCCGGCCGGGTCCGAGGTGACGGTCACCGGCTGCGTGGCCGCCGCGGACGGCAGCTCGGTGACCGTCGAGACGGCGTTCCTGGCGGGGGCCGAGGGCCTCGACTGGCAGGCCCAGGCGCCGGTGCCCGCGGGCGGTCCGGGGGACGCGGCGTTTTCGTTCGTGGTGCCCGAGCCCCCGGGCAGCGCCGGGCAGCTGGTCGTGCGCGCGACGGTGGAGGACCCCCTGGGGCGGCGCTACACGGCCTACCTGCCGGGCGCCCTCGACGTGACCGCGAGCGCGGCGGACACGACGGGCGGGACGACGGGCGGCGCGAGCGGCGCAGGCGGCGGCGGTTGCGCATGCCACGCAGGCGGTGCGGGGGGCCGGGGCGCCGGGGGGTGGGGCCTCGGGGTCCTCCTGGCGTGGGCCCGTCGCCGAAAACGGGTGCACCTGTGCCGAGCGTGCTAGGATCTCCTCGCCATGGACGCGCTGGTCGCCACCTGCCCGGGGGCCCTGCTCGGGCTGCCGGATCTCGACCGTCTCCGTGAGATCCTGGAGCGGATCCAGCAGATCCTCGTGATGGGGGGGGTGGCGCTTTCGGCCCTGGGGGCGCTGTGCTTCCTCGGCCTGTGGGTCGTGTCCTTCGTGCGCAAGCCGGCCGCCGCCGCGAGCGTGCGGCACCCGGTCTTCACGCGCCTGGTCCACGGGCTCGCGTTCGTGCCGGCCGCCCTGTCGTTCGTGGCCGGGCTGGGGGTGGTGTTCGCCCCGCTGGCCCCGTTCGTGCTCAAGGCCCTGGCGGCGGCGATCCTCGTGGCCGCCCTGGTGTGGCTGCTGGCCGTCGTGGCCTTCTGGATGGGCGGTACGGCGCGCGACCTGCACCGCGTGCGGCGGGCGGTCCTGCTGGCCGGCACCCCCTGGTACTGCCTGGTGGTCTTCCTGGCGACGTACCTGTAGGGGGCCTTCGTCAGGCGTCGCTCGGGTCGAGGCCGAGGGCGGCGGCCGCGGCGGCCAGTTCGAGGCGCTCGCGCTCGGCCACCGCGCCGTCGGCCCGGGCCACCGCCCGAAGGCCCGCCAGGAGCGCGCGCCGTTCGTCCTCGCCGAGCATGCGGCGGATCTGTGCCAGGTAGGCGGCCACGTCCTCGGGCTCGTCCTGGACGGTCCTCGCCAGGGCGCGCAGGTCGTCCGGGGCCATCGTCACGCCGCACAGCGTACGGGCGATGCGTTCGACGACGGCCAGCTCGGCCGCGTCGATCCGGCCGTCGGCGACGACGACGAGCAGCAACGCCCGGACGATGCGATCTTCGATGGTGTACACGGCGGCCCCGCTCATCATTGCGCGGGTGCCGCCGCGGCGCAAACGAGCGGGCGCCGGCCGTTTCGGCGGCGCGCCGGGT
>JALSIN010000093.1 GCA_026989935.1 Polyangiaceae bacterium | reverse complement strand
CACGGGTTCGACGGTCGTGCTCCAGGAGGCGGCCCACACCTGGGGGCTCGAACACGTGGACGGCGAGGGCGACGTGATGAACCCGTTCGTCGTATCCGGCAACACGCAGGTCTTCGAGGACGCCTGCCACCCGATCGTCGCCAACACGGACCTCGACCCGGCGCCGGGGACCTGCAACGTGATGCACACGCGCTTTTGCCCGGCCGGTTCACAAAACAGCCACCGCGAGCTGCTGTACCTGTTCGGGCCGAGCACCCCCGACACGACCCCACCACGGCTCACCATCGTCCATCCCGCAGACGGCGCCGTGCTGCCCTACCCGGCGGGCACGGTCCCCCTGGTCGTGGCCGTGGACGACGACCGGCACCCGCAGTTCTATACGGTCTCGCTCTACCAGGGCGACACGGCGTTGTTGTCCCAGGAGGCGGGGCACCTCGATCGGACCTTCGCCGTCGCCCAGTTGACCGATCCGCCCGAGGGCGCCTACGACCTGCGCGTCGAGGTGGCCGACGAGGCCGGCAACGTGGCGGCGGCGACCGTGTCCTTCTCCGTCGCCGTCGGCGCGGATGCCGATACCGAAGGCGCGTCCGACGCCGCAGACCTCCCCGACGCCGCCTTCGACGCCGGCGGCTGCCGCACCACCGTCCTCGCCGGCGGCCCGCGCCGATCCCTCGTGTTGCCCGCGCTGCTCGCCCTTTTCGCCCGTCGAAAAAGGCGCTAAACGCCGGGACCATGGTGCTGCGCCAACGCCTCGTCCCCTGGGCCGCGCTCGTGCTCCTGCCCGCCCTCGGCTGCCCGGCGCCGCAGCCAACGGCGACGAAAATCGACGACCACCCCGACCCGCGGGCCGACGAGCGGGTGGCGGAGCGCAACGGCTCGCTGTACAGCGCCGACGACCTCGCGCGCAACTTACGCGAAGCAAACCCGCCCGCCGCCGCCCCACAACACCCCGGGACCGGCAAACCGGACGAGTCGAACGGCGTGTGCCGGCTGTATGCCCCCAAGCTGGAGAACCCGGAGTGTTGCCGCCTCGAGTACGGCTTCGACGCCGACGTCGTGCGGCGCACGTGCGGGTTCCCCATCTATTTCGGCGAATCGTTCCATTACAGCTGCGGCTATTACTTCCATCGTCCCGGCGGCCCGCCGGCGTGGTTTCGCATGACGTTCGTGCCGGGCAAGACCCCTGCCGAGGCGGCCGCCTCGCACGACCGCCACCTTGCGCGCCTGTCCGCGAGCGGGAAGCCGGCGGCCCCCTCCGAGCCGGTCCCCGGCGTGCCGGGGGCCTACTGGAGCTTCCACGACGGTCTGGCATGGGCGTTCTTGCCCGGATGGTCGAAGGTCCGGCAGCTTTCGTGGCGCGAGCGCAACTGCGACCGCGACGCCATGGCCAAGGTGATCGCCGCGATCACGGCCGCCGCCGAGCCCCCCCCGGACGCCGAGCGCCTCGGTCTCGTCCCGAAGGCGCGTCCGAAACGGTGATCGCCGATCGCCCGCCCCTCGACCGGCCGGGTGGCCGTCACACGCCGCAGGTCCAGCGTCCGAGCGGCTCGGCCTTGCGGCCGCGGAGCCGCACGAGGCGATCCCCGCCCCCCTCGGCAAAGTTCATGCGCAGCCACAGCTCCTTCGTGCCGTCCCCATCGAGGTCCACGAGCCCCCGCAACTCGAAGACGTCCTCCTTGCGCTTCGACCGATCGACGAGCACCGCCCGCCCGATGTCGCCATCCGGGGCCCAAAGCGCCCCGCTGAACCGATAGCGCTCGTCGTTCTTGGGGTCGGGTACGACCAGGGAAAAGAACCGGTCGGGTGTGCCGTTGCCGTCCACGTCCACGCTCGCCACCTGCACGGCCTCCACGTCACCCGAGGGCGCGCCCAGGCGCGACAGCGCCGCGCGAAGCTGTGCCGCGAGGTCCTCACCGAGTCGGGTCGCCTTCTTCGACTTCGTCTCCTCGGGGACCAACGCCACGGCGCGGTAGGTGGCCGGCGGCCACACGCCCACGACGTAGCTTGCGCCCTCGCCGAGCCCCTCGACGCCCAGGGCCACCTTCTTGCCCGAGCCCGACAGGCAAAGCGGCTCGATCCGCCCGGTCACCGCCCGCTTCGCGGTGGTGGTGGGGGTTCCCAGGCGCACCTTCGCTCCCTCGGGCACCCGGTCCAGGCAGGCGGCGCCGCCGGTCACCTTCTTGGTCTTGGCGTCGAAGCAGCCCAGCGGCAACAGGCCCCCGTCGTTCGCAAAGAAGACCATGTCGGAGTCGGGCGGCAGCGGGCCGTCCTCCACCTCGTCCCCGGCGGCCACCTCGAGCCCCGGGTCGGCCGCCTCCGCGCCGGCGCCCGCCTGCGTCTCGGGGGCGGCGGCCTTCGCGCCCGGGGTGGCGGCCTTTCCGGGGGCGGCCGCCTTGTCTCCACCCTGGCATCCCACGAGCGCGGCGATCACGGTGACGACGAGTGCGCGACGGAGCATGGCCGGTTCCTACCACGAAGGGCCGCCGCGCCGCCACGGCCGCCGGGGTGCTACCGATCGGCCGCCGCGTCCCGGGCCATCTGGGCCCAAAACGCGCGCCGGGCGGCGTCCGGCGGCCGCCGCAGGTGGGCGACCATCTCGTCCAGCCCTTCGAGCGTCAGCGGGAACATGGGGAACAGGCGCCGGATCGCCGCGATGGACGGGGCACTCCACAGCCTCGGCGGCTCGGGGTTGAGCCAGGCGTTGTGGGGGAAGCGGTCGGCCAGGCGCGCAAGCCACGTGTAGCCGGACGGCCCGCGCTCGGGGGCCCACCAGGACGAACCCGCGAACGAAAGCTCCATGGGATGCATGTAGGCGTCGCCGACGATCACGAGCCGCGTGTGAGGATCGTGGCCGGAGAGCAGATGCTCGGTGGGCACGGGATCGCGAAACGCCGCATCCCGGTACACCTTCCCATAGATACAGTTATGGAAGTAGTAGCTCGAAAGCCGGCGGAACCCACCGGCCTGCTTGACGGCCGAGAACAGGCGTTCGACGCGATCGGCGTGCGGGGTCATGCTCCCCCCCACGTCGAGCAGGAGAAGCACGCGCAACCGGTTCTTCCGCGGCGGGCGCAGCACGACGTCGAGGTCACCGCCGTTGCGGGCCGTGCGGTCGATGGTCCCGTCGAGGTCGAGCTCGGTGGCGCGCCCCTCGTGCCCCATGCTGCGAAGCTTGCGCAGCGCCACGGCGATCTGCCGCGTGTCGAGCACGCGATCGGTGCGGTAGGCCGCAAAACGCCGCTGGTCCGCCACCGCCATGGCGGAGCGACCGCCCCCCGACCCGCCCAGGCGCACCCCCGTCGGATGGAACCCGCCCTGTCCGAAGGGCGACGTGCCGCCGGTACCGATCCAGTGGCTGCCGCCGCGGTGCCGCGCGCGCTGCTGGGCGAGTCGCTCGAAGAACCGGCGCCGCACCTCGTCCCTCGACAGCGCCTCGAGGGCGCGGCGCAGCGAAGGATCGAGCGAGGCGAGCCGGGCGGGGTCCTGCAGGAAGGCAGCGATCTGTTCGAGGACCCGGTCGGCCGCGTCCGCGGCCCCGCGAAACGTCCGCGCGAACGCGCGGTCGAAGGCGTCGTAGTCGGCGGCCCGGTGCACGCAGACGGCCCGCGCCACCTGGTAGAACCCCAGCAGTTCGTGTCCGTGGGCGCCGGCCGCCAGGGCCTCGGCCAGCGCGAGCCACTCGTGGGGCCCGACGGCGAGCCCCTCGTCGCGCAGTGCGTAGAGGAAGTCGAGGAGCATGGCCCCCGCTACCAGCGCCCGCCGCGGCCGCCCGCGGCCCGCCGCACGGTCTCCACGTCCTGCTCCTTCTTGAGCAGGGTCCCCAGGAACGGCAGGTCCCCGCGCCGCGCAAGGTCCGTCGGCGCGGCGCCCGCGTGCCGCAGGGCCGCGATCCAGTCGATGAGCTCACTGGTGCTCGGCGGCTTGCGCAGCCCTTCTTCGGATCGCAGCCCATAGAAGGCGTCGAGGGCCGCCTGCAACAGGCGCGCTTCCACGTCCGGGTGATGGACGCGGACGATCGCCTCCATCAGCGACCGGTCGGGAAAGGCGATCCAGTGGAACACGCACCGCCGCAAGAAGGCGTCGGGCAGTTCCTTCTCGTTGTTGCTCGTGATCACCACGATGGGGCGCTGTTTGGCCTCGATGGTCTCCCCGGTCTCGACGATCGTAAAGCTCATGGTGTCGAGCTCGTGGAGCAGGTCGTTCGGAAACTCGGGGTCGGCCTTGTCGATCTCGTCGATGAGCACGACCGTCCGCTCGGGGCGGCGGAAGGCGCGGCTGAGGGGGCCGAGCTCGATGTAGCGCCGGATGTCGGACACGTCCCCCTCGCCGAAGCGGCTGTCGTGCAGCCGGCGCACGGCATCGTACGTGTACAGCCCATCGACGGCCTTCGTGGTGGACTTGACCTGCCAGCGCTCGAACGGGGCGCCGAGACTCCGGGCCAGGTGGACCGCAAGCAGGGTCTTGCCGGTGCCCGGCTCGCCCTTGAGCAGCAAGGGACGTTCGAGCAGGACGGCGACCTCCACGGCGCGCGCCAGTTCCTCGGAGACGATGTATCCCCCGTCGGGGTCGAAGACGATGGCCATGGCCGGCGAGTATGGCACAGGTGCCCCGGCATGCCCGGGTCCCACCCGCCGCCCGCACCTCGCCCGGTCGGGCGCCCCGGGCGCAAGGACGTTTGCCGGGCTGTCGCCGCGTGGGAGCCGTTCCCCCACCCCTGCGGTTCGGCGTAGCATCCGAGGCGACGTGAAACCGCGGAACGCATCCGGGCGCGACCGAATCGACGCGGACACGCCCGCCGGTGAGACGCCGCTGCCGGATGACGCGCCCCGGGCGCGCCGCTCCCCCCTGCGCGTCGCACTCGACCGGGCGGAGGCCCGCATGCGAAGGTGGCTGACGGTGATGTTGTGCGTGTTTGCGGCGGGCGTCGCCGTACTGCTCGTCATCGCCCATGTCCTCGGGGCCGGTCTGCCGCCGGGGGCGGCGGTGGCGGGCGGCAGCGCGATCTCCCTGGCCCTTGCGGCGGCCTTCGCCGCGGCACGGGCGAACCACGCTTCCTTTCCACTGTGGGTCTCGTTCCTGGCGTCGCACTGGATCTTCTTCAGCCTCTACCTCCACACCCGCGCCCCCCGTGCCTGGCCGATCCCAGTGGAGACCGCGGTCGGCTTCGCCCTGCTTTGGGCGTCGGCGATCGCTCCGCCCTGGGTCGTGGCGGTCTCGGGAGCCGTTCTTGCACTCGCCTCGCCACTTTTGGGGTTGCCGTGGGCGGTCGGTACGCAAACGGGCGTGGCACTCGACGCCTACGAGGTCCTTTCGTTCACGATCCTCGCCTTTTTCGTGTCCCTTCGCCTCGCCGGCTACGAGCGGTACGTCAAGGGCCCCATCGAGCGCGCCGTCTCGGGTCTCGAACGCCGCCGCGAGGCGCTGGCGCACCGACTCGTCCGCCGCGAACAAGACATCGAACAGACCGTCGAACACCTCCTCGACGCCAAGAAGCTGGATCTCGAGCGCGCCATGTCGCGCCAGCTCGCCCATCAGCTCAACAACGCGTTGACCCCCTTGCGCGGCACCGCCGAACTGCTGTTGCGCACGGACGACCCCGAACGGCGTCGGCAGTACGCCCAGCGCATCCTGCGGGCCTCGCAGGTGGCGGCGAAGCTGGCCGAATCCCTCCTGGCGTATACCCGACAAGGGTTGTTCTCCCCTGTTTACACAGATCTTGGCCGTTTCGTCGAGCGGGAGGTTTTGCCAGAGATCGTACGGGGCCTGTCGGCTGGCGTTCGCGTGGAGTGTGAGGCGGAAAAAGGGCTATACGTTCGGATCGATCGTTCTTTGGCCCGACACATGGTCGAGCAACTCGTCGTCAATGCCGTGCATGCAAGCGGGGAGCGGGGCACGGTTCACGTCTTGGTCCGGCGTGCCGAAGCCACCAGTGCGCAACAAGCCATGCTGATCGTACGCGACGAGGGTACAGGCATGCCACCGGAGGTGGCCGAACGCGCTTTCGAGCCGTTCTTCACCACGAAGGGCCCGGGCGAAGGGCGCGGCCTGGGGCTTGCGATGGTCGAAGGGATCACGGCGAGGCACCAGGGCACCGTGTCACTGCGTTCGGCCCCCGAACGCGGCACGACCGTCACGGTGCACCTGCCCCTGGCGCAGGAGTCCAGCGACGCCGCGCCGTGGCAGATCGAGCCCTCCGTGCGTCCCCACCTGCTGCTGTTGTCGAACGACCCGGACGTCCGCGACGTGGTGACGGACATCGCCGGCGGACTGCCGCTCGACTGCGTGGCCGTCTCGGACCTGGCGACGCTCGAGACCCGCCTGGCCGTCCTGCCCGCCGCCGCCGTGGTGGTGGACCGCCTGCACGATCAGGCCGCCGCGGCCGTCGCCCTCGCCCGCCGGGAGGGCGTCCCCGTGGTCTCCACGGACGCCGAGACACGTCGGTCCGGCGGCCTCGACACGGGCCTCGGGGTCCCCCACGTGCCCCTCGACCCGGTCCATTTCGCCCGTATTCTCGGGGACTTCCTCGATCGCGGCATGCCCGGCGCGGTCCCCTGCGCCGACTCCGTGGAATAAACCATCGCGCGTCGCAATCTAAGGTTCCGGGCATGCAGATCGATCTCCAGGGCGTCCACAAGACCTACGACGGCCGGCGCTGGGTGGTCCGGGACCTCTCCTTCTCGGTCCGTCCCGGGCGCGTCTTGGGTCTCATCGGGCCCAACGGCGCGGGGAAGTCCACCACACTGCGGATGCTCGCCACCCAGATGGCCCCGTCGCGCGGCGCGATCCGCTACGACGGCGCCGAACCGCGCCCGGACACCCTCCCGTCGATCCGCCGCCGGATCGGCTTCCTCGGCGACGGCCACGCGCTGTACCGGGACATGACCCCACGTGAGTATCTGGCATTCTTCGCCCGGTGCCTCGGCCTGGCCCCGGCGCGACGACGCGCGGCGGTGGACGAGGTCCTCGCGATGTTCTCCCTGACCGAGAAGGCCGACACGCCGGCCGGCGCCCTGTCCAAGGGCATGCGCCAGCGCCTCGCGCTCGCGCGCTGCTTCCTGCACGAGCCCGAGGCCCTGCTCGTGGACGAGCCCGCCGACGGCCTCGACCCACGCGGGCGCATGGAACTGCGCAGGATCCTGCGCGCGGCGGCCGACGGCGGCGCGGCCGTGGTGATCGCCTCCCACATCCTGCGCGAGCTCGACGGTCTGTGCGACGACGCCGTCATCCTTCGCGACGGTCGGGCGCAGTGGTGCACCCTCGAAGGCCCGCGCGAAGGCACGGCGTCCCGAGCGCTCCACTTCGAACTACGGACCACGGCGGGCGCGTCCCCGCGGACGATCACGGCGGTGGCGGCCCGGCACGGGGCCCTGATCGAGGGTGCGCGGGCGACCCGAGACGGGCACCGGTTCGACCTCCTTTGGCGGCGGTCCGAGACTGACCTGGCCGCATTCGTCGCGGACCTGGTGCACGCCGGCGCCGGGGTCTGCGGCCTCGAACGCACCTGCACCGACATCGAAGCACTCTACGACGTCGTCTCCGACGATCGCGTCTCGTAAGGTCCCATGTCCACCGTATCGAAGATCCGCCAGGCCCTTGCCCCCTTCCTCTACCGCGCCCTGCGGGGCGGCCGGCGCATGCGCACCGCGGTTTTCGCGGCGGTGCTGTCGGCGTTTGCGATCGCCGGCGGCCTGTGGATCGCCTACGGCGAGCACGCCTTCGAGCGCGAGATGCGCGAGGCGCTCGACCTCGAGGTGCCGTCGTGGCAGCGGGAGCACGAGACGTTCGTAAAAATGGCCCTGTCGGATGGGGCGGCCCGACGGTTGCTTCGTGCACGCGACCGTACGATCGAGATCTTGTACGAGAGCGCCGGCGATACGGGGGCCGCCCCCGAGGTCCACGAGCTGCTGTACGCCGTGTCCGACGGGATACGAACCCTCGAGGAGGCCGCCACGACCCCGATCCCGCAACGCCTGTCGCCGTCCGAACGACGGCGTCGCAGCGCGCTGGCGCAGCAGGCCTCCGAGCTCGCGGCCCGGCTCCGACCTCGGCTGGTCGAGTTGGGGCTGCGCAACGCCGAGTTCGAAGCCGGCTACGGCGCATTCTTCGACTGGAAGAGCGAGGCGGAGATTCACCGTCTCGAACGGATCCTGGCGCAGCAGGGCGTGCCCGGTATCGTCCGCTACCGGGTCGAGACGACGCCGCGGCAGGCCGTGGGGCTCGTGGGGTTCTGCGCCGGCTTCGTCCTCTTCGTCGTCGGTGCGATCCTGGCCCCGTTCGTCGCCGGGTCGGCGATCGCGGGCGAGGTACACGCGGGCACCCTGGCGCCGCTTTTGTGCACCGGCCTTTCGGTGCGGCAGGTGATCGCCGGTCTGTTCAGCGGCGCAACCGTACGCCTGGCCCTGGCCGCCGCACCCCTGCTGCTCGTCTTCGCAGCTGCCGGCCTCGTCGTGACGGGGGTGGCGGCGACCCTCTTCGCCATCGCGGTGCTCGTCGGCGGAACGCTCGCCTTTTGCGCCATCGCCATGGCGGTGGGATACGGGCTCGGTAGACGATGGATTCCCGCGGTGACGAGCGGCCTGCTCATGCTCGGCTTGGTGCCCGTCGCGATGTTCGGTTGGTTCGCCGGCTTGTTCACGCACGAGGGGATCGAGTCCGCCACACCGTTTCTGGGCCTCGTGCCACAGCTTGCGATGGCCCACGTCGTTCGGACCACCACGCTACCGGTGGATCCGACGCCGCTCGTGTCCGGCTGCAGCGACTGTGCACGGTTCGACCCGGCCGGCCCAATCCTCGCCGTCGTGGTGGGCCTTGGGATGCTGGCCACCTACGCCGCCCTTTCCCTGCGCGGCCTCGAGCGCCGGCTCGGGGGGACGGCGGCCGCGATGCTGACGCGGGTGGAGGCGGCCGTCGGGACGACCGTCGCCGTGGCCGGCGCCCACGTGGCGATCGCACTGGCGCCCAAGCTGGCCGTCCCCGATGCCTTTTCCGCCGCCGATCCCGACGCGGGCCGCGTGATTCCGCTGCTCGTGTTCTTCTCCGCCCTGCCGGCGATGACCCTGCTGGCGGCGGCCCGGGCCGCCGTCTTCTCACCCCGCCGCGGCCCGCTTCGGACCGTCGGTCCCGAGGTGCTCGCGACCGTCGCAGGCGCGCTCGCGCTCGCCGTCCTGCTCTCACCCGCTTCGACGCTTACGGCCTTCACGGCCGAAGAGATCGTGTCGGTGCTGGGGCGAGCCCTGTGGGTCGGGGGGGTGTTCGGCCTCGCCGGGGCGATGCTCGCCGCCCGGCCCCCCGGCCTCGCGGGCGCGGTTGGGACGGTCCTTGCCCTCTTGGTCGCCTTCGGCACGGGGATCGAGGCGCTCCTCATCGCCGAGACCGGCGCCGACCACGTGTCGAACGTCTTCTTTCCAGTCGCGGAGGCCAGCCCCATGCTCGCCGTGCTGGAGGCGCTGTTCCTCGTGGCGATCCCGGTGGCCTTCGCCTGGCGCCTTCGCGCCCGCCCCGGCCCCCTCGACATCGACGACGACGACGACGACTGATAGCCTCGCCTCCGGTGCCCTTCGGTCGAACCCGATTCTCCGACGGCGGCGACGGCCCGGCCCGTGCGTGGGGGCAGATGGCGCGGCTGTGCCCGTTGCTTGCGTCCCTCGGCTGTCCAGCCCGCCCGCAGGCCCAGGACGGGCGCGACACACCCGCCCACACGACGCCCGTGGCGCCGGTCTCGACCACCCCGGCGAAGGCGCCCGGACCCCCACCGGCGCCGCGCCCCTCGGCGAACACGCGGCCGGCGAAGGCCCCTTCCCAGGCCCCCGCAAGACCCGCGCCGCCCCTTTCGCCAGAGGAGCGGGCCCTCCTCGAGAAGGACCCGAAGGATCTGTCGCCGGAGGATCGCCGCCGGCGCGCCCACGCCCTGCGCAAGCAGATCCTGCAGAACCCCGACAGCCCTGCCGCTCAGGAGCTTGCGCGCTGGCGCGCCATGTACGAGGCCGGCGAGATAGCGCTCCCCGACGACCCGAAGGGTGCCGCCATGCCGCATCTTTCGGCGCCGGCCAAGAAGCCCGGACCGTAAGGGGGCAGCGGCGCAACGCCCGGGCCCGGCCCCGGGTGGCTCCGAAGGCCCGGCCCCCGGGGCTCGGCGTCAACCGTCGATCGCGACGAGGGAGAGGTGCTCGCGGCAACAGGCGGGCAGGAACGAGGCCAGCGCCCACACCGCCCGCTGCGCCTTCTTCATGAAGTCCGGCTCCGACTCGATGATCACCCGCCGCGGGTGACCGGCCCAGGCGGCGAGGATCCGCTGGTCGATGGCCTCGGCCTGCTCGGGCGTCTCCACGCGCAGCGGATTGCGGTGGTTGTAGGACGCCGGCGGGGGCACCCGCAGGTGCACGACCCCTTCGTAGCGTTCGAGTTCCGCGGCGCGGGTCGTCTCGAGCTCCCGATAGAAGTCGGCGGGCGCCGCGGGCCAATAGGCCAGCCCATCGACCGTGCCACGGTCACAGACGGCCAGGGGCGTCCGCGCATCCTCCTCCACCAACCGCTCGATCTCGCGCTGGACGTGAAAGATCGCCCGCTGCGCCGCCCGCCGCGCCACGTCGTCCGGGCGCCGCGGGAACCCGCCCCCGAACACGATGGACGCCGACTCGGGCAAGAGCGCCGTATGCCGGCAGAGGATCCGCGACGCCATCTCGAGCACCGCCGTCTTCCCCGCGCCGGGTCCCCCGGTCAGCGCCACCCGGCGCACCTCGTAGGGACCATCCGGACAACGGCAAGGGTGCGTTCCGTAGGCGAGTTGCGGCACGCGACCACCCTACCCTCCGACGAGCCCCTCCGTCGAGCACCTCGGCGGCCCCCCTCGGCCACCGGCCCGCTGCCGGTCCGCCCCGGGCGCCCGGCACCGTCACCGCCACCCGCACGGCGGCCACGGCGACCGCAGCGCCCCGGGGCCCTCCGTGCACCGGGAGGCCGGCCCCCGACGCACACGGGAACCGGCACGGATTCGGGGACCGCGGCGGTCTGGTGCTTCCAGCGCTGGGGTTACGGGGACGGAAACAGCCACGCGCACGGGCACCGGCACGGGTACGTGCACGCACACGCGCACGGGCACCGGTACCGGCACGGGTGACCGTAGCCGTGTCGGTGGCCGTGGCCGTACCCGTCTGCGTTCCCGTCGGCGTCCCCGTCGGCGTCCCGGCTCCCCCGTCCCGAGCGAAGCGCGCGCTCACGGCCGCACCGAGCCCCGGGGCCTATGGGGTGGTTCGTGTGCGCATCTTCTTGGGGTGTGATGCGCACACGAACCACCCGGCCGGCCCCTCCGAGTCCCCCCAGCCTCGCCGTCACCACCGCCGAGCGATGCGCGGTCGAGCTTCTTTCCGCCCTTCGAGGGCCCGTACGGGGCGTGGGCGACCTCGCAGACCAGACGCGGCGGGCGGTGGTCAGCGCCGAGCTCAACCTCGTCGAGGGGCTCGCGGCGAGGGGCGGCCGGCGGCGGCAGCTCCTGGAAGTGGCCCACGGGTCGCTCCAGGAGGCCAAGGCGTGCGTGCGGCTGCTGGGGGCGGCGGGGGTGTTGCCGAAGGACCAGGCGCGGCGATGGTGGCGGGAGCTCGACCGGGCGGGGGCGCTGACATGGGGGCTCATTCGGAAGGCTCGGTGACGGCAAATCGGGCCCGGCAACGTCTGGGTGGACCCGCCGGCCGATGCTCGGCGGTGCCTCCAGCGCTCCAGTGTACGGGGACGGCGACAGGGACGCGCACCGGCACCGGCACCGGCGCGCGTGGCCGTGCCCGTGACCGTGGCCGTGACCGTGGCCGTACCCCTCTGCGTTCCCGTCGGCGACCAGGCCCGCCCCGTCCAGATGCCATCCACCGTTCGAGTTGGGCTCCCCCTGCACCACCCCGGCCGGGGCTCGGCGGTGCCTCCGGCGCTCCGGTCTACGGGGACGGTTACAGGGTCGCGCACGCGCACCGGCACCGGTACGGACATCGCGGCGGCTCCGTGCGTCCAGTTCTGGGGGTTGCGGGGATAGAGACAGACACACCGACCGGCACGGACATCCGTGCCCGTGTCGGTGACCGTGGCCGAAGCCGTCTGCGTTTCCGTCGGCGCCCCGGCCCGCCCCGTCCCGAGCGAAACGGGCGCTCGCGGCCGCACCGAGCGCCGGGGCCCATGGGGCGGTTCGACGAGTTGCCGGGGAGGGGGCCGATCAGGTGCCGGGTGAGGGTTCTTCGGCGGCGACCGGGGGCGTGGGATCGCGGGCTTCCCAGGCGGCGCGCAGGCCGTCCACGCGGCGTGCCTTCGATGGACCGGGTGGGTAGTTGAAGGCGCGCGCGGCCAGGTCGGCTCGGTCGAGGGTCGGCTGCATGAGCACCCCAAGCGCCACGGACAAGCCGGCGGTCACCGCCACGACGGCTGGCGCCCCCTTGCCCGGCAGGACCACGGGGGCCGTCTTCGGCGGCGTGTGGAAGTACATCGCGACCACCAGGCGCAGGTAGTAGTACGCCCCGACGACCGCGTTGAGCAGGGCCCAGACCACCAGGAATTGCAGCCACGGGTTGCTGTTCTCGAAGACGGCCCGGAACAGGAACAACTTGCCGAAGAAGCCCGCCATCGGCGGCAGGCCCATCAGCGACAACAGGCACACGGTCATCCCCAGCGCCATCCCCGGGTGCCGCCGGGCCAGACCGCTCCACTGGTACGCCTCCAGGGCCTCGTGCTTGTTGCCCGAAAGCCAGGCCACCGTCACGAAGGCGCCCAGGCTCGCCACGGCGTAGACCACGATGTAGAGGAGCACGGACGCCACCGCCGTATCCCCCGCGTCCCGCGACCACGAAAGCCCGTCGCCGCCGAGGGTCGCGTCGGACGCGAAGGCCTCGCCGTAGAAGTTCGCCGCCGCCACGACGCCGAGGAGCAGGTACCCGACGTGGGCGATGGAGCTGTAGGCGAGCAGGCGTTTGACGTTCGACTGGCGCACGGCGGCGAGGTTGCCGACGGTCATGGTCAAGAAGGCCACGAGGGCCACGGCCGTCGTCCAGCCGTAGGGCGCCGTCACCAGGCGGTGCGTCGAGAACGTCGCCACGAACAGCCGCAACAGGGCCGCCACGCCGGCGACCTTGACCACCGACGCCATGAAGGCCGTCACGGGGGTCGGGGCCCCCTCGTACGCATCGGGGGTCCACATGTGCATGGGGACCGCCGACACCTTGAACAACAGCGCCCCGAGCACCAGCAAGACGCCCGGGATCAGCAGGGCGGCCTTCGCCACGCCCTGGATGACGAGGTCGCTGGCCGCCGGACTGGCCGTGTGCCCCTGGTCGAGCGCGCGCGCCAGGTCGTTGATCCGCAACCACCGGGTGAACGCCTCGGCGACCCCGCCGCGGATCCCCTCGAAGGCGGTGGCGCCGGTGGCCCCGTACAGCAAGGCGATCCCCATCAGCAGGATCGCCGAGGCGAAGGCCCCCATCAGGAAGTACTTGAGCGCCGCTTCGGCCGAGGGCTTGGCGTTCCATCGGGCCCCCACGAGCACGTACACGGAGATGCTCATGGTCTCGATCCCGAGGAACAAGGCCAGGAGGTCGTGGGCGTGGCCCACCATCATCGCACCGAAGGTGGCGATGCACAGCAAGGACTCCTGCTCGCCGTACTCGAAGCGGTGGGTGCGTGCGTAGTCCCCCGCCACGAGCACCGTGCCCGCGCAAAGCCCCACGAGCACGAGGTCGAGGATGGCCGAGAACGGGTCCACCACCAAGAAGCCCCGGAAGACCTCGACGCCCCCGTCGTAGTCTGCGTTGCCGTAGATCGTAAGCCCGGCCACGAAGGCCAGCGCCAGGCCGAACAGCGCGATCCGTCGCTGGAAATGCCGAAAGCCCACAGCGGCGAAGGCGTCCGTGGCCATCAGCAAGAGGCCCCACAGGCCCACGATCGCCATGGGCGCGAGGTGGCCGAGGTCCTGCAACGTGGCGGAGGCCATGGTGTCGGCTACGAAGGGCGCGTGCGTCATGGGGCGCGGGGTCCTTCCTGCCGCGGGGCCGGCCCGAAGCCCGACACCTGCGGCGCTCGTTCGTCACCGTAGACCGCGCGGATCACCGCCATCGGGTCCGTGCAGGCCTCGGCGAAGTCGTCGGCGAGGGCGGCCCGCGAGGCGCCGGATCGGGCCAGAGCCACCGAGGCGCATCGCTTGTGCGTAAAGTGGGCCGCGAGCGCCTGGGCGCTCGGGTCGATGGTCTCCAGGAACGGTTTGGGGTAGACGCCCATCAGCACGATGAGGGCGAGGATCGGCGCGAACACCAGCTGCTCGCGCAGGCTCAGATCCCGCAGCTTCTCGTTCTCCGGGTGCGTGATCGGGCCGAACATCACCCGCTGGAACATGTGCAGGAGGTAGACGGCCCCGAGGATGACGCCGGTGGCGGCCACCAGCACCAACAGCGGCGGGTCGTTGAGGACGTGGGCGCTGCCGCTGAAGGTGCCCACCATGATGAGGAACTCACCGACGAAGCCCACCAGGCCCGGCAGGCCCGCCGACCCCAGCATCGCGATCATGAACACCGCCGTGAAGATCGGCATGACCTTCGCAACGCCGCCGAAGGCGTCGAGGGCCCGCGTGTGCCGGCGCTCGTAGAGCACGCCGATGCACAGGAACAGGGCCCCCGTCGTGAGCCCGTGCGCGAGGCTCTGGTAGGTGGCGCCGGTCAAGCCCTGCGTGGTCATGCCCACGATCCCGAGGACCACGAAGCCCATGTGGCTGACCGAGGAATACGCGACCAGGCGCTTGACGTCGCTTTGCGCGTAGGCCACGAGCGCGCCGTAGACGATGCCGACGATGGCGAGGATCGCGAGCAACTGCGCGGCCTCGGCGGCGGCGCCCGGGAACAGCGGCATGGCGAACCGGATGAAGCCGTAGGTGCCGAGCTTGAGCAGCACCCCGGCGAGGATCACCGAGCCCGGGGTCGGGGCCTGGGTGTGGGCGTCGGGCAGCCAGGTGTGCACCGGGAACAGCGGCACCTTGATCGCGAAGCTCGCGACGAAGGCCCAGAAGCAAAGGGCCTGCACGTCCGGCGGCAGGACCACGCGATCGAGGTCCGCCAGATCGAACGACAGCGTGCCCTTCGTCACCTGGTAGTGCACCACGGCCAGGTACACGATGGCCGCCAGCATGAGGGCCGACCCGACCATGGTGTAGAGGAAGAACTTGATCGCCGCCTTGACGCGCTGCTCGCTACCCCAGATCCCGATGATGAGGGCCATGGGCACGAGCATCACCTCCCAGAAGGTGAAGAACAGCACGAGATCGAGGGCGACGAGCGCGCCAATCATCCCCGTCTCCAGCAGGAGCATCGACACCACGAACTCGCGACTGCGGTGGTCGATCGCCCGCCAGGCCCCCCAGATGCAAAGCGGGGTCAGGAAGGTGGCGAGCAGCACGAGCCAGACCGAAAGCCCATCGACCCCCACGTGGTAACCGATGCCGAACCGATCGATCCACGCGTGCCGTTCCTCGAACTGCATCCCCGCCCGGCCGGCCTCGAAGGCCGTGGCGAGCGGCAGCGACACGAGGAAGGCGAGCCCCGAAAAGAACAGGCCCACGCCCTTGGCCAGGCGGTCCTCCCCGCGCGGCAGCAAAGCGGTGGTCAGCGCGCCGAGGACCGGCAGGACGAGGAGGATGGACAACAAGTGGTTCATCGTTCACCTCCAGCGGCCCCCGGCGCGGCGGGCCCCAGGTCGATGACCTTCTTCCATGAACCGAACCCGATCTCGATGCGGTAGGGTTCGGCGCCGAGCGTCGTGCGCAGGCCGCCGAGGTCGGGGCGGCTCTGGACGCGGTGGACCGCGGAAGGCTCCAGGGAGGAGACGGTCGGATTGCCGTAGACGGTGGCGAGGACCAGGCCCACCCCGACCAGGAGCGCCAGCAGGTAGCGCCGCACGTTGCCATTGTGGAAGACGCGCACGACGTCGCCGAGCCAGCCGACGAGACCCGCGGTCCCCCCGACCCCGACGCCGTCCACGACGAGCGCGTCGAAGAAGCGATAGCAGAGCTTGGCCAGGAACTTGAACGGCCGCACCACGACGGCGTCGTACAACTCGTCCACCCAGTACTTGTGCAGGCTCGCCTCGTACAACTTCCCAAGGCGCGCCTTCCAGGCCTCGGCCTCCTTCGAGAAGCCGTCGCCGTACAGGCGACGGGCCCACAGCCAGAACACCACGGCGACGCCGAGGCTCACGCCCATGAAGCCCATCTCCGCCCCCACGGTGACGTGGCCGTCGTGGGCGAAGCCGCCGTCGCGCAGGCCCACGTAGTACGGCCCGGCAAAGCGCGCGCTCGTGGCGGTGACCGGCTCGAGCCACCGTTCGAGCACGTGCGGCAGGTGCAGCCCGGTGACCTCGCCGAGCGCGTGGGGCCAGCCCAAGAAGCCGGCCACCGTGGCCAGGAAGGCCAGGATCACCAGCGGCACCCACATGATCGGGTACTCGGCCACGTGGTGGGTCCAGGTGTGCTCGTCGCCGCGAAAGGAGCCCTCGAAGGTGAGGTAGTACAGCCGGAACATGTAGAAGGCGGTGCACGCGGCGGCCACCGTACCCAGCCCCCAGCCGAGGTAGTTGATGAGGGGTGACCACTCGCTGGCGTAAGTGTAGGCGCCGACCAGGATCTCGTCCTTCGAGAAGAAGCCGGCGAACGGGAAGATGCCGGCGATGGCAAGGCACGAGATGAAGAACGTGCCCGCCGTGATCGGCATCTTCTTGCGCAGGCCCCCCATGGTGCGGATGTCCTGGTTGTGGTGGCAGGCCTCGATGACCGAGCCGGAGCCCAAAAACAGGCACGCCTTGAAGAAGGCGTGGGTCATGAGGTGAAAGATCGCCGCGACCCACGCCCCCATCCCCGCGGCGAGGAACATGTAACCGAGCTGCGAGACCGTCGAGTAGGCCAAGACCTTCTTGATGTCGAACTGCGTGATGCCGATCGTGGCGGCGAACAGGGCCGTCACCCCGCCGACGACCGCCACGATCGCCATCGTAAGGGGCGCCAGGGCGAACACGAAGTTTAGCCGTACGATGAGGTAGACGCCCGCCGTCACCATCGTCGCGGCGTGGATGAGGGCCGAAACCGGGGTGGGGCCGGCCATGGCGTCCGGCAGCCAGGTGTACAGCGGGATCTGGGCGCTCTTGCCGGTGCAGCCCAGAAACAGCAGCAGCGTGGCCACGGTCGCCACGGGAACGCCCCAAAGGGCCGTCGTCACCAAGGGGCTTTGGGCGCCCCGGGCGGCCACGGCCGCGATGGCGTCCACGTCGAGGGAGTGAACCACCGTGTAGAGCGCAAACAGCCCCAGGATGAAACCGAAGTCGCCGATCCGGTTCATCACGAACGCCTTGCGCCCGGCGCTGGCCTTGGCCTCGTCCGAAAACCAAAAGCCGATGAGCAGGTACGAGCACAGCCCGACCCCCTCCCAGCCCACGAACGTCACCAGCAGGCTCTTGCCGAGCACCAGGATCAGCATCGACGCCATGAACAGGTTCAAGTAGGCGAAGTAGCGGTGGTAGTCGGGGTCGTGGGCCATGTAGCCCACCGAGAAGATGTGGATGAGCAACCCGACTCCGGTGACCACCAGGATCATCACCGCCGACAGCGGGTCGAGCAAGAGGTCGAACCCGATCATCGTCTCGCCGGAGAAGATCCACGGGTAGACCGTCTGGACGAGTCGCCGCACCCCGCCCTCGACCATGACGTCCCACCACACGGAGAAGGACAGGAAACACGCGATGGCCACGGCGCTGATCGCGACGAGGTGCACGACCTCGCGGGCCGTCCGGTCCGGCAGCTTGCGCATGGCCAGCCGCCCGAAGACGAGGTTGAAGATCGCCCCGCAAAGCGGCGCGAGGATGATCCACAGGAGGTCTTGGGTGGGCACCGCGTTCATGGATCCCTCGTCAGTCTCGAAGCAGCCCCAGGTCGTCGATGTCCACGTCGTCGCGCGATCGGAAGATCGCCACGATGATCGCGAGGCCGACCGCGGCCTCGGCCGCCGCCACCGCGATCACGAAGAAGGCGAACACCTGGCCGTCGTGGTTGCCGTGCAGGCGCGAGAAGGCGACGAGGGCCACGTTTGCGGCGTTTAGCATCAGCTCGATGCTCATCAGCACGAACAGGGCGTTGCGCCGCAGGAGCACGCCGCCGACCCCGATGAGGAACAGCAGGATCGCCAGGTACAGGAAGTGGGTGATCGGGACCATCGTGGGCTTTTCGCGTCGAGCGGGTCGAACAGGGGGACAGGAGGGGAGGCGTCGGTCGAACGAGTCAGATGCCGCGGTGCCCCGTGGCGGACGGCTCACCGAAATCGGTGGCGGGCGACGGCCCGGGTGGTGCGATCTCGCCTTCGGCCGCCGTGCCAAGCCCCGCGGCGTGGCGGGCGGCCGGGTCGGCTAGGTGCCGCGCGGCGTGCTCGCGCTCCTTGCGGCTGCGGGCCACCACGACGGCGCCGATCACCGCGGCCACCAGCAGGAGCGACACCGCCTCGAACGGGAAGACGTAGTCCGTGAAGATCTCCCGGCCGAGGCCGCGGGCCGTCCCGAAGTCGCTGCCCGGCTCGAGCTCGGCCCCGAACGTCACGTACTGCCGCGCCAGGGTGCCGACGAGCACCCAGGCCAAAAAGCCCGCCGACAGCAAGAACCCGCCGTAGTACGCAAGGCGCCCCACCCTCGACGGCCGGCGGTGCGTAAGCCGCCCCGTGGCGTCCACGTCCACCACCATGATCACGAACACGAACAGCACCATGACGGCGCCCGCATAGACGATCACCTGGATCGCCGACAGGAACGTGGCCTGCGCCAGCACGTAACAGGCGGCGACGCTCAGGAAGGTGGCGATGAGCCACATGGCGGCGACCACGGCGTTCTTGCGCGTGACCATGGCCAGGGCCGAGAAGACCGCCAGCCCGCCGAAGAGATAGAAGGAAAGCTCGGCTCCGGTCATGGCGCACCTAGACGTTCGCGCCGGCGGCGGTCGCCGGGGCTTGGACCGCCGCGCGGCCCTTCGGGATCTTCGCTTGGAACTCGTCGCGGTACTTGGTCAAGAAGGCAAGGGTGGGCCAGGCCGCGGCATCGCCCAGGGCGCAGATGGTGTTGCCGGCGATGCCGTCGGCGATGTCGGCGAGCAGTTCCACGTCGCCCGGCTTGCCCGCCCCGAAGGCGATGCGCTTGGCCACGGAGACCAGCCAGCCCGTGCCCTCGCGGCAGGGCGTGCACTGACCGCAGCTCTCGTCGTGGAAGAAGTGGAGGATCCGCCACAGGGCCCGCGTCATGTCGGTGGTCTCGTCCATCACGACCACGCCGCCGGACCCGGCCATCGTGCGCAGCGTGCGACCGCCGCCCAGATCGAACTTCCGGCCCGGGTGCACCTCCACCTCGCGGATGCGCTCGTCGCGCTGGAGGGCGTCGAACTCGAAGGGCACGTCCAACTCGTCGGGCAGCAGCACCGGCATGGACACGCCGCCGGGGATCACCCCCTTGACCTTCCGGCCGCCGCGGATCCCCCCGCAGACCTCCTCGATGAGCTCGCGCCCCGTGGTCTGCATGGTCACCTCGTAGACCCCCGGGCGCTCGACGTGCCCGCACACCGAAAGCAACCGCGTCCCCCCCGAGCGCTCCGTACCGAGGGCCGCAAACGCCGCCCCGCCGTGCTCGACGATGAAGCCGCAGTTGGCGATGGTCTCGACGTTGTTGACGACAGTCGGCTTGCCGAACAGCCCCTTGACCGCGGGAAAGGGTGGCTTGAGGCGGGGCCAGCCGCGGCCGCCTTCGAGGCTGGACAAAAGCGCCGTCTCCTCGCCGCAGATGTACGCCCCGGCCCCGCGGTAGATCGTGATGTCCAGGTCCATGTCCGACCCGAAGATCCGCCGGCCCAGGTAGCCCTTGGCGTAGGCCTGATCGAGGGCCCGCTGCACCACCTGGTACTCCCGCATCATCTCGCCGCGCATGTAGATGTAGGCGTTTTTCACCCGAAGGGCGCGGCTGGCACAGATCATCCCCTCGATGAGCAGGTGGGGATCCCAGAACAGGATGTGCCGGTCCTTGAAGGTGCCGGGCTCGGATTCGTCGGCGTTGACGACCAGGTAGACGGTGTCGGCGTCCTTGGGGACGAAGCCCCACTTGACGCCCGTGGGGAACCCCGCCCCACCGCGGCCGCGCAGGTTCGAGGCCTTGACCTCGGCGGCGATCTCGGCCGGATCCATGCGCACCGCCTTGCGTGCGGCGCGGTAACCGCCGCTGCGCTCGTAGGCGTCGATCTCCTTGGCGTCCGGGTCGTCGAACCGGGCGCTCACGATCTTGGTTTCGGCGACGGGCATGGCGTCAAACCCCCAGTTCCACGGGCACGCGCCCCTCGCACAGGGCGTCGATGATCTGGTCCATGCGTGCCTCGTCGAGCTTTTCGAAGTACAGCGGGATGTCCGGCTTGCCCTTTTGTGCGATCTGCGCAACGGGGCCGAAGCCGCATGCGGCCAGGCACTCGACCTCCGAGACGGTCACCTTGCCGTCCGGGCTCGTGCCGTGGTTCTTCTCGATGGAAAGGCGCTTCTTGCAGTGTTCGAGCACGTCGTAGGCGCCTTCGAGCATGCAGCCGATGTTCGTGCAGATCTGCAGGTGGAACTCGCCCACCTCGCCCGTCTCGATCATCGTGTAGAAGGTGGCGACCCCTCGCACGTGGGCCGGCGGCAGTTCGAGGCGTTCGGCGACGAGCCGGATCACCGCCTCGTCCACCCGGCCGAACTGCTGGGAGGCCATGTAGAGCACGGGCAGGCAGAGCACCTTGCGGACGCGGTCCTCGGGGAAGCGAGGCCACATCTGCGCGATCTTCTGCTCGATTTCGTCGGATAGCTTGAGCGCGGTCACGGGCGGTGCGTTGGCGGCCGGACCCTAGGATCCGGCCCTTCGCAAGTCAACAACGCCCTGCCGCGCGCAGCGGGCCAGGGTGGCGACCCTTTCACCCCCAAGACCGGGGCTCCCGCCGCGCCACCCGCCGGCGCAAACGACGCACGCCGCGGCGGCTCGGGGCCGCCGGCAGCTACGCCGCCTGGGCGTAGATGGGCAGCGGCCGCGGCGGCGCGTCGGGCCCGAGGTCGGCGAGCTGGCGCCGCAGCTTCGCCTTGACGCGGTGCTCGAGCTGGCGCACCCGCTCGCGCGAGATCCCGAGGGACCGCCCCAGGTCCGAAAGGGTCGTGCGGGCACCCTCCTCGGCGAGCAGCCGCTGGCGCACGATCTCGCGCTCGCGCTCGTCGAGCCGGGCCATCGCCCGGGCGATCCGCTCGCGGACGACCGCGATCCGTTCCCTGCGCCCCACCTCCTCCTCGGCGTCCGGCTCGTCGCTGGCCAGGGTGTCGAGCACGGTCGTCGCCCCCTCCCGGTAGGCGCAGGCGTCGAGGGAGGCATCCTTGTGGTCGATCCGCTGCTCCATCCGGCGGATCCGCTCCTCCGAGCACCCGAAGCGCTCCGCCAGGATCCGCGTCGCGTCGGCGTCCTGACCGTGCTCGGCCAGGATCCGGGCCTTCTCGCGCTGGAGCCGGAAGAACAGCTTGCTTTGGAGCGGGCCGGTCCCGATCCCCACCAGGCTGTAGTGCTTGAGCACGAACGTGAGGATCTGCGCCCGGACCCAGTAGGAGGCGTAGGTCATGAAGCGAAGCCCTCGCTCGGGTTCGTAGCGCGAAAGCGCCTTGAGCAGCCCGAGGTTCCCCTCGGAGACGAGGTCGGCCAGCTTCAGGCCGTACCCGCGGTAGCCGTGGGCGATCTTCACCACGTACCGCAGGCTCGCGCTGATCAACAGGTCGCCGGCCGCCTTGTCGCCGGCGCGGTAGCGGCGCGCGAGTTCGTTCTCCCGTGCCCGGTCGAGTACGGGGTAGCGTTCGATGGCAGCGAGGTAGTTGTGAAAGGTCGCGTTCGAGAAGGTGATCATCCGGGTCCTCCATCTCCCCCGAGATGGGGACCCTGCAACGGATTGGGGGGCGCACGACGGACCCGCTCCCCAGCGGGCCGACGCCCTCCATGGGACGCACGTTCATCTTTGCATCGCAGCGCCCGCCCGCGCAAGAAAAAAACGCCCCCAAGCCGGCCGGAACCTTCATTTTGGTAGGATGATGTAGGAGGGTCTGCCCCATTCGGCGGACCGAAACGGTCCGCACCGGCCCACGCACCCCCCCGAGGAGGACACCCCCATGCGCGCCATCGGATTCTTCGAACACGGAGGCCCCGAGGTTCTCGCGGCGCTCGACCTGCCCGAGCCGAGCCCCGGGCCGGGCGAGGTCCGGGTCGCGGTGGCCGCCTGCGCGGTCAACCGCCTCGACCTGTGGGTCCGCGGCGGCCTGCCGAATCTGCGGATCGACCTGCCGCACGTCCTCGGCAGCGACATCGCCGGCCAGATCGACGCGGTGGGGAACGGGGTGGATCCGGCGTGGGTCGGCCGACGGGTGGTCGTCAACCCGGGCCTTTCGTGCGGGGCCTGCGAGGCGTGCCTGTCCGGCTGGGACAACCTGTGCCGCCGCTACCGGATCCTCGGGGAGAACGCCCCTGGCGGGTACGCCGAGCGCATCGTGGTGCCGCTTGCGAACGTCGTGCCGATCCCCGAGGGCGACACGCGCCCGCTGGTCGAGTGGGCGGCCGTCCCCCTCGTGTTCCTGACGGCATGGCAGATGCTCGTCGTGCGCGCAAAGGTCGGCCCCGGGGACGTGGTGCTCGTCCACGCCGTGGGCAGCGGGGTGGGCTCGGCGGCCGTGCAGATCGCCCGCCTGTTCGGCGCCCGGGTCGTGGGCCTTGCGAGCACGGACGAGAAGCTCGAACGGGCCCGGGCGCGCGGGGCGGAGGCCACCGTGCGCAGCGACGACCAGGACTGGCCCAAGAAGGTCCGCGCCCTGCCCTTCGTGGGCAAGCGCGGCGTGGACGTGGTGTTCGAGCACGTCGGCCGGGCGACGTTCGCCGACAGCATCAAGCTGGCCCGCCGCGGCGGGGTCGTCGTCACCTGCGGCGCCAGCTCCGGCCACGAGGCCACCATCGATCTGCGGCACGTGTTCTTCCGGCAGATCCAGATCCTCGGCAGCACGATGGGCAGCAAGGCCCTGTTGCACCGGATCGTGCCGCTGGTGGCCCGCGGGGCCCTCGTCCCGGAGGTGGCACGGGTCCTCCCGCTCGAACGGGCCGCCGACGCCCACCGCACCCTCGACGAGCGCAAGACCTACGGCAAGATCGTCCTCGAGGTGGGCGAGCCCGCTGTCCCCTAGGGCACGAACGGTGCGCGATGGGGCCGTTTTCCCGCCACGAGGCCGCCGAGCGGGCCGTCCCCTACGCCGCCTTCGTGCTGGCGCTGTTGCTCGGCCGGGCCGCGGCGGCGGGGTTCGTCACGTTCCCGCTCGACGACGCGTGGATCCACCTCAGCTACGCCAAGAGCCTGCGCCTGGGTGAAGGGCTTTCGTACAATCCACAGGACTACGAAACTGGTTTCTCGTCGCCGCTTTGGGTGCTCGTGCTCGCCCTCGTGCCGTGGGGCCCCGCACCCGCCCCGGCGGTGGCCTGGCTCGCCGCCTTCTTCTACGGCCTCGGGGCGTACGGCGTGACGTCCTTCGCCCGGCGCGTCGCGCGGGCCCGCGCCAGCACGTCCCGCCCGGTGCCCGTCCTTTCGATCGCGGCCGCCGTGGCGGTGTGCACGGCCGTCTCGCCCCTGGGGTTGCTGTCGGTTGCCAGCGGCATGGAGGTGGCCCTGGCGTTCGCCCTCGCCGCCCTGTTCCTCGACGCGCTTTGGTTTCGCACGGCGCCGGCCGCCGCCACGATGGCCGCCCTCGCGGTGCTCGCCCGCCCCGAGTCCCTGGTGTTCGTGGGGACCGCCGCCGCCTTCGCCGCCTTCGCGCCCGGCCGCCGCCGCGCCGCCGCCGCCGCCGCCGCCGCCGCCGCGGGCGCCATGGCGGCGTGGTCCGGTTACTGCCTGGCCGTGTCGGGTCACCCGTTGCCGAACACCTACTACGTCAAGGCCGGTCGCGGCGGGCTCGACGGCCTTTCGTACCTGGTGGGCGAGGTGCTGTCCTGGCAGCCGGAGGTGGTCTCCCTCCTCGGCGTGGTGCTGTGGGCGCGGGCCCTGCGATCGGAAGGAGGGGAACGCGCCCGCCCGCTGGCGTCGGTGCTCGCGGCGGTCGCCGTCACCTTCGCCGCGATCGTGCTGGGCCGTCCTCTCCACCCGGGGGTTCTGTTCTACGAAGCGCGCTACTTCGCCCCCTTCGCGATCTTCGCCACGGCCCTCGTGCCGCTCGGCCTCGGCACCGGGCGGCGGCCGTGGCTGTGGGCGGGGGCCGTGGTCGTCGTGGTCGCCGTCGCCACGGTGCAGGCCCGCGACCTGCTGCGCCTGGGACGGGCCATGGCCGAGGACGTCGCGGCGGTGCACGAGGCACCGGCCCGCTGGGTCGCGCGCCACCTGCCCTCCGGCGCGATCGTGGCCGTCGAGGGCGCCGGCGCGATGCGCTTCTTCACACCGCGGACCATGCGGATCGTGGACCTCGTGGGGCTCAACGACCGCGTGCTCGCCCACCTGCACTTCGACCGGCGGACGAAGCTGTGCGCGATCGCGGCGAAGGGGCCGGGCTATTTCGTCGTACCGGCGGACTGGCGCCCGCTGTTCGACCCGCCCTTCGCCCTCGCGGCCGTCACGGCGTTCTTCGACCCCGCCTATCATCAGGTGGATCCGCCCCGCCCCCACCGGGTGACGGTCTTCGAGGTGCGCGGCACGGTGACCGGCGCCCTGGGCTGCCCCACGCCGTCCGGTCGTGACGCGGGCCGGTGATCGGACGCCCTCCGGCCGGGCGGCGCCGCCGGCGCAACGCCCGGGCAGCGTGCCTCCCTCCCGGCGAGCGCTCCCACAGCGGTCGGCGGCCACGGGCCGCGCCCGGGGGCCGTCGGCCGGGCGCGGCCCGTGACCGCCGCCGTCTCCGTCCGGGGCGGTGGGCCGGTCTCGTTCCGACACGCCCCCCACCCCGTGCGCGAAAGCACGCCCCCGGCCCGCCTGCCTCCTGCGCCCCGGGCGACCCGCTCCCGGTGGCTGCCGTGTGATCCCGCACGCCCCCTGGTCTCCGTGCTCGACCTCACAGGTCCGCCCTTCCCCACCCACGTCGCCCGCGCGATGATGCGGGCCGCCGGCCGGCATGACCCGCTTTACGCTCACCCACGTCATCGCATGCGACGAGGCGACCTTCTGGCGCCTGTACCTGGACTCGGCGGTCACGCGCGCCCTCATCGTCGAGGGCCTCGGCTTCGAGAGCTGCGAGATCCCCCTGCTGCGGGACGAGCCCACGAAGCTCGTCCGGGTGACGGTCGCGCGCCCGCGGCTGGAACTGCCCGACGCGGTGGCCAAGCTCCTCGGCCCGCGGCTTTCGTACCGGGAGGAAGGAACCTTCGACAAGGAGCGCCGGGTGTGGGAGTGGACGACCGAGCTTGCGGTCTTGTCGGACAAGATCCAGCTCGGCGGTTCGATGCGCACCGAACCCGCCGGCCCGGACCGCTGCCGGCGCATCGCCGACCTGTGGGTGCGCGCCAAGATCTTCGCGCTGGGCGGGATCGTCGAGAAGGCCGCCGAGCGCAACCTTCGCAAGGGATGGCAACAAAGCGCGGACTGGCTCAACGACGCCCTGGCCCGTGGCACCCTGCCCCGCCCGGCCGATCCCCCGGCCCCTACGCCCACCGCCCCGGCCTCCGAGTCCTCGGGATCCGACACGCCGCCCTCCTACTTCGCGTAAGGCCCCGCCCCGCCACGGATCCCCCCGGCTCGGCCCCCCCTCGAAACCGCCCTCCACACGCCACGGGCCATTTCGGCCCGCGTCCCCGCAGCACCGCGCCGCACGGACGGCCTCGCCGCCGGGGCTCGGCGGTGCATCCAGCATTGTTGCGTACGAGACCGGCGCCAGCGACGGCCGGCGCTCGGCGGTGCATCCAGTGCTGGGGCTTACGGGCACGGGGACCGGGACGGACACCGTGGCGACTCGGTGCATCCAGCGCTGGGGGTACGGGAACAGAAACAGCGACGCGCACGACCACCGGTACGGACACCGCGCCACCTCGGTGCGTCGAGCGCTGGTGGTTTCGGGGACGGAGACAGGCACACGGACCGGCACGGACATCCGTGGCCGTGCCGGTGGCGGTGGCCGAACCCGGATGCGTTCCCGTACCCGGCCACGCCCGCCCCGTCCGGATGGCATCACGCGTTCGAGGTGAACCCGGCAGCCGAGGCTCGGTGGTGCGTCCAGCGCTCTGGTGGACGCCCGTACGGCTTCGGGCCCTGGCTGCACGGGGTTCCTTGCACCCGTGACCGGGCACGGAGGACCCGGTGGGCCCAAGAAACACCGGCCCGGGGGCCGCTTCGGAAGCCGGGCGGGCCCGGAGGGGCCGAAGGCCGGCGGGGTGCCAGCGAAACGGCGTCCTCGCGGCGCCCGGTGCCGAAAGGGAGCCGTCGCGGCATCCCACCCTTTCCTACATCCTCCCACGAAACCGCGCCTCGCCCCCCCGCGCGCCCTTTGACGGCCCCCGTCTGCCTGTGGCAACCACATGGTGGATCGTGAGCATGGGCACGACGGCACGACGGCACTGGTTTGTGCGCTGATCGGAGGGGTGGGATTGTGGTTGGTTGGATGGAACGGCGGCGGCGGGGACGGGCACGGGCACGGGCACGGGGACGATCAC
>JALSIN010000092.1 GCA_026989935.1 Polyangiaceae bacterium | reverse complement strand
CTTTTCCGTGAGTTCCACGGCCACCTTTGATCATAACGGGCCGCTCATGTCGATCCCCTGGCAAAAAACGATCGAAAATCAAAGACATACGACGCCTCCATTTTTGAGATGCGCTCTAGGACAGGCCGACCCCTTCCACGAGGAGGTGGGGTACTGGCTGTGGGATCCGGGCGCCGGGCAGGTGATCCGGGGATTCATGGTCCCGCGCGGGGTGGCCGTCCTGGCCGGCGGGCGCGCGGCCCCGGGCGCCCGGACCTTCACCCTGCGCGCGCGCCTGGGCGATCCGTGCTTCGGGATCGCCTCGAACCCGTTCCTCCACGGGCAGTTTCGCACGGTCGCGTACACGCTGACCGTGGAGATCTTCGGGCGCGACAGCTTCCGCTACGCCGAGGACACCGTCCTGCGCATGCCCGGGCGCCCCGCCCCCTTCCACCACACGGACACGAACACCCTGCGCCGGTGCACGACCCCGTAGCCGCCGACCGGCCGGGCCGTCACTGCAGCACGCTGGCGTAGATGTCCGCGTCGAGCGTCATGGCGGTCTCGTGCTTCCAAACCGCGATGGCCACACCGTCGCCGCCCATCGCCACGTCGGGCTCGAGGACGTTCCCGTCCATGGTCTCCACGCGTTCGGGCCCCGTCCATCCCAGCCCGACGACATAGCGGTTGGCCCACAGGCTCGGCGCGTTCCCGTCCGCCTGGACCCAGACGGCCACCGCGTTGCCCGCCGCGTCCATCGCCACCCGGGCTTCCTGCGCCGTTTCCGAACTGTCTTCGAGGGTCTCGACTCCCTCCCACCCCTGCCCCGACACGTAACGATTGGCCCAGATGCTTTGGCCCCCTCCCTCGGTCTGGATCCAGACGGCGACTGCGTTGCCCGCCGCGTCCATCGCCACACGCGGAGAGAATGCCTGTTTGCTGGACGAATCCAGCGCATCCGAAGACGCACTCCAGGTACCAGCGTCCACGTCGTAGACGCTTGCGAAGACGCCGTCGTTGGCGTTGTTTGTGCCGGCCTGCCACACGGCGACCGCATCCCCGGCGGGGTTGACGGCCAATTCGAGGGCCAAAATGGTCCAATTGGAACTTTCGATGGGGCTCGCCTGATCGCAACCCGATCCCTGGACGTAACGACAAGACCATGCGCTTGGAATGTTGTTGTCGGCCTCGATCCACGCAACGATGGCGGCTCCATCTGCTGCGATTTCGACCCTGACATCCCCGGTATTCATTCCACCGGGCATTTCCTCCGACTCCCAAGACATCGTGCTCGCCACGTAGCGGCGCAGAATAAACCTATCTATTTGTTGCCATACGGCGATGCCGTTCCCATCCGGACCGATCGCCACGCGCGGAACGATGCTCATTTCATTGTCGGCCGAAATCCTGACCTCCGCCGTCCAACTGCCTCCCTGGAAACCGGCGGCCCAAACGGTTGGCGGACCACCGCCCGTCCGGTGCCAGGCCACGAGAGCGTCACCGTCTGGGTTCACGGCGACCTCCGGCTTATCGTCGAAGCCGGTCGGCCCAGAGATTGCGCCATCGTTGGTCCATGTTCCGTCATATCGGGCGGCACGGACCAACCGAGTGCTCTGGTCCTCATTTTGCGACCATACGACCACGGCTTGGCTGGACGGCGTCATCGCGATCCGGGGGAGGAGGACGGTTCCGTCCGCGTCGTCGATGACCTCCGGGGTGCCCCACGTGCGCGGGTCCATGCACGTGCCCTGTGCGCACACCAGACCGCAGGCCGCGTCGCAAGATCCGCAGTGGGCTGGATCCGTCTGGAGGTCCACGCAGGCCTCACCGCACGCGGTGAGGGTCGGGTCACACACCACGCCCGTCGTACCGCTCCCATCGGAAGTACTCGCCCCCGTCCCCATCGTGTCGCCACCTTCCGTGGTCCCCGTCGAGACGGTCGTTGCGGACTCCGTCGCGCCCGATCCCATGGTGCCGCTTCCACGGGTCCCACCCGATGACCCCGAGGTCCCCTCCGTACCGCCCCCGCCGGGCTCGAGTTGGCCAGCACACGCAGGGACGAGGGCGAGGGCCAACCTCCAGCCCCCGAACCGACGTCCCCATCGACGAGGTGGTGTCGAACGCATCGGCTGCACGGTGTCTGAGATTAGAGGAGCCTTTGCGTGCCCGCAACCGGATCGCGGGGAAAACCTGGTAACGTCTGGGCCATGGGCATTATCGCTCGGCGCCGGCTCTCCCAACTCGTCTTCATGACGGCCGCGGCAGCATGCAATGGAAGCAACGGCTCGTCCGGCAACGGGACGGCTTCCGGAGGCAGCAATGGACCGACTTCTGGAGGCAGTACGGGCAGCGCGACGCCCGGGACCACCGGGACCACCGGGGGAACTTCGACAACCGGCAAGGCAACCACGGGTAGCACGACCACCGGCACGGCAACCACCGGCGGCACGACCACCGGTGGTACGACCACCGGCGCAGGGACCACAGGAGGCGGCCTCGAAGCCTTCGACGACTTCGAGCGCAGCGAGCTGGGCCCCGCCTGGCGCGTGGTCTTCCCGCCGCCGCCGAACGACACGCAGGTGCAGATCCTCGACGACAGCGATCTGGGCATGGGGCCGGGGCCCCAGGGGTTCTTCCTCGTCAACTGGGTCGGATCTTCCTTCGCGCCCGATCAGTTCTGCGAGGCGACGATCCCCCTCGACGCCGGGCCGGACTGGATCTACCAGGTCTACGTGCGCTGGCGGGAAGACGACGCCGCCCGTTACGGCTTCCACTACAACGGCGACCCCGGCCAGGACACCTTCGGGCAGTGGGTCTTCAAGTACGACGGCGTCCCGAGCCCCGAGACACGGATCATCGCCTCGACGCCAGCCACGACGATCCCGGGTCCCGGCGACACCCTTCGCGTCGAAGTGGAGGGGTTCACCCTGCGCGGGTACCTCAACGGCGAGCTCGTGCTGGAGGCGGAGGACACGGACCCCTCCCGGATCGCCGCCGGCGAGGTGGGCCTGGCGGCCCGCTGGGCCACCGGCAACATGGGCACCCCCGCGCCCGTGAAGGTCTACGAGGCCTGGGCGGGGGGCGAGCTGTAGGGGGCCGCGACCGGCGCACGGCACGGCCGCACGGCCGCGACCTCCGGGCGGGGCCTACTCGAGCACGCTGGCGTAGATGTCCGCGATGTTCGTGATCGACTGCTGCTGCGACCACACGACGATCGCCACGCCGCCGGCACTGACGGCCACGTCGAGGTCCAGGACGTCCCCCGCCGCCGTCTCCACGAGCTCGCGCCCCTGCCATGCGTTCGAGGCCACGAGATAGCGGTTGGCGTAGACGCTTTCGCTCGTCCCGTCGGACTGCATCCACACGGCCACGGCGTTGCCCGCCGCGTCCATGGCCACACGAGGCAAGGAGGCCGCCTCGGAGGCGGTTTCGAGACCCTCGGTCAATCCCCAATCTCCGGAGCCCGCGTCGTAGCGGTTCGCCAGGATGCTCCTGACGCCGTTTTCAATCTGCTGCCACACGACGATCGCGTTCCCCGAAGGATCCACCGCCACCCGGGGAAAGTCGGCGGTGCCGTCGAAGGCATCGATGACCTGGGGGTTCGACCACATCCCGCTCCCCTCGTCGTAGCGCGCGGCCCAGATGTCGAAGTTCGCCATGCCGTTGTAGTCGTACGTGCGCCACACCACGAACGCGTTGCCCGCCGGGTCCACGGCGAGCTCGGGAAGCGCCAGGTGCACGTTCCCAGACCCGATCACCTGCGCCTGCGCCTGCATGAACGTCCCGCCCGGCTCGGCCCGGTTCGCCCACACGCTCTTATAGCTGCCGAACGGCTGCCGCCAGACCACGACAGCGGCGCCCGTGTCGTCGATCCCCACCCGGGGCTCCTCCGCCGCGCCGAACTGGTTCGGGTCATCGACCGTCGTGAAGGGTTGCCACTGGTCCAACACGCCGTCGTACCGCCGAGCCATGATGTCGCCCGCCTCCATCCACACGACGAGCCCGTCTCCGCCCGGCGCCACCGACACCCGGGGGTTCACCGCGTCCTGGGAGTTCCCCGAGATCGTGGTGCCTGCGGACCACGTGGAGTTGGCCGCGTCGAAGCGGCTGACGTAGACCGACTGCGGCGTCACGTCGATGCTCCCCCAGGCGACGATGGCGTTGCCGTCGTCGTCCACGGCCACCTCCGGTCCAATGCTGCTGACCGAGCTGATATTGAGCGTGGTCCCCCCCGTCCAGTTGGCGTCGTAGCGTTTCACCCGCACATCCCAATTCCAACCCATATCGGACTGCTGTTGCCACACGACGACCGCCTTCCCCTCGGGGGTCATGGCGATCCTGGGGCGCAAGGCATCTTTGGCGCCTTGCTCGATCAACGTCCGCTCCCCCCACGTGCGCTCGTCCACGCACGTTCCCGCGTCGCATCCCCAGTTCCCAGCCCCGCACGACGCCCCACAGCCCCCACAGTGCAGGGGGTTGGTCTGGGTGTCCACGCACTGGCCGTTGCAGCTCGTTTCGCCGGGGTTGCACCCTCCACCCATGGAAGATGACCCGGTGGTGCTCGACCCCGTGGTGCCCGTGGTGGACCCGCTCTCCGAGCCGGCGGTGGTTCCGCTCCCCGAACTGGCGGTGGTCCCGCTCCCCGAGCCGGCGGTGGTTCCGGAGGACGCCGTGGATGCGCTCGTGCCCATGCTCGTACTCGCGCTCGTGCCCATGCTGGTGCTCTCCGAACCCGACCCGACCGCATCGCTGCCGTCCGTGTCACCGTCGCCCGGCAGC
>JALSIN010000091.1 GCA_026989935.1 Polyangiaceae bacterium | reverse complement strand
CATGAGTCTTCGTGGAGTTGGCTGTAGGGAATCGTAGTGCCTCGAGCCGAGACAAGGAACTTCAGACCAGCCGAACGTCGTACTTCGTCGGGGGCATCAACGAACGTAAGACACTCGTCGTTGGCGGGTGCCTCCGGAACGGCGGTCAAGACGCACGCGGCAGGGAACGTATCGGCGTCGGGAAAGAGGTCGCGGGAGTGGCCAAAGTCGACCAGAAGGTCAATGGCGGCGTGAGACCGGACAAGGCGCCGGAGCGGCCCTCCATACTTGTTTCTCAGCCACTTGTTCGGCGTAAGTAGTCCGAGACGGCCGAATGGTCTGAGAATGCGTAGTGCCAGGTCGACGAAGAACACCGAAAGGTCGGCTGTTGCAGCGAACGCCTCCGATGCAGCAAGGAGAGGCTTCATGCGAGCCAGTCCCTCTTGGCGAACCCACGGCGGGTTTCCAAGGACAACATCGAAACCAGCGGTCCAACCAGCCGTTTCCATCTCGCGCAGCTCTGTCTTCACACGGCCAAACACCCGTGGGAACGCGAGGTGCCAGTGGAAGAAACGGTACCGACGCGCTAGCTCCCGCACGGTCCTCCGGGTCGACGGACCGGCCGCACTCACGTCTCTCTCGATGCGCAGCCAGGTGTCGTGGGTGATGGCGGCGTTCTCCAGATCGCCCGCCTGCTTGGGCCAGACGAAGGCGGCGCACCAGGCGTCGGCGCGGAACCAGGCGTCCTTGAATTCTGGCGAACGAGAGATCCGGTCCCAACGCCTCTCCTTCTCGCGGACGGCCGCGATGCTGTCGTCCGCGGCCTTCTCCACGCCCTCGAGCTGATCGGCCACCGCCTGGTGATCCTCCGCGGGCGTGGCACCGAGCAGGCCGAAGAGCGTGGTCTGGCCCTTGCGCTCGTCCCGGTTGCGCTTCTTGAGGCGCTTGGCGACGTCCTTGTCGTCGCCCTCGATCGGCTTGAAGGCGTCGTCGGGGATGCCGCGGGCCATGAGTGCGGGCGTCGCGCCGAGCAGCGCGTTGCCGCACTGGATGTGGCTGTCGAGGAACGACAGGGGCCGGCCCGGCTCGATGGCCTCCATCCAGAGGCTCACCTTGCAGAGTTCCACGGCCATGGGGTTCACGTCCACGCCGTAGATACAGCGGCCGACCACGTCCCGAAGCGCGCGCTGGACCTCGTGAGGGCTCGGCTCGTCCTCGCCGGCCCGAATCGCCGCGAGGCGCTTGGCGATGCGGCGCGCGGCGGCGACGAGGAAGTGCCCGGAACCGCAGGCCGGGTCGCAGACGCGCACGCTCAGGAGGGAGTGCGCGGCGAGCAGCGAGCGGCGAGCGGCGAGCGGGGCCTGGTCCCAGAGGGCTGCTATCGCCGCCTCTGGAGGCTTCGTTGAAGAGCGATGAGTTGCTTGCCCAGTATCGTCGCTTCGGCCAGAGGGGCTTGTATCGCCTCGCTCGTGCAGAGACCCACTCTGGCGGTCAGTAGAAGGTGTGTCTCCAGCTCGCGCAGGCTCCCTTGGGCCGTGCGCAGGTACTGCTGAAACTCCTTGGTCCCGCTTCGACCCCAGCCCTCCGCGATGTTGGCTGGTATCGAGGCCGCCGCGCGGCGCATCTGGCCCGTCATCCCGAAGCGCTCCTCCGCTGGAAAGTCGCGTGTCAGCACGTAGATCATCTCCGCGAGTTTCATCCCTCGCTCCCACACCTCCAAATCCCGATAGGACTCGATAGACATGGCCAAGCTCCTCCTCGGTGAACCAAGACAGTCCCGCGTCGCGCCATTGGCTTTCCACTACTCGCCACTCGCTACTCGCCACTCGCCGAGCCCGTTCGAGCCGCTCGGTGAGAACGGGCTCCAGCGCCGAGTCGAGGAGACAGTCCACGAGCTCCGTGGGCGTGTAGTAACTTCCAGTGGTCTTGCGCTCATGGCCGGGCGCGGTGTCGAGCTCGAAGGTGGCGGCCTTCTTGTTGAGACGCGGGTGCAGCTCGAGCAGGCCCTCGTAGATGCTGCCCAGCTCGTCGGCACCGACGTTGCGCCAGTTGACCGGGTAGCGGGTCTTGCCCTCCTGGATGTTGGAGAGGCGTCGCACCGCTTCGAGAAGGTGCTCGTTGCTGCATTCCGCGTCCATCAGCCACGGGCACGCCGTCGGTCCCCAGAGGCGAGAGCCCAGCGCCGGTAGCGCCAACTCGGGGCAGCCGTCGTCGAGCTTCGACATCACCAGCCGCAGCCCCTGCCAGAGGTCTCCGTGGGGTCCGCCCCGACGCTTGTCCGCCAGCTCGCGCAGGCGCCGCGTGGCGTAGAAGCGGAGGTATCTGTTCTTCGCTGCTTCATCCGCCGAGGGGTCAAGCAAGGCGTCGCGCTCCTCGGCGACGAAGAGGAAGATCAACCGGTAGACGAGCCGAAGGATCTGGCGGTAGTACTCCTGCTTGTCGAGCTCACCGGACTCCAGGGCCTCGCGTAGCCCCGTGTTTGCGCGGTGGGCCAGGAAGCCGGTGCCGAAGGCCTGGATGGCCTTCTCGACGCCGTCACGCAGCTTGTCGAGGGCGCGGATGCCCTCGTCGCGCGAGGTGTTGAACCAGGTCTCGAGCCAGCAGTCCTCGGGCTTGTCGGCCTCGACCCGGCTCTGGTGGCACACCATCCAGAGCAAGAGGAACTCGCTGTACTGCTCGCCCTCCATGATCGCCTGGAGGTCGAACTCCACGTAGGCCTGCCGGGTGAGGCTGTGGTGGTCGCGCAGGATGCGCAGGCGCAGACCGTTGCTGACGAAGCCCCAGAGGTGATCGTCGGAGCGGTTCAGGAACTCCTGCACGAGCCCGTGGGGCGACGCCTTGGCCGCGCCGGCGACGCCTGCCTGACGGCGGTCGAGGTCGACGCCGACGCCGAGCAGGTGGATCGGCGATCGATGCCACATGTGGCTGACCGCGAAGCTCTTGCCATCGACGTCGATCGCCTGCCCCTTGGGCAGCCGCCCGTAGCCGAGCTCCGAAAAGAGAGGCAGCAGCCAGCGATCGCGGGTGAGGCCGGTCGCACGGGACGTGTCGGGCTCCTTGTCCAGCACCTCCTGGAAGGCGCGCCAGGTCGTGGTGAGGCGGCTCCAGGCGCGGTTGACAGCCTCACCGATCCGCTCGTGCGGCCCGAGGTGATAGCTCTCCGGGTTGAGCCCAGGCAGATCCTTGTCGCCGGCCTGGATGCGGGAGAGCACGTCCTGCGGAAGGAGGCCGCCCTCGGTACGCACGCTGCTGAACTGGCGGGCGCGGCGGCTCATGGCGTCTCCGTGGCTAGGAGGGTAAGGCTGCGGACGCGAGTGAAAGGCCTAGACCCACGTGCCGTGGTGTGGCGGAGCGGCCGGATCGGATGATCCCAGCCCGCAATCGGATGATTCCCGGATGATTCTCTCATCCTTCACCTCCGCTTCTGGGCAGGTATCGCGTCCCGCGGCCCGCTCCGGTCCGGACGAGCAGCCCCAGCTCGACCAGGGCCGAAAGGTCCCTGTGCGCCGTGTCGCGGGCAACCCCTAGCTCCCGGATGCACCACCGGGTCGTCACGGAGCCCGTCTCCAGGACCTGCCCCATGATCGCCCGCTGGCGATCGCTGAGCCGGGCCTCCATGGCGGGGGTCACGGTGAGGCGGCCTTCGGGGACGCGCAACCGATCGATGTCGTCACCAGGCCCCAGGAATGTGACCTGAAAGTACCCCATGTCCGTGCCGAGGAGCGGTCGCTCCAGACCGTGATCCAGCATCTGGTCGGCCATCCGGCGGAAGCCGCTGCCACGCTCCTCGATCCGGTGGAAGTACGAGAGGCACTGTGCCAGGACCGGATTGCGCGAGCAGGGTCGATACTTCCCGCTACGGAGACGTGCCAAGGTGATAGGAGCCGGTGGGAGCCCGGGGCTGGAGATCACCACGCGATCAGAGAAGACCTCCAGCAAGATCTTTCGGCCCGCATCCTCGTAGTCCCGGTGGGCGACGGCGTTGACCACAGCCTCGCGCAACGCCTCCGTGGGGTACTCGTCGAGGCGCACTCGATTGAGCCCGACCACCCGCATGGGGTGGCGCGTGTTGCGGTCGACGAAGGCGATGGCCCGCTCGATGGCGAGCGGCATCGGCGCCCGGATGTCCTCGTGGTCACTGGGCGCTCCGTCTGGCTCCACTCCGCGGTAGGCGTCCGCCAGGATGCGGCACTGGGGGAAGACCGCCGAGGGGTCCGTCGACAACAACACAACCCCCGCCGCGGTCGCGTAGTACGCATCCATGCGCGTGTGGATTGTAGGATCCGCACCGGTCTCCTGTGGCCAACGATTTCCAGTATCCCGCCACACCAACCCGCGGAGCATCGCGCCGGAGAGCAGATCCTGCTCGGAGAGAGCCTCTGCTGCGACACCGTCTGCGGCGGCGATCAGGCGGCGAGCGACGTCGTGATCGAGATCGTCCCACGAGACGCGATCGGATTGGCTCGACTCGAAAGGTGAGGTCGCCTCGATAGTCTGGCGGGCGATCTCGTCCTCGTCGCTCGTCGGCGTGCTCCCGAAGCCGTCACGGAGCAGCCTCACCAGGGCCGCGCGCACTTCTCGTTGCAGGTCGATCACGTTGCCGAAGCGCTTGTACTTGAAGCCGTCGGCGTCGATCTCTTCCAGAAGCATGGCGGTTCCCTGCTCACGGCGGAGGTGCCGCTCTCCCTTGATGAAGGCAAGCACGGGTAGGCCTCGTTCCTTGGCTCGGCGGTACTCCGTGTGCGTGATGGAGCGCTCGCCAACGACCGAGCCGTACTCGACCCCCACGATCAGCAGATAGACCTGACAGGCATCGAGTGTCCTCAAGCACCCTTCCACCGCCCTCTCTGGCGATGCGGGCTCCATCTCGTAGAGCACCGGGCTGCAGTGAGCCTGCAGGAAGGGATCGGTATTGATCAGATTCTGGACGACAAGCCGTTCGTCCTCCAGCTCTCTTTGCACCGAACTGACGAACACGCGCAGCCTGTCCATCATCCCGCGCCTTCCTGCCGCGCCCCGGCCTTCGCGATGCGGCGGCTCATGCGATGCCTCCAGCCGCGACGACTTGGGCCGGCAAGTAGACGTAGATGCCCAGGACATCCGCCGGCTTGTGCACGTCGACCTTGAGTGCCCGCACGCCGCTCTTGGTCGCCTTGCGGACGCGGCGGTGCGCGTCGAAGAGGGCCCGCCCACGCTCTTCGGCGATCTGGTCGAGGTGCGGCAGCAGCGCGTCGAAGCGATCGAGGACTCGGCGGATGTGCGTCCGCGCCTGCCCGGCGTCGATGTTGGCGTCGGCGTCGATGTCGAGGAGTGGCTCGACGGCCTCGGTGGACAGCCATTCGGCGCGCTCGGGGTTCCCTGTGAAGCCGGCGAGCACCAGGTCCTCGGCGAGAAGCGGGCGCTCCTTGCCGTCGCGCCCCTGGCCCACGATGTGGAAGCGCATGCGGAGAAGAAGCAGCGTCGTGCGCTTCTCGACGGCGCGGGTCCGAACCACGCCGCAGCGTCGCCCGGGTCCGACGAGGTCGTCGTCGAGCGCGGTCTCCAGCACGTGGGCCGCCAGACCCTCGACGATGGGGTGGGTGCGGGTCAGCAGGATGGTGCCCTTGCGGGGCTGGCCAGAGAAGACGGCGCGGAATCCGTCCTCGTGGCCGAGCGCGTCCTTGAGCGCCCGCGGCGTCTCCCGAAGATCGACCTGCAGGGGCTCGTCGCCCGACACCACGGCGCCCAGTGTGCGAAGTGCCGTGCGCGTGAACCGGCGGACGTCCGCCTCGGCGCCGATCGCTCGGCGGACCTCCTCAAGCTCGCCTCGGACTTCGGTGTTGACCGCCTTGAGGAGCTGGTTCTGGGCGAACAGGGTGCGGCTGCGCTTCTCGCGACGGGCGGCGGCGTCCCACTCCACATCGACGGCACGGTGGATCGGCTCGAGGAACTCGAAGGTGAGCTGCGAAGTGCTCGTCGTCTCGCGGATGAGCAGCCCTTCGAAGATGGCGTCCTCGATGACCCGCGTCTCCATGGGCACGGGGACGATGACACCGAGCTGCTTGTGGATGGCCTTGTGCTTGCGCAGAAGGACCTGCAGCACGATGCCGTCGACCGGGTTGTCCTGGCCGTAGTAGGTGAGCGTCCGCACCTTCTTCTGCGGCTGGCCGTAGCGGTCGACGCGCCCCTCCCGCTGCTCGTGGCGGGTCGGATTCCAGGACAGGTCGTAGTGCATGACGGCGTCGAAGTGCTGCTGCAGGTTGATGCCCTCGCTGAGGCAGTCCGTGCAGACCAGCACCCGCCTGTCGTGGGCGCCCAGGGCCTCGACGCGCCGCTCGCGCTCCTCGGGAGGTAGCAGCCCGGTGACCGCCTCCACGACGATGCCTTTCCGCGCGAGCTTCTTGCGCAAGAAGGCGGCCACGTACTCGACGGTCGGGATGAAGCGGCAGAAGAGGATGGGCGAGTAGCCGTCGTTCAGGAACCCTTTCACCAGCTCATAGGCCCGCGCGAGCTTCGCGTCGCCCTTGCCGGCAAGCGCCTCGGCTTGCCGGGCGAGCCGAAGCAGGCGCTCACGATCGCTGTCGTCTTCGTCTCCCGTCTCGCTGCCCGGGATGACGTCGATCCCCTCGAAGCTCTCCTCGTCGAGGTCGAGCACCGCGCGGCGCCCCTCCTCGTCAACCTGCTCGACGGTCTCTCCATCGGCCGTGGCCGATCGGTTGCGAAGCGTTGCCGCGGCCGCCGCCGGGCTCGATGCCAAGGCCCGCAGCAGGGCGAGCGCGGACCACCAGCGGACGCGCTGGCGACGCTTTTCCAGCGTCTCGTCGAGGACGCTCTCCCGGCAGAAGGCGAGGACGCGGTCGAGGAACTTCCGGTACTCGGGCGTCAGCGTGTAGTGGTCCTCGGCGATCTCGCGCTTCGGGAAGGGCGTCACCGTGTCGAGGTACGCTTCGAGGTCGGCGCGGCGTCGCTGCACGAAGTGCCGCGCCAGGGCCTCCCGGTGCTTCCGGTTCTGGTCGCCTGAAAGATCCTCGGGGAGATCGACGAAGCGGCGGTCGAGGAGCGCCAGCAGCGATCGGAAGGTCTCCTCGTTGCCGCTGTGGGGGGTCGCGGTGACCAGGATCAGGTGGCGAGAAGCACCGTCCTCTCTGCTGGGGTCGACGAGCGCGCGAAGCAACTCGTGGCGCTGCTGACTCGCGCTCCGGCCGGGCGCCGTCGCGCAGGTGTGCGCCTCGTCGACGATGACCAGGTCGGGGCACGTGCGGAGGAACTCGTCGCGGCGGCGGGTGCTCTTGATGTAGTCCGTCGAGACGACCGTGAAGGCGTAGCGCTCGAAGAGCGACTCGTCCTGCCGGCACGTGCGCTCCAGGCGCGCCGCGGTGGCCGACAGCACGAGCTCGGCGTCGATGTGAAACTGCTCGGCGAGGGCCTTCTGCCACTGCTCGGCGAGGTGGGGCGGGCAGAGGACCGCGAGCCCCCGGACCTCTCCGCGGTCGATGAGCTCCCGGGCGACCAGGCAGGCCTCGACGGTCTTGCCGATGCCGACGTCGTCAGCGATGAGCAGGCGGACCGGGTCGAGCTTCAGCGCCATCAAGAGCGGCACGAGCTGGTAGGGACGCGGCTCGACGGCGATTCGCGCGAGTGACCGAAACGGGCCGGCTCCGGACCGGAATCCCAGGCGCACGGCGTCTCGGAGCAGCCCACACGACAGGTGGTTGCCCATGTCCGTCTCAGGGTTGGGCAGGTCGAACTGGGCGGGCTGAACTTCCTCCAACGGCAAGTAGATGCCGGTGACCTCGTCCTCCGTTCCCCCGAGGGGACGCAGGATGAGCAGCTCGGGGTCGTCGCCCGACTCCGGCAAGACCACCCACTCGCGGCCTCGAACCTTGACCAGGGCTCCTACGTCGAACGTCACATATACTCTCCCGTGTTCGGCTGAGGATCGACGGGCGCCGCCGGCGTGCCGAAGAGCGTGGGGTAGCGGCGCAGGATCGGCTCCCACTCCGCTGCATGATGGAATCGGATGACGGTCAGCCCGTGGTCCTCGAGCGCGTCTTGCTGCTCGTCGTCCCGCGCCTGCTGCTCGGGCGTGTCGTGATGCGGCCCATCGATGAAGATCGCCGCCCCCTCGTCTCGGTAGAGGAAGTCCGGACGCACCCCGCAGGACTCGATGAGTCGCTGGGCGTCACTCGGCAGCTTGAGCTGGAGCCGATCCACCAGGCGAAGCCACCGCCGCTCCAGCTCCGACTGGCACAGGTTGAGCAGGCGGGTGAGCTGGTCATCCCTGGGGATCGGCGCCGGAGATGTCCGCACCGAGCCCCGCATCCAAGCGTCGAGAATCCCTGGGAGGAGCTGGCGATCGAGCAGTCGGTGATCGCGCTGGTTGTAGTAGGACAGGAGGCAGTCGTAGCAGGCGGCCTCGCAGTCCTCTCTGGCCCCTTTGGCGCGGTGCTGGTCCTCTCCCGTATCGGGATCGAAGTGGGCGATCTCGAGGGCGAGACGGGCCACGGCGGGAAGGGTATCGGGATCCTCCACCAGGCGGCGCAGCACGCCGGCACCGCCCTCGGACGCTTCGTAGAGCAGGATCTGCCGGCGATCACTCGAGCTCGGAAGCGCCTCGGTGGCGAGCTCCCGGTCTTCGAGCTGAAACAGCACCTGAATGGCGGTCTTGAGCGCGGCCTCCAGCGACGCCATCTGCGCTGCGTCCAGCTCACAGGCCGGGCGGACGAGGATGCAGTTGCGCGTGTCCTCGACGTAGGGAATCACGCGCTCCAGCCGCGGCGAGAGCGGGTCGTCGGGGTCGTCCTCGACGACCTGGCTCTTGGCCCAGTAGCCGCGCTCGATGTCGAGCACGTAGCCGGTCTGGTCCTTGTCCTTTCGGCGACGCCAGCCCAGGTTCATGCGCCACAGCGTGGCCGCGTGTCCGTAGACCAGGGATGCGAGCGGGGAGCGGTCCTCCGAGACGACCTCGGCGTGACGCGCCGACACCACGCCGCCGCGGCGTGCGAAGCGGACCCCCGTCTTCAGCTCGTAGCCGAGGCGGAAGCGCTCCTCCTCGTCGGAGTTGATCCGGTCGCGGCGCCGGGTCGCGACGTTCTGCATCCGGAACAGGTTGTCGTAGGCCGGCGGGAGCTTCGCTCCGCAGCTCTCGCACAGGTCGGGGCCGGGCTCGTCCTCGAGGGGGTGGATGTAGCCACAGCTCTCGCACTGGATGGCGCGCCGCTTGATGCTGGTGCTGCTCTCGTCTCCTTCCACCGGCAGGATCACCTTGTTGATCACGTAGCGGGAGCCCTCGTGATAGATGATGCTGCGCGGTCCGAACTCGCTGATGGCGAGGAAACGCGGCCGGGTGAGGAACTCATCCATCCCCTGCTTTTGGCGGCGTCCTGGCAGGAAGGCCGACAGCGGCAGCCGCGGGAAGTTGTAGCCCGGCAGGAAGCCCTCGCTTGCGAAGTAGCGGTAGCTGTAGAAATCGGAGTGCGCCTGTGCGGACGTCTCGAGTAGCAGTCGAAGCTGTGCCTCGGCCTCTGCTCGCAGACGCTTGGCGCTCTCTCGGTCTTTCGGGTCGCGCGAGGGGTCGAGGATGATCCGCTGCTGGCGCTTGGACTGGTGGAGCGCCGCCAGGTAGAGCCCGCGCCACCGGCGACAGGCGTTGTCGAAGCTCGTGGGGATCTGGACGAGGACGCGGTCGAGCCAGTCCTCGGGATCGCCATCCGGGGCGACCAGGTCGGCGATGGCCTCGCCGAGCGCCTCGCGCGCCAGCGCGCGGGCGGTCTCCCGGGCCTGGAGGTTGCCGAGTGCCTCGGTCACATGGGGAAGGAGGCGCAGCGTTGGGGTGTCGCCGCTGACGTCGAGCACATCTCGAAGCGAGCTTCCGAGCGAGAGCTTCGAGGCGCCGAGCCAGATGGCGTGCACGTGGGCCCGGATGAGATCCTCGTTGCCGAGATCCAAGCGCGGCGTCGTCACCGATCCGGCGACCATGTTCTCGGGCCGCTTGAAGAAGTACTGGTCGTGCGGGCTGCCGGCCGAGCAGTAGGAGAACACGAAAGCCGGCTGCCCGCTCCGGCCCGCGCGCCCGCTCCGCTGTGCGTAGTTGGCCGGCGTCGGCGGCACGTTGCGCATGTTGACGACGTTGAGCTGCGAGATGTCGACACCGAGCTCCATCGTCGGCGAGCAGTAGAGGATGGGGAGGTCCGCGCGGCGGAACTTCTCCTCGCGGCGTTCGCGGACGTCGCTCGGCACCTGTGCCGTGTGCTCGCGCGCCTCGAGGTTCTTCAGGTCGCCCGTCTCGCCCCGGTAGAAGTCCGTGAAGAACGGGTTGGTCCGCAGCCCGCCCTTCGGCTTGCGTGGCACGCGCACCGGATCGTGAAACCCGCGTGAGCCGGTTCCGGGCCGCCAGATGAGGGCCGCAGCGTTGAGCTGATACCCGGCGACATCGCCCTCCTCGCGGGGATCCATGGCCCGATGAAGCAGGCCGGGGATCGTGAGCTGCTCGCAGAGCTGGCGGATGATCTCCGCGACGTCGTCGAGCTTCAGGGGCTCGTGCCAGTCCTGGAACGTCCCCGGACGCTTCAGGAAGAGGCCGAATCCGCCGCGCGGCGACAGGTAGACGAAGTGCCCCGAGTCGTCCCGTGACGAGCCACGCGGCCGCGGGAACACGATCCGTCCTCGCTCGAGCTGCTCGTTGTCGTCGAGGGCCCATGGGTCTGTCAGGCGCTGGCGGGAGAGCTGGCGGATGCTCTCCTGGTCGACGGGGTTCAAGTAGCTCACGCGAATCGCGAGCTCCCGCCGCATGAAGTCGAGCAGCACCCGGCACACCAGCTCTCGGTCCGCCGTGCTCGCGTGTGCGAGCACGGGGTGGGTGTTCTTCCACTCCTCCTGCGTGGCGCAGAACTCGCCCAGCGAGAGGTAGTCGATGTCGAGCAGGCCGCACTGTTCGAGGTTGGGCGACGTGATCCGCCAGCCCCGCCGCAGGTCGCGATAGACGTAGTAGCCGAGGACCTCTCGGAGCGCGCGCTGTGTCTCCTCGCGTGCCGCGTACTTCACGCCTGGGTCGGCCGCGTAGAGCTCGAGGGGGAGGTCGAGCGCCTCGAAGACCCGGAGGGTGAGCGTGTCGTGTCGGATGCCCCCCTCGCCGGCCGAGGCGACCGCGCGCCACAGGGCTGAACGAAGCAGGGCGATCTCCACGAAGTCATTGAAGTGACCGGCCTGCAGCGAAGCGTCCTGGCGGTTGTCCGTGAAGCTGAGAAGCTTGCGCGCCTTCCGGGCGAGCTCGTCGTCGCCGCGGAGCTTTCGGATGGTGGACAAGGTCATCACCGTAGTCGCGGTGCTGCGCCCTTCGGACCCGAGCGTGGCGAGCTTGCCGAAGTCGGACTGCTGCCGCGGGTTGTAGGCCACGCCGCAGTGCAGGCAGAAGCGGAACGGTGCTGGCAGCCACCACGCCACCTGGTCGCCCTCTCCCTCGACGGCGGTGCCCGAGATGAACACCTTCCTCGGCAGGTTCTGGCGCTGGCTCTTGCGGACGGTGGCCACGCCGTTCTTCGTCTCGAGCCAGGTGTCGGGAAGCTTGGAGATGAACTCCTCCGCGTCGTCCGGCCACGGCGCGGCCGCGCTGATGTAAAGGTACCCAGCTTCGCCGTCGTCGTTGTCCAGCCGATCGGAGACGGATCGCGCGAGGTAGACGGGCCGCCCGGCCTCATTCTTGCCGCGGCGAACCGAGTAGTATTCCTGGCCGCACTCGCGGCAGAAGGCCACCGGGAGGAGGACCTTCTTCCGCCCGCTGCCGGGAACGAAGTGCTGCGCTTGAAGCGTGACGTGGCGAAGGTCCTCGGGCTCGGGCGAGGCGTAGACCGACTCTCCCTTCGAGACGAACTGGTGCAGCCTGAAGGCGAAGAGCGGGTGGTCGTTCTCGTCGCGGCAGAGGTAGCCCGAGAGCAACGCACGCCGGATCTTCGCCCCGCATCGCTGGCGCTCCACGCCGGTGAGCTCGGACAGGGCGGCGGCGGCGCCCTCATCCCCCGAGATGGAGCGTGGCGTGCAGCGCACGAGACGATCGCTCCCGGGTTCCGCGTGAAGGCCGAGCGTGGACTCGATCCAGGACGAGAGAGGATCGGAGAGGAACGCAGCCGTGTCACCAGGCGGTGGCTCGGTGTCCGACAACAGGCGCGCCCGGAGTCGCTCGACAAAGGATGGATCGGACAGGTCGTGCGCCGGCGTCGCGCGGCGAAGGGTCTCGCCAATCACGCGCTCGGGCTTGAGCTCGACCCCGAACAGCCGAGACGCAACCGCCGCGACCTCGGCCTGCTGCTCGGCCCAGGAGCCACCGCCCGCGAGGGTCGCCGAGGTGCCGACGTGGAGGAGATCGTGGGCCTCGCACGCCTCCCGGACGCGACGCACGAGCATGGCGACGTCCGCGCCCTGGCGCCCACGGTAGGTGTGTAACTCGTCGAGGACCAGGAAGCGCAGGCCCTTGGCCGCGTCGATAAGCTGATAGTCCCAGGGCCTTGTGAGGACCAGCTCCAGCATGACGTAGTTGGTCAGCAGAATGTCGGGCGGATGCGCGATGATCTCCTTGCGCTCTTCGTCCTTCTCCTGACCCGTGTAGCGTCGGAAGGTCACCGGCGAGTGTCCCTGCGGATACCCACGGCAGAGGAACTTCTCGAGCTCGCCCATCTGGCTGTTGGCCAGGGCGTTCATGGGGTAGACGATGATCGCCTGGATCCCCTTGCCGCTGCCGCGGCGCAGCACATGGTCGACGATGGGGACGATGTACGAGAGGCTCTTGCCGGACCCGGTGCCCGTCGTCAGCACGTAGCTGTCGCCCGCTCGAGCGGCCTGGATCCCCTCGACCTGGTGGCGATGGAGGCGAAACGGGGCGCCGACCGTGCCGTCCTCGCGCTTGTCCCGGAAGATGTTGATGCACTCTGGGTGGAGCACGCCGCCATCGATCAGCTCCTGGAGCGTCTCTCCGGGCTCGAAGGAGGGGTTGAGCTGGATGAGCGGGTCAGGCCACAGGAACCCGTGGTCCATCTCGTCGTGGACAAGCCGGCGGATGCGCTCATCCTTGATGGTGAGGAAACTGCGGACGTACCTGCCGTAGTCACCGACGACGCTGTCGCGCAGGTTGAAGACGTCCACGTCAGGCCCCCTCTCCCGTGTCGCTTGGCGGCACCTTGCCGGGCTTCTGCGCTTCGATCCACGCGTCGATGTCGGCGCGCTTGAAGCGCCACGACGCCCCCACCTTGAACGCCGGGATCTTCCCCTCCTGCGCGAGGCGGTAGAGCGTTCGCTCGGTGACCTTGAGGTATTCGGCGACCTCCTTGATGGTCAGGATGTCTTCGCGCATGTCCTCCGCTCCGCGTGGGGCCGGCCCGCCCGACCGGGGCAGAATACGACAGAATTTTCCGACGAACAAGCCGGATGGCGAGTCGTTCAATCGACCGCACAGAAGCTCGAGCCGGGAGTGCGGGAGAGGGCATGCGCAACATCTGGCGCCTGGCCGCAACCGGAATACGGCCTACACAGGCCGGATCGCCGCCCACCTCTCCCGCTGCTCGCTCCGCAGCGCCGGCCGGACGACGTGGTGGAGGTCGTGCTCGGTGATCGGGTCGCGGCCGGGCCGGATTTCGATGAAGAGGAGATTCTCCTAGATGTCCGGGGCGAGGAGGAGCAGCTCGAGGAGCCGGGTGATGCGGGCGCGGCGGAAGCCCAGGCGGCGGGCCAGGGTGACGCGGTCGGGCATGTCGCGAGCGAAGGTCGCGGTCTGTAGGCGGAGGGCGAGGGCCAACATGCGGGCTGCGCGCAAGGGGTGCGTGGGGACCCCGACGAGCGCCTCACCGTGGAGCTGGGCCAGCATGCGGGCCGCGCAGGGGGGCGCGTGGGCTGGGCGAGCGGCCACCCGCTCGATCACCTCAAGGAGGCCGCCGGTGCCAACAACGAGGAGGCGCCCGCCACGGGCCTCTTCGTGCGTCTCGGCGGCCAGCGCGTGGTGAACCTCTTCTGCGACCGGAGCGTGTTTCCGTACTGGCGGCAGGGCTGGGTCTGCTACTTCATCGCGCGTCGCATCGAGCACACCGGCGATCAGCCCTGTGGCCCTGTCCCGTTTTCTTGGACAACTCCGACAAGGATTTTTTCGGGTACTGTTTCGTATCCGGAAGTCGTGGTGCAGGCGCTGGGCCGAAGGTCGGGGCGCCTACTGTGGCAGGAAGCCGTGGACGAGAATCAGGCGGTTGATGCCGTCCCACGTCGAGAACAGGAACGAGCCGGAGGGGCCGTCGATCCATGCCCCTTCGGCGCCGGTCAGGCCGGTCATGAAGTCCTTGCGTGTGGCCACCACGGGGTCGCCGTTGCCGTCGATCTCGTAGGTGGCGAGCTTGTCGTCGGACCATTCGGACACGAGGATGCTGTCGGTGGGGAACTGGGGGTTGCCGGCCGCGATGTACACGAACCCCTCGGGCCCGCCGGGGATCGTGGTCTCGAACTGGGCGGCGGTGACGTCGTAGGTACCGCCGTTGTCGGGGGCGAGGGTCAGTGTGTACCAGTCGCCGCTGGGCCACGAGGCCAGTTTGAGCGCGCCCGCGGACGGAAAACCGGGGGGCACGAAGGTCAGCCCACCCGGCGAGGCGGTCACGCCCAACGGCGCCAGGTCCACGATCTTGTCCGTGACCATGCTGCCAGGTTCGAGCTGGCCGATCTCGTTGGACGGGTAGCGCGCCAGGAACAACACGTCCCCCGGCCCGAACGTCATGCCGCCGTCGTTGAACTCGGCGGGCCCCCACACGGTCGTGGGGGAGCCGTCGAAGCCGAGGATCGTGCAGTCCGCGTCGCGGGCGATCCCGACCGAGTACAGCTTGCCCGAGGCCTCGTTGGCGTTGCCGCCCACGATGAGGCGGTTCGGGTCGCTCGGGTCCACGAACAGCCCGCCGTACTCCAGCGGGACGCCGGGGATCGCGCCCAGGTCGGAACACGTGTAGCCTTGGTCGTAGGGGGCCGAGAGGGTCAGTCCGAGTGCCGCGCAGTCCTGGGCCGGCATCAGGGGTACGCCCGGTGTGCAGACCACCCCACCCGTGGTGCCGGTGCCGCTCGACCCGCCGGTGCTGGCCCCCCCCGTCCCCGTATCCCCCGTCCCGGTGTCCGTGCCCGAGGCCGTGCCGATGGACGCGGTCCCCGTCGGGTCCGTCCCGGTCCCCGTGGTGGTCGTCGCGAGGCCGCTGTCCGTGACGGTGGTGCTCGTCCCCATGGTGGTCGTCGTGAGGCCGCCGTCCGTGACGGTGGTGTTCGTCCCCGTGGTCGCGGTTGCGCCGCTGGTCGAGGCGGTGCCCGATTCCGATGCACCGCCACCACCGCCGGAGCATCCGCACAGCGCGACGCAAAAGGACCCGAAAAGCGTACAGAGCCGGTTCGTTTGCATGGAACGTTCCCCTTCTGGAAGAAGATGTCACGAGAAGGCGGGCATTCCAACTCGCGCCGGAACCGACGGAGGCGCGGCGGGCGCAAGCCGGGTATCTTCCGTGCGTAGCCGCAGGTGCCCGGGCGCTCGCGTTCCGTGGTACGATGAGATGATGGGCATTGTCTCTTCGAGGTGCCCGGGCCCGGTCTCCAAACCATCCCGGCGGACCGTGGACTGGAGCCAAACAGGTGTGGGACGGCCGTGGCCTGCCGTCGCACGGCAGGCTCGCGGTTCGTCCGTCGTACTCGATGGAACGGGGCCAACTCGGTGCGCCGGTCGCTGCGTCGCCGTGTTTGCGATCGCCCTGTCGTGGGCGGCGGCGTGCGGGCCCGGTGGGGCCCAGCCCGCTGCCGCGGACGACGACGCCCTCGTGTTCGTGGTGCCCCGCGCGCCCGAGGCGATCGACGTCCTGTTCGTCGTGGACGACAGCGGATCGATGGCGCCCGCGCAGCACCGGCTGGCGGCGGGGATCGGCGCGTTCGTGTCGGTGATGCAGACAGAGGGCCGGTCGCTCGCCTGGCGCATCGGGATCACCACCACGGACAACGGCCACCCGCTGTGCACGGACACCATCCCCGAAGGCGGCAAGCTGCAGCTCGTGTCGTGCCGCGACCGTGCCGAGGCGTTCTATCCGCAGCCGGCCGCCGGTGTGCCCCCGCCCCCGGAGGGCCTGTTCGAGCTCGGGTGCGGTTCGGTCTGTCCGGAGGCCATCGCCGGTCTCGAGCCGTTGCCGACCGCCACCGAAAAGGATCCCACCCCGCGCCCGCGGCCCTGGGTCGCGTGGGCCGGCGGTGCGGGCAACCTGCCGCCGGGGGTCGGGCTCGCCGAAGCCCTCGCGTGCTTTCTGCCCCAGGGGATCCGGGGATGCATGTTCGAATCGCCCCTCGAGGCCATGTGGAAGGCGATCCGCCTGTCGGACGAGCCCGGGGCGCCGAACGAGGGCTTCGTGCGGGACGACGCGATCCTCGCGGTGGTCGTCGTCAGCGACGAAGCGGACTGCTCCCTGCAACCCGAGCAGGCGTCGGCGTTCGACCCCGAGGGCGGGCGCGTCTTCTGGTCCGATCCGGAGGATCCATCGCCGACCTCCGCCGTGTGCTGGAACGCCGGGGTGACCTGTACGGGCGGTCCCGGCGTGTACGATGCCTGCGACCCGGCGAACAAGGGGGTGGACGGCCAGGTGGGCGTGGCCGACGAAGACGCCGTGTTGTTGCCCGTGTCGCGCTATCTCGACCTGCTCGCCGAACAGACGCGGGCACGCATGGACCGCGGGATCGCGGACGGTGTCGTCGTGTTCGGGATCGTGGGCGTGTCGGTCGGCTACGCCGGGCCGGCGGACCTCGTCTACCGGGACGCGGACGACCCCGAGTTCCAGGATGCCTTCGGCATCGGCCCCGGGTGCAGCGCGGTCGAGGGGCCCGTCGCCGTGCCGCCGGTGCGCGTGCGCGACGTGGCGGGCGCCGTTGCCCGTGGGGGCGAGGTGAACCTCCACTCGGTCTGTGACGACACCTACGAGCCGGCACTCGCCGCCGTCGCCCGGTCCATCGTCGAGCGCGTCCCCGTGGTTTGCGTGCCCGACCGGGTGGCGGACGTGGAGCCCGGCACGCCGGACGTGCTCGACCCGTCGTGCACGATGGAACGAGTGCGCGAAGAAGGCGGCGAGGCGACGCGGGCGCCGGTACCGCCCTGCCGGTGGACCTGCGGGGGGTCGCCCTGCACGTCCGACGAAGCGGCAAGGGCCGACGGCTGGGACTTCCCGTCGGACGACGACGACCTTTGCTACCGGATTTTGGTGGATCCCGGCGGCCGGACGCCCACGTCCCTCGACGACATGACCGTGCGCGCCGGGACGGCGGTCTGTGCCGCGGAAGGATCCAACCTGGAGGTTCGGGTGCATCGGCGGCCGCAGGCCGCGACGGTCCCCGGCGAGCGCGTCGAGGTGCGGTGCACGGCCGGGACGACCCCGGACGCCGACGGTCTCGCTCCGTAGGACCCGCCTGTGCACCTCGCCCGCAGGTCGCACGCTGCGATGCCGTCGTGGCGGTTCGACTCCCGGCCCGGCGGGCCGTCGTTCGGGGTCGGGGTCTGGTGGCTGCCCGCGCTCGACCCGCGGCGGCGGCGGGTCGGGTGCGGCGTGGACGCACGCCGTCGCTCGACGCGCGGAGGCGGCCCGCCCGACGCGCGCCGGGGCGACCGCCGGGTGGGGCGGGGCGACACGAATGGCCGCGGGGGAACGCCGTGGGCTGCAAGGGGCGGCGGTCCTGCACCCGGTGTCCGAGCACGGTCGGTTCCGTGTGGCGTACCATGGTGCGGTGGCGTCCAAGAACTTGCGATGGGTCCGTGCCGCCGGCGCCCGCACCGCGCGCTGCGTCCTCGTCGTCTGTGCGGCGTCCCTCGGCTGCGCCGCCGTGCCGGCCCGGCGCGGTCGTGACGCGGATGCGCGGGAGGCCGCGCCGGGTCCCGAACAGACGGGAAGCGCCGAGGGGACGACGCAGGCGGGGCGAGCCCCGGGCGGTCGGAGGGAAGGATCGTCCAGGCCGAAGGATGCAGGCCCGGAGCGGGCCGCTGCGTCGGCAAAGAAGCCGCTTGCGAGCAACGCCCCGCCGCCGCCGCGCCTGCCGTGCCGCCCGCGGGGGGAGGTGATCGTCCGGCGGCTGTCGGGGCCCGGGGACGGGGCGTTCTTTCGGCTCGCGGGGGCGACCGTCTCGATCGGGGCCGTGATCCATCGGCGGGCGCGGGCGGCCGTTTCGGTGCCCGGGGCAGTGCTCGAGGCGGGGCGGTCGGTGTGCCGGCGCGGGGAATCGGCGATGGTGGCGTTCGCGGGCCCGGCGCCGGGCTACCTGAACCGGACCCAGCGGGTGATCGCGGTGGGGATCGTCGCCCCGCGGGCGCCGCGGATCGCCTTCGGCCAACCCGTGTCCCTGTCGCTGGAGTTCGTGGTGCAACCGGACGGTGGAGGGCCGGTGCGTACGCTGGTGCTGCGCGATCTTTCGGGCGTCTTCGAGCCGCAGCCGCAGCCGCCGTGACCTCCGTGGCGCCCAGACGTCGCCGGCGTCCCTACGGGCCCAGGGCGGAGAGCTCCGCGTAGGCGTTCTGGCGGCCGGGGTCGCAGAACACTTCGTGCTGGCTGGGGCATTGGGCCGAGTCGGCCGTTTGCAGACAGGCGTCCACGAAGCTCGTGTCCGTCGTGTCGGGGGCTGGGTGCATGACGTCCGCGGGGTCCTGTGTCTGGTCGTCGAGACCCAGCGTGTGGCCAAACACATGGAGCACCTTGGACGGGATCGCTTCGTCCGGGATCCCGGGCGCGAACACGGCCGCGACGTCGTTGGGGTTCGCGTCACTGCAGTCGAGCGGTCCCAGGGTCGCCACGCCGTTGCCGAACGGCGACGGCGAGCCGGTGACGACCACCATCGTGTACGGCCCGGCCGCTGGTCGATCGCCCGTAACGCACACGGAGAAGGGGGCGAGGCCGGCCTTGACTTTCGCGAGGAACTGCGCCGCCGGGATCGTCCCGTCGTAGGGGGCGAGCGGTTCCCCGGTAAGCTGTGCAATGGAGGAGACATCGTTCGGCGCATCGTCCGGCGAACCATGCGTCAGCGTGACGCCGTCGAAGTTGACGAACAGGGTCACGGCGCAGTCGATGGGCCCCGTGTCGCCGGCGGTCGTGCCCACGCCGGTCGTGGTGCCGGTGGCCGGTCCGGTCGTCCCGCTCGATGTGCCCGTGGTGCCGGAGGAGGCCCCCGCCGTCGCGGCGCTGGTCGCCGGCGAGGAGGTCGAGGCGGCGCCGGTCGTGGTGGCGTTCGTCGTGTCCGTGCCGGTCTCGGTGCCGGTGCCGGTGCCCCCCTCGCTGCCCGACGAGGACGACGACGGGCCGCACGCGACGGCCAGACCGGCCAGGAGGTAGGCCGGGAGGCGGCGCCGGCCCGGGGCGCCACGGTGAAGACATGCCTGTTCCATGGACGAAACGCTAGAGCGTGTCGCCTGCGGTGGGCCGCGTTCGCTCGTCGCCTGCTGCGTTCGACGCAGCGCACGTGGCGCGGGCGGGCCCCGACCCGCCGCAGCAGGCCTCGCCCTCGAACCCCTCCAGCCCCTCGCGGACGAGCCACGGGACCATCGCAAGGGCCACGGCCGGGTCGGCCCACCACCAACCCGCCCAGGCGTTCGCAACGAGGCCCAGCAGGAGCGCAAAGGACAGGTAGGTGCACGCCAGGGTCTCCTTCGCCTCGGCGCGCAGGGCGGCGCTGCCGATCTCGCGGGCGGCGCGGAGCTTGCCCCAGGCGACGGCCGGCATGAGGACGAGGGAGGCGGCGGCGAGCACGATCCCCACCCGGCTCTCCTCCGGTGCGTCGCGGGTCCAGAGGGTATAGGCCGACTGGATCGTCACGTAGGCCGCGAGCGCAAGGAACGTGCCGCCCACGAAGCGGTGAACGCGGCGCTCCGTACGCTCGAGGGTCTTCGCGTCGGCGCCGCGGGCCTCGAGCCACAGCCGCCCCAGCAGCACGCCCGCGGCGGCCGTTTCGATCACGCTGCCGAGCCCGAAGCCCAGCAGCGCGATGCTGTCGGCGGCCGCGCCCGACCACAGGGCCACCACGGCTTCGACGACGTTGTAGAGCATGGTCGCCACGACCAGCCACAGGGCGAGGGTCGTCCAGCGGGTCGGGACGACTTCGGCGGCGTTCGTCATGGCGGCCCGGTCTCGGGGGCCCCGACGGGGCCTCCGAACCGACTATACACCGCCGGCAGCACCAGCAACGTAAGCAGCGTCGCGGTGACGAGGCCCCCGATCACGACGGTGGCGAGCGGCCGTTGCACCTCGGCCCCGGCGCTGGTGGACACGGCCATGGGGACGAAGCCGAGGGAGGCCACCAGGGCGGTCATGAGCACGGGGCGCAGCCGGCTGCGCGCCCCTTCGCGCGTCGCCTCGCCGAGCGAGCGGCCCTCGGCCTGGAACTGTCGGATCCTGGAGACCATGACCACGCCGTTGAGAACGGCGATCCCGAACAGGGCGATGAAGCCGACGCCCGCGGAGATCGAAAACGGCATGCCGCGCAGTGCCAGGGCGAGCAGGCCGCCGGTGGCCGCGAAGGGGACGTTGAGGAAGATGATGAGCGCCGGGCGCGCCGATCCGTACGTCATGTACAGTAGCAGGAAGATCATCGCCAGCGCCGCTGGGACCGCGATCGAAAGCCGCGCGGATGCCTCGGCCAGGTTCTCGAACTGCCCGCCCCAGGCCACGAAGTAGCCGGCGGGCATGGACACCTCCCGCGCGATTCGATCCTGTGCCTCGGCGACGAAGCCGGCCAGGTCCCGCCCGCGCACGTTGACCTGGACGGTCATCCGCCGTTGGATGTTTTCGCGGCTTATCTGGGCGGGGCCTTCGTCGAGGGTCAGGGACGCGACCTGTCCCAGCGGCACGCGGACGCCGCCGGGGGCGGCGATGGGGATCTCGGTGATCGCGTCGAGGTCCCGCCGGGCCTCGGGGCGGTAGCGGACCTGCAGGGTGTAGCGGCGCTGGCCCTCGAAGACCTCGCCCACCGGGTGCCCGCCGATGGCCGAGACCGCCGCCAGCACGTCGGCGACGTCCACGCCGTAGCGGGCCACGGCGGCGCGGTCCACCTGCACGCGGACCATGGGCAGGCCGGCGATCTGTTCGGCGCTGACGTCGGCCGCCCCGGGGACGGTGCGGACGACCCGGGCCACCTCGTCGCCGATGCGCTTGAGCTCCGACAGGTCCTCGCCGTAGAGCAGGATCGCCACGTCGGAGCGGGCGCCGCTGATGAGTTCGTTCGTGCGAAGCTCGATGGGCTGCGAGAAGGTGAAGTTCTGGCCGGGGACCTCCTCGGGCAGCGCCTCGGCCAGCCTCTGCACGAGCTGTTGGGTGCTCGATGCCCGGGTCCATCGATCTTGCGGGTGCAAGATGAGGTAGATGTCCGACAGCTCGACGCCCATGGGGTCGGTCGCGATCTCGGCGCGTCCGGTGCGGGAGACCACGCCGCGGACCTCGTTGGGGAAGCGTTCGAGGATCGCGCGCTCGATCCGCGTGGTCGCGGCGATGGACTCCTCCAGCGACACCGACGGCGGACGGATCGCCTGCATGGCGATCGTGCCTTCGTCGAGCCTGGGAACGAACTCGGCCCCGAGAAACGGCACGACGGCGAGGGAGGCCACGAAGAACAGCCCCGCCGCGAGGACCGTCGCGCCGCGGCGGCGTACGACCCACGAAAGGGCCGGCTCGTACAGGCGCTCGGCCGCGCGCACGATCAAGGTCTTCTTCTCCGAGACCCCGCGGCGGAACACGAGGGAGGCCATGGCGGGCATGAAGGTCAGCGCCAGCACCAGCGACGTGCCCAGGGCGAACACGACCGCCAGGGCCATCGGCCGGAACATCTTGCCCTCGATCCCCCGCAGCGTGAGGATCGGGACGTACACGATCATGATGATCCCGACGGCGAACAGCACCGGGCGGGCGACGTCGCGGCAGGCCTCGCGCACGGTCCGGTCCACCGCCCGCCCGGCGGCGTGGCGCAGCGCGAGCAGGCCGACGACATTTTCGACGACCACGACCGATCCGTCCACGATGAGCCCGAAGTCGATGGCGCCGAGGCTCATCAGGTTGCCGGAAAGACCCAGCAAGTCCATGCCGATGAAGGTCCCGAGCATCGACAGGGGGATCGCCGTCGCCACCAGGATCCCGCCGCGCAGGTCGCCCAGCATGAGCAGAAGCACCACGATGACGAGGATCCCCCCTTCGACGAGGTTCTTGGCCACCGTGCGGATCGTGCGATCCACCAGCTCCGTGCGGTCGTAGTAGGTGTCGATGGTGACGCCGGGGGGCAGGGTGGGGCGCAGGCGCTCGATCCGCTCGTCCACGGCGCGGGCCACCGTGCGGGCGTTGGCGCCCATAAGCATCATGACGACGCCCGTGACCGCCTCCCCGCGGCCGTCGCGGGTCACGGCCCCCTGGCGCACCATCGGGGCGAAGGCCACCTCGGCCAGGTCCCGCACGTAGATCGGGGTGCCGTCGGCGCGCGTGGTCACCACGATGTCGCGCAGGTCGTCGAGGGAGGTGACGAGTCCCTCGCCGCGGATGAGGCGCTGCTCGCCGGCGTGCACGATGTAGGCGCCGCCGGCGTTGGCGTTGTTCGCCGCGAGCGCCTCGAACACGTCGGACAGGGGCACGGCCAGGGCGGTCAGGCGCTCCGGGTCCACCCGCACCTCGTAGGTCTTGAGCTCGCCGCCGAAGCTGTTGACCTCCACGACCCCGGGGATCGAGCGCAACTGGTAGGCCACGTACCAGTCGAGGATGCTGCGCAGCTCCATCAGGGAGTAACAATCGTCGGTGTCGGGGCCGCCCGGCGGGCAGGCGGGGTCGCCGCGGATCTCGAACTGATAGATCTCGCCCAGCCCCGTGGAGATCGGCCCCATCTCGGGGCTGCCGTAGCCGGCGGGGATCGCCTCGCGTGCCTGGGACAGTCGTTCGGCCACGAGCTGGCGCGCGAAGTAGATGTCGGTGCCCTCCTCGAACACGACCGTCACGGCCGACAGCCCGAACCGTGACACGCTGCGGACCTCCTCGAGGCGCGGCAGCCCGCTCATCACGGACTCGACCGGGAAGGTGATGAACTTCTCCACCTCGAGCGGTCCCAGCGCCGGCGCGTTCGTGAGCACCTGCACCTGCACGTTCGTCACGTCCGGCACGGCGTCGATGGGCAGGCGCGAAAGGGCCCGGAGGCCCAGGGCGGCCATGACGAGGACGCCGAAGACGACGAGCAGGCGGTTGCGGATCGACCCTTCGACGATACGTTCGATCATCGCGCCTTCCTCAGTGCGCGTGGCCTTCCCCCAGCTCGTCGCGCACAAGCTGGGACTTCAGGACGAAGGCCCCGGCCACGACCACGGGCGCATCGGGGGCGAGACCTTCGAGGATCTCCACACGGCCGCCGGCGCGCCGCCCCGTCGTGACCGGGACGGCGCGGAACGTGCCCGGTTCGTCGCCGGGCACGAACACGACCGTTTCGTCGCGGATCGTCTGTACGGCGGGCTCGGGGACCGCGGTGGTGGGCTCGGCACCTCTTTCCGCGCGGTGCAGGTGCAACGTGCCGAACAGGCCGGGGCGCAAGGTGCCGTCGCGGTTGTCGATCTCCACGCGGACGGGGAGGGTGCGCGTCTTCTCGTCGAGGGTGCTGGCGACGTAGGTGACCTTGCCGCTCCAGGTACGGCCGGGGAACGCCCGCAGGGCCAGCGTGGCGTCCATCCCGACGGCGACCTGGGGCACGTGCCGCTCGTAGATGCGACCGAGCACCCACACCACGCGGGTGTCCGCCACGACGAAGACGGTGTCGTCGTGTCCGACGTTTTCCCCGCGGGTGGCGTGCCGTTCGATGATCGTACCGTCGATGGGAGCCTCGAGGGGCATGTCGGGGCCGGTGCCGCCGCGGACCCCGAACACCTGCAGGCGCGCCAGGGCTGCGTCCCGTTCCGCCCGGGCCTCGGACCGGCGAAAGAGGGCCTCGAGGTAGGCGCGCTGGGACGCGATTCCCTCGTCGCGCAGTCGTTTTTGCCGCTCGAAGTTGCTCTCGGCGACCTCCAGCATGGCGCGGGCCCGGCGGTACTCCGCGCGCGCCCGTCCCAACTCGACGCTGCGGAGCACGGCGAGGGGCTGGCCGCGCGTGACCGGGTCCCCGAGGGTCACGCGAACCTCGCGGAGCTGTCCGCTGGTCAGCGGGGTGACGTGGGCGACCCGGTCGGGGTTGAGCTGGACCTCGGCGGGCACGTCGAGGGTGGTCCCGAGCACCGCGCGGGTCGCCGGCTCCACGCGGATCCCCGCCCGCTCAACGGCCGTGGGGGACAGGCGGACGATGTCCCCGCCGTGGTCTTCGCCGCCGTGGTCTTCGCCGCCGTGGTCTTCGCCGTCGTGGTCTTCGCCGCCGTGCGCCTGCGGGGGTGGGGATGCGGCCGTGGGGTCACTTCGGCAGGCGCCGGTGGTGAGCAGGAGCAGCGTGGCAGCGAGCCGGCGCCGCGGTCTTCGTGTCGTCATGGAGCAACCTCCCGGGGGGGCCGGCGTGGGGGGGCGCTTTCGGTCGCCGTGGCCGGGGCCGCCGCGTCGGTGCCCGGCCCCTCGGGGCGGGGGGAGGCAGGCGGGCGCGGGGGCGGTCCGAGGTCCGCCGGACCCTGCACGGGGTGGTCGTGGCCGGCTTCGAGGGCCTGGTCCACCTCGGTCCCGACGAGCGCCTCCAGGTCGGCGAGAGCCTGGCCGTAGGCGCCGCGAGCGTCGAGGGCCTGGGCCTGGCTGGCGAGCAGGCGCTCGCGCGTCTGGGACACGGTCAGCAGGTCGATCTCGCCCAGCTCGAAGGCGCGCCGCAGCAGCGCGAGGTTGCGCTCGACCGACGGGAGCACGTCGTGCCCGTAGATCTCGACGCGCGCGGCGGCGGCATCCACGGCGGCGGCCGCGCGCTCGAGTCGCCGCCGCCACTGCACGTGCAGGACCCTGCGCTCGGTGCGGGCGATTTCGAGGTCGGCGGCGGCCCGCGCCCGGTCGCCTTGGTTTCGGTTCCAGAGGGGGACCGGCAGGCGAAGGGTAAACAACCAGATGTTATCGTTGGGCGCGGGGCCGCCTTCCCGGCCGTAGGTGAACCCCACCGTCGGTTCGGGCCACGCCTCCCGGCGCGCGCGCCGGACGTCGGCGTGGGCGGCGTCCACGACCAGGGCGCGGGTGCGGAAGGAGGGATGGTGCTGGGCGGCCAGTTGCGCCAGGTCGCTGGCGGGGCGGGCCCGGCGGATCGGCGGCAGGGTACCGGCCGGGACGAGCGTGCGGTCCGGCGGCCATCCGACGACCTCGGCCAGACGGATCGCCGCCGCTTCGGCGCGCCGATGCGCTTCGACCCGCTGCTCCCGGGCCCGAGCCAGGTCGGTGCGCGAGACCAGGCGGTCGAGGGGGGGCGCCTCCCCGGCGGCGATCCGCTGGGCGGCGATGCGGTCGAGGTCCTCGGCGAACGCCACGACGCGGTCGGCCACGCGCGCCCGTTCGCGCGCCAGGAGGGCGTCGAGGAACAGGCGGTGCACCTGCACGTGCAGGGCCCAGCGAACCTCGTCGAGGCCGGCGCGGGCGACCTTGCGTGCCTGCTCGGCCGCGCGCAGGCGAAGGCCCCGTTCCCCGGCGATCTCGAGGGGCTGGCGCACGGTGACCTCGGTTTCGAGGTAGGCGTCCGGCCCGATCGTGCGGGCGCCGAGGGCCAGGTTCACGAAGGGGTTGCGGCGCAGCAGCGGGCGGGCGGCGGCCACCTCGGCGTCGGCGCGGGCGGCGCGGGCGCGCGCGAGGCGGATAGCGGGGGCGTTTGCGTCCGCATAGGCCAATAGCTGGGGGAGGGTGACCTCCGTCGTCGCCGCGGGGTTGGGGACGGCGACCTCGGGCACGAAGACCTCGGCGCGTTCGGCGGGGGCGAAGGGGACGGCGGCGACCGGCGCGGGGGGCTCGGGCGTCGGCGTCGGCGTGCGGGCGCACCCGGCGAGCACGAGGCCGGCGGCGAGGCATCGGGTCCGCCGGATCCAGCGGGTCGTCCTACTACTCTCGATAGTAGTTTGGTACCGACGGGGGCGTGGACGGAGGCGTGTGCGCATCGGGGTGCGATCCGTCCTAGGGGAGACCAAAGGGGGCGAGGGCGCGCTCGATCCCCAGGTGGAGCAGGTCGAGGGGGCCCGTGCCGATGGCGTGAGGAAGCGTCACCAGGACCGCCAGGGTCGCGCCGAGGAGCGCGATCGGTGCTTCGAGGGCTGCCGGGCCTTTGGCGGGGGTGGGGGGCCGCTTTGCGTACGCGAGCAGCAGGCTCACGCGCAGGCGGACACCGCTGGCGCCGTCGCCTCGGAGGGCCGCGACGGTGGCGGGGGTGGGAGGGGCCGGTGCGGCGGTGGCGACGATGGCGTGGGCCAGGGCGAGGGGGTCGGCGCCGTCGCGCACGGCGGCCCGGTCGCAGGCGGCCTCGCGGGCCAGGCGCCAGCGGGCCAGCTCCGCGCGCAGCAGGGCGGCGAGGGGGTTGAGGGACAGGCAGACGGCGGCGAGGAAGAAGCGCAGGGGGTCGCGGGCCCGGTCGTGGGCGGCCTCGTGCAGCAGGGCGGCGGTGAGGGCGTCGTCGTCGAGGCGGTGTACGAGGTGGGCGGAGATCTCGACGCGCGGTCGCAGGAGGCCGCGGGTGCAGAGCGGGGCGGCGGGCCCGTCCACGAGGACGACCCGCAGCTCGCGCAGCCGCGGGTGGCGGACCGTCAGGACGTCGAGGCGTCGGGCGGCGGTGGAGGTGGCGGGGTCGCGGGCGGGGGCGGGCGCGCCGGCGGGCAGCTCGTGGTGGACCCGCCGTGTGAAGGCTGCGAGGAGGGTGGCGGCCAGGCCCCCGGCGAGCAGGAGGGCGTCGTGGCAGGGGGTGGCGCCGAGGTGGTCGTACAGGCA
>JALSIN010000090.1 GCA_026989935.1 Polyangiaceae bacterium | reverse complement strand
GATCCAGGTGGTGACGGCCGACGCGGTGGCCTGTTACGTGGCCCTCGGGATCCTGCACGCGGCGCTCAAGCCGGTGCCCGGGCGCTTTCGCGACTACGTGGCGTTGCCGCGGCCGAACGGCTACCGCGCCCTGCACACGGCGCTGGTGGACGACCAGGGGGTGCGCTTCGAGGTGCAGATCCTGTCGTCGCACATGGACCGCGTGGCCCGCTTCGGGATCCTGGCGGACGCGGCCGCGGGGGGCCTTGCCGACCGGGCCCGGGCGTGGCTGGCGGGGATCGTGGACTGGCAGGCCGCCGTGGAGGACCCGAGCGAGTTCATCGAGACGGTCAAGGCGGACCTGTTCGCCGACGAGGTGTACGTGTTCTCGCCGCAGGGGGACATCTACACCTTCCCCAAGGGGGCCACCCCCATCGACTTCGCGTTCGCGATCCACACCGACGTGGGGCTGCACTGCTCGGGCGCCCGGGTCAACGGGCAGGTGGTGCCCCTGCGCTATCGCCTGCACCAGGGGGACACGGTCGAGATCATCACGGAGCCGTCGGCGACGCCCCGCCCGGAGTGGCTCAAGATCTGCGCCACGGCGCGGGCGCGCACGCGGATCAAGCAGTTTCTACGGCACCGTGAGCGGACGCGGCGAAGGAGTCTGGGTCGGGACCTGCTCGCGCAGGAGCTCAGCGCCGAGGGCCAGGATCTCGGCGCGGTGATCGACGACGGCCGCCTGCTCGCGGGCGCCCGTAGGCTGGGGCTGTCCTCCCAGGACCCGGAGGACGTCTTCGAGGCGGTCGGGGCGGGGAGGGTGGCGGCCGTCGATCTGGTGCGCGCCATCGTCCCGCGCGCGCAGGCGGCCGACAACCTCCTGATGCGGATGTTTCGCCGCGTGACGGGCCGGGCCGCCGGGGAACGGGGCCCGCGCGTGGTCCTGCGGGACGTGGACAAGCCGCTGGTGGTGGACGCGGCCGCCCTTTCGGGCCGGGGGACGCAGGGCCCCACGATGACCCTGGCACCGTGTTGCGCCCCCGTCCCGGGGGACCCGGTCGTGGGGCTGTTCTCGCAGAACCTCGGTGTGGTGGTCCACCTGCGCGAATGCCCGGCCGCCCTCGACAACATCGACGCGCAGCCGATCCGGCTGACCTGGGCCGACGGCTTCGAACTCGAACGGGCCGTCACGGTCGAGGTGCGCACCGAGAACCGGGTGGGGCTGCTGGCCGAGATGAGCCGCGTCTTCTCGCGGCACCAGGTCAACATCAAGCAGGCCAACTGCCGCACCCTCGGCGACGCGGCGGAGGACACGGCGATCAACACCTTTCACGCCACGGTCCGCTCCGCACGACAGCTTCGGGACCTGCTCCTCGACCTCAAGGCGATCCCGGGGGTCGAGGACGCCGAGCGCGTCGTCCAGCCGGGCGCCTCCGGGCCCGCGACCTATCCCTGAACGCCCTCGTTTCCGTGCGCGAACGCACGGAGGCCGTGCCCCACTGCCGGGAACCTCGTGGGCCGCCCGCGGAAGGTTGTGGTACGCGATCGTGAGTCCGAAGCGCTTCCCGACCTTCGTCACGTTCCCGCGCATCCGCCGCGATTGCCGCGCCGGGATACGCGTTGCACCGCTGGTGCTCGCCATGGCCTGTGGGGAGGCGCCGCGGGACCACGGGGGCGCCGTGACGGCGACGGTGGGTTCGAGCGCGGAAGGCAGTGGGGGGACCGGGTCGGGCGCGGGCCCGGGCGGATCGACGGGGACGAGTGGGACGGCGGGGAGCGCCGGGACGGGCGGTGGTCCGAAGTTCGATACCCTGCTGGGCGATCTCGGGCCCGGGGGAGGCTGGGAGGGGGACCCGATCACCTGTGCACAGGCCGCCGAGAACCACACCTACGTCGGTTGCGACTTCTACCCGACGGTCCTTCCGAACGTGGTCAAGGGGTACTTCGACTACGCGGTCGTGGTGGCGAACGCCGGGGATGCCCCGGCGGACGTGGTGATCGAGCGGGGCGGCGTCCAGGTCGGGGCGGCGACGGTCGCGCCCGGGAGCCTCGAGACTCTCTACTTGCCGTGGGTCGATGAACTCAAGCACTACGACTACCTGTGCGATACGGATCCGTCCATGCAGCCGGGGCCGCTCGCGAGCAAGCGGGTCGTGGACGGTGCATATCACCTGACGAGTTCGGTTCCCGTGACGGTCTTTCAGTTCAATCCGCTGGAGTTCGAGGGGGCGGGTGGTCCGGCCGGCAAGGACTGGTCGGCTTGCCAACAATGCTGGCCCGGTTGCAGCTCGTACACGAACGACGCGTCGTTGCTGCTGCCGAGCACGGCCCTTACGGGAAGCTACGTGGTGACGGCGATGGCGGGAGGGTCGGACCAGGGGGTGGCGTTTCCCGGCTATGTCGCGGTCACGGGGCTGTTCGACGGAACCACGGTCCAGGTGAAGGTCAGCCCGACGGGGCGCGTGATCGCCGGGGGCGGGATCCCGGAGGCGGGCCCCGGGACGTTGTTCTCACTTCCGCTCGACCGCGGCGAGGTCGTCGTGCTGATGGGGGACGAGACCTCCGACCTCGGGGGGACCATCGTATCGGCGGACGCCCCCGTACAGGTGATGACCGGCATGCCCCACGTGCAACTCCCGTACGACACCCCGGCCTCGGATCACCTCGAAGAGACCGTCTTCCCCGTCGAAACCCTCGGCACACGCTACCACGTGGTACGACCCACGGGGCCGAACGGCGACCTCGTACCCCACCGGGTTCGCCTCTTCGGGGTGGTGGATGGCACGCAGCTTTCCTACCCGCAGGGCGCCCCGCCGGGTGCGCCGGTCACGTTGAATCTGGGCGAGGTCGCCGACCTCGGGATCGTGGACCAGGACTTCGAGGTGGAGGGGGACCAGGCGTTCGCCGTGGCCACGTTCCAGTTGGCTGGTAGCCTGGTCACGGGGATGCCCCTCGGCTCCGGCGACCCCGCCCAGAGCGCGGTGGCGGCGGTCGAGCAGTATCGCTCGAAGTACGTGTTCCTGGCGCCCTCGGACTACACGACGAGCTTCGCGACGGTTGTTCGACCGGAGGGCCTCGCGCTCCTGCTCGACGGCGCCCCCGTCACCCAGCCGCCCGTACCGATCGGCGGCGGCTGGGAGGCCGTCCGGATCCCGCTTTCGCCGGGGCCGAACGATGGCGCCCACGTGCTGCGCGCATCCGAGCCTTTCGGCCTGCAGGTGATGGGCTACGGTTTCGCGACCAGCTACCAGTATCCCGGCGGCCTCAACCTCGAAGGGATCACGAACCCGCTCCCGCCGCCGGAGGGCTAGCGTTGGGCGTCGTCGCGCGCCGCGGCGACGGGCGTGCTCGATAGCGAGCGACCACTGTCGTTTCCGTACGGAGGCTGGGACACGAGGTCGGCCGCGGGCGCGCGCGACGGCAGGAGGTCACGCCCCGGGTCCGATGGCCGGCCGGCGCCTGCCGAGCGGGTTGACAGCGCTCGGGCGGCGGTTCATGCTCTCCGCCCCCAGGAGAGCCATGGCATCTTTTACGCAGGTCACGAAACGCCGACGCGCCATCCGCCGCCGCAACCGCGGCGCCGACCGCAAGCGCCGCCAGGCCAAGCGCAGCACGCTGTCCTACGAGGAGTTGTTCGCAGGCTGCGGCGAGCCCGGGCAGCCGGCGCCCGCGGTCGCGACGAAGGCTGCGCCCGGCAAAGGGTAGGGGCGCCTGCCCTGGTGGAGCCGGTGACGTGGCTTGATCGTGTCAGCCGCGCGCCGTAGTCTCGGGCGGCCGACCTCGTTCCTTGGACAAAGAGCCGCCATGACCACATCGAATCTGCCGGTTGGGACCGTCGTAGACGGCCGATACACCGTTACCCGTCCGCTGCGCGAGCGCGGTGGGGCCTCGATCCACGAGGCCACGGGCCCCGAGGGCCCCGTGCACCTGACCGTCTACGGCGCCGCCAGCTTCGCCACGCCCCTCGTGCTCGAGCGCACCCTTCGGGAGCTGCGGCAGCTTGCCGGCGTCGATGTCCCACAGGTGGCGAAGGTCCTCGCCAGTGGAAAGCTTCCGGACGGTGGCATGTACGAGGTGACCGCTCCGGTCGAGGGGGCCCCGTTGACCGACCGGCTCCGCGCGGGCCCGTTGCCCGAGGCCGAGGTCGGCGGGATCGTGCAGCAGGTCGGCGAGGCCGTGATGGCCGGTCTCCAGGCGGGGGTCACACACCGGAACCTCGGCCCCGAGACGGTGTGGCTCGGCCCCGCCGGGGTCCGCGTGGTGGGGTTCGCCGTCGGGGAGACCCTCGGCGAGGGTGCGTTCGGCCCCTCGGGGACGGCCGCCCCCGAGCAGGTCGCCGGGAAGGTCGTGGACCAGCGCACCCTCGTCTACAACCTCGCCGCCCTGGTCCACGCGCTGCTGACCGGGACGCCGCTGTTTCGCGACCTCGCCGGCGCCCGGGCCCTGCACGCCCAGAACGCCGCGCCGGCCGGCGTGGATCCGCGCCTGCAGAAGGCCCTGTCGCCCGATCCGCGCATGCGCCCGATGATGCTGCGCAGCTTCGTGTCGGAGCTGACGGCTTCCCTCGGCGTGGCGGCCCCGTCCGCGGCCCCGTCGCCGTCGCCGTCGTCGGCGGAACCGCCGGGGGCGACCGCCGGCGGCAAGCCGAGCACCCGGGGTTGGACGATGTTCATGGACGCGGCGGACGTGGGGACGGCGCCCGCCCAACCCGCGCAGCCGACCCAACCCGCGCAGCCGGCCCAGCCCGCGCAACCGGCCGCCCCGGCGGCGGGGGGAGACAAGCCGAGCACGCGGGGCTGGACCATGTTCAT
>JALSIN010000089.1 GCA_026989935.1 Polyangiaceae bacterium | reverse complement strand
GGCCGAGCTGCCGTTCATGATCACGGAAAACGTCCTGATGGCGGCGGTCAAGGCCGGGGGCGACCGGCAGGTCCTGCACGAGACGATCCGGCGGCACGCCATGGACTCGGCGGCGCGGATGAAGCAGGCGGGCGTCCCGTCGGATCTCGTCGAGCGCCTGCGGGCCGATCCCGACCTCGGCCCGTTCGTGGACGAGGCGGTGCTCGATCCGGCCCGTTACGTGGGGCGCGCCCCGGCGCAGGTGCGCGAGTTCGACGCCGAGGTCTTGGGGCCGCTGATCGACGCCCATGCCGAGCGCAAGGGGCGTTTTACGTCGAAGTTGGCCGTGTAGGTCAGCCGTCCCGATGGTAGGGGTGGCCGGCCTCGATGGTCGAGACGCGGTAGAGCTGTTCGAGCAGCACGATGCGCGCCAGGCGGTGGGGCAGGGTCAACCGGGACAGGGATACGATGGCATGGGCGTCGTGTCGGTCGCGGTCCTCGAAGCCGTCGCTGCCGCCCAGGCAGAACACGGCCCCGCCGCGGGCACGGACCTGCTCCGAGACGAAGCGGTGGAAGCCGCGGGTGTCGAAGCTGTCCCCGCGCTCGTCGAGCAGGATCCGCCGGGCGGGCGTGCGGGCCAGGGCGCGGCGAAGGGCGTCCAGGGCACGAAACTCCCGCACCGTGACGGGCAGGCGAGGGCGCAGCCGATCGAGATAGTCGTCGGCCAGCGCACGGTACGGCCCTCGCAGGACGCCCACCGCGAAGATCGAAAGCGCCATGGCCGGACCCCGCGGGGGCTTACGCGAATGGGTCGGCGGCGGGGTAGGGCCCTTCGTGGGGGGCGGGGCCCATCGGATCGAACGGCCGCGTGTCGAGGTCGTCGGTGGCGGCGAGATCCTCCGGGACCTCGATGGCCAAACGGGGCGCTTCGTGCAACATGCTCTCCAGGTCGTAGTAGAGGCGCACCGGGTGGTGAAAGACGTGCACCAGGAAGGTGCCGTAGTCGAGGAGGATCCAGCGGTTGTCCGACAGGCCGTCGGATCCGATGGGGCGAATCCCGTGGGCGCGCAGGGCCGCGACGATCCCGTCGGTGATGCCGGCGGCGTGCCGCTCCGAGCGTGCGCTGACGATCACCAGGTGGTCGGTGTAGCCGAGCAGGTTCGTCACTTCGAGCACGCACGGGGCGCGCCCCTTACGGTCGAAGATGGCCTCCAGGGCCAGACGCACGGGCTCGGGGATCGCGGGTCGTTCGGTCGTGGCGGGATCGGACATGGCTGGCAAGGGGTCAGTGGGCGGCGAGTCCGTCGAGGAGGAAGGCGCGGTCCTGATCGAGGCGGCGCTTGTCGGGAAAGGGCCGGGCGTCTTGGGGGATCGCGACGGCGATGGCCTCGGCGGGCCGGGGGGTGAGGGTGGCCTCGACGGCGAGGCGACCTTCGAGGCGCGGTTCGGCGCCCTCGGCCGGGCGCTCGAACGACACCGAAAGCGAGAAGGTCAAGGGCCCTCCTTCGGGGGCATCGAGGCGGCCCTCGGCATGACGGATCCGAAGACCCTCGTGGGTCGGCTCGCCCGTGGCCTCGACGTGGGCGTGGCGTTCGTCGCCGTCGTCGTGGACGAGCGACAGGGCCGGAGCGAACAGGGCCAGCGCGTCGGTGGGGAAGGCGGCGGCCTCGTCGAGCCAGCGCTCGTGGGCGCGCGTTTCGAGGGGCGTTTCGTACCAGGGTCGGTGCGCAAGGCGCGTGAACACCCGCTTGCCGACGACGCGCATCTCGTGGCTGCGATCGTGATCGTTGCGATGCAACAAGGATAGCGCATCCGGGCGCCACGCAACCTCCACGTGGTCTTCGACGTGGACCGTGTGTTCCGGGCCGCCTTCCGGGGCCTCCAGGTGGATCGTGGCGTCGATGGCCAGGACGTGGGGGCCGTAGCGGGCGCGGAGATCGCGGTGGCGGGGGGGGAGGTGGCGGGCGAGCGCGGTGTCGGTCTGGGCTTTGGGTGCGGTGGCGTCCGCTCGGCCCGCGGACGGGCTGCCGGGAGGATCGGTCGAGCCACAGGCGCAGGTTGCGACGAGGGCCCAGGGGGCCGCGAGCCGGAACACGCGCCTTCCGAGTCGGTCCGCCGCGGGCACGGGCGCGATGGTAGCGGGGCGTCGGACACCTCGCCACGGCCGCCGCGCTACCATGCAGGCGTGCTCGAAGCCCCGTGGATCGCGGCGACGACCGCGACCTTTGCCCCGCCGACCGTGCCCGTCCACGTCGATCCTTTCTGGATCGAGGCGCTCACCTCCGGGTGGGCCAGGGCCTTCGCCCTGGTCTGGGGCGCGATCTGGGGCAGCTTCGCCAACGTGGTCATCCATCGCGTGCCGCGGGGGCTCAGCGTGGTGCGCCCGCGGTCGCGGTGCGGGCAGTGTGGGGCCCCGGTGGCTGCCCGCGACAACATCCCCGTCCTGTCGTACCTGTGGCTGCGCGGGCGTTGCCGGGGATGCGGTGAGCCGTACGGGGTGCGGTACGTGGTGGTGGAGCTCGTGGCGGCGGCCTTGTCCCTTTCCCTGTATGCCCAAGACGTCATCGTGCCGCTGATGCAGGGACAGGGCATTGGGATCGCGACGTACGCCCTGCATTTTCTCTTTGCGTGGGCACTGCTGGTCGTCACGTACATCGACCTGGATGTCTGGATCATCCCCGACGCCGTCGTGCTGCCGGTGGCCGCCGTGGCCGTCGTGGCCGGGGCCTTCGTGCCGGATGTCCTCGGTCGCCCCCTCCTCCCGGCGCTCGCGGCGGGGGCGGCGGCCTATGGCGCCTTCGCGGCCATTCGGTGGTTTTACCTGCGCGTGCGCGGTATCGAGGGGCTCGGCCTCGGCGACGCGAAGCTCCTGTTCATGGTTTCGGTGTATCTGGGCCCCGCGGGGTTGTTGTGGACGGTCGGTGCGGGCGCCCTGCAGGGGCTGGCCATCTCCGTTCCGCTGCTGCTTTCGGGGCGGGAGGTGGCGAACACGCGCCTTGCCGAGGTGCATGGTGACGATCCGGAACTGGGCGAGGAGGACCCGGACGCGGGCGTGGCTGGCCGGCGCGTGCCCTTTGGTCCGTTCCTGGCCCTGGCCGCGCTGGAGTATCTCTTCTTCGAGGCCCCGATTCTCGCGGTTGCCGCGCGATGGCTCGGGCTGCCGCCGCCCGGGTGACGGCGGGTCGTTCGTGGTCCCGCCGGCGCCGTGACCGGGTCGGCGTCGCGCGGTACGATGCGGGCGTGACGCAGCCGGCTCGCCGCAAAGCGCCTGACCTGTTCGAGGCCCTGCGCCTCGAACCCCTCATCCCCTCGGCTGGTGTGCCGGCGCCCGTGCCGCTGGACGAATCGGACGTGGATACGGCCCCTCGCCAGGCCGCCGCGTCGGCGGGCGCAGAGGTCGTCGAGGCTGCGTTTCCCGGGATCGCGGACCTTCTCGAACCCGGCGAACCCGCCGCCGCGTCGCCTGCGCCCGCCCCTCGCACCGTGCAGGCCCCCCCTTCGGAGCCGGTGCATGAGTCGGTGGAAACCGCCCCCCCGTCGAAGGCGGCGCCATGGCCCTGGATTGTCTTGACCGCGATCCTGGCGGGAACGCTCGGGTGGGTCCTTTGGACCCAGACGGACCTTTTTTCGGGTGACCTGGTGGAGAAACGCAAGCAGGCAGTGGTGGCGCAGGCCACCCGTGAGGCCGCGCAGGCCAAGGCGGCTGCGGCGGCGCAGGCGCGCCGCTACGGCCAGATCAAGATCGACGCGGCGCCGAAAGGAACGCGAGTTTTCTTGCTTCACGATGGTCCGAAAGCGGTCTTCGAGGGGCTTCCCGAAGATGGCACGTATGTCGTGATTGCCACCGCGCCAGGATTCGCTCCGAAGGCGCGCCGGCTCTCCGGCGTGGAGCTTTCGGCGCCGGCGGTCTTTCAACTGGAGCCGTCCGAAGGCGCACCGGTCCCGGTTCCTGACCCGGGCCCCCTCGTGCCGGGTCGCTCGAATCGGACCGTGGACCTCGAAGTCGTCGTCCACCCGCCGGACGGTCGCGCCGGTTTGCTCATCGGCTACGCACCAGGGGCCGGAATGACGGACGTGGACGCATCGGTCCTCCATCGCTTCCTGCTGGTGGCCGAGGGCTACGAACCCAAGGAACTCGTTGTCGGCCCGGAGGACTTCCAGGAGATCGACGGGCAGCGCTTCTTCACGACGCACGTCGAACTCGAACCCGCCGCCGTGCTGGATCTCGGGGCCGCCACGGGGGGCGGATGGGCCGGGACGGGGGGGGCGTCGGCCGGGACCGGCGGCGCCGGGGAACCCGCGGCAGACGCCGCGCGGGCCGTTGAGAAGAAGAAAAAGCGCTCCCGCCGCAAGAAACGGCGCCGCCGCAAGAAACGACGCCGTCGCAAGAAACGTTGAGTCTTCAAGGAAACCGGGGGCGCCGGCGGGCGGTTCGGAGAACGAACAGCGCAAACAGCGGCGCGAGCGTGGGGAAGGGGGCGCCAGGTCCGCGCCTCGTCGAGCAGCCGCAGCCTTCGTTGATCTGGCTCGTGTCGAGGCACTGGCAGGTGCCGCAGTATCCTTCGGTAAGATCGATCTGGTACGTTTCTCGGATCCAGCAGGCGGCCACGTAGGGGATGCCGTAGACCCCACCTTCGCCACATGGGACGCTGCCGCGGGACAGCACCCCGGCGAGGCGGTAGGAGCCGTCCGGCATTCGGACGAAGGCGGGGCCGCCGGAGTCCCCGTCGCAGGAGTCCTTGCCGTCGCCGCCGGCGAAGAACTCCAGGCCGCTGTCCGTCAGCCAGTCGAGCTCGACCCGGACCTTGCGTTTTTCGCCCACCTCGCCGGCCT
>JALSIN010000088.1 GCA_026989935.1 Polyangiaceae bacterium | reverse complement strand
CCGTGTCTGCACCCGTACCGGTCCCCGTCGCCGCCCCCACGGACGCTTGCGTCTGCGCGACGACGACGGTCTCTGTGACCGGAACCGCCCCCCCTGCCACATCCGTCTGCGCCCCCGCCCCGGTCCCCGTGCCCGAATCGGACTCCGCCCCGGTCCCCGTGGCCGTCCCCGGAGTCTCCGCATCCCCAACCTTCATCATCGTACGCTTCACCCCGCCCGTCCCTGCCCGCGCCAACCCGAAGTCCAGCACCCGGACCCGCCCGTCCTTGCCCAGTACCAGGTTCTCCGGCTTGACGTCCCGGTGCACCAGGCCCCGCGCGTGCGCCGCCGCGAGACCGCGCCCCGCCGCCAGGTAGACCCGCAACACCTCCTGCCACCTTCGCCGCTCCGCCTTCGCCCAGGCCCCCAACGTTTCGCCTTCCACGAACTCCATCGCCAGGTACACCCGACCTTCGTGCTCCCCCACGTCGTGCACCGCCACCACGTTCGGGTGCGACAGCTTCGCCAGGGCCTTCGCCTCCCGCAGCAGGCGCCCGTGCGCACTCGTCCGCGCCCCCGTACCGATGCCCGTCTGCGTCGCCCCATCCGCCGCCCGCATCAGCTTCAGCGCCACCTTTCGGTCCAGTTCCGGATCGTACGCCGCGTACACGACGCCCATCCCCCCGGCCCCGAGCTCCCGCAACACCACGTACCGCCCCACCAGGTCCCCCCGGGACAGCCGGCCCGAGCCGACCGGGCCCGACGCTCCGGACGCCTGCGACGCCCGCAACCCCGTCGGCGACGCCTCGACCCCGGCCCGTGTCGCCCCCGACCACGGAACCGCCTCCGCCTGGGTGGCCTCCAACGAGGGGCTCGCCCCTGCCTCCGTCACTTCCAAGGACGGCGGCACGATCCTCGCGCCGCCGTGGGCGTCTCGCTCCGGCTGTTTCCCGGCGCCACCGTCCCGCCCTTGCGACCTGGAGGAGCGGTCGGTCCCATCGCCCGTCATACTCTCGATCGCAACACGTCCCCGCTTCGCCCGTTGCTCGATCCGGCCGCGCCGACGCCTTGGGCCGCCCTCGGGCGAGGCGAGGGATCGGTCTTCTCCCCCTCCGGTGACAGCCGGCGGTCGGACGGGCCCGCGGCCCATCCGCCCACCGCGACGGCTTTCGGAGGGGGTCGCAGTGGTAGGATCGGCCCGTGCTGCACACCTATCACTTCCCGACGACGATCCTCTTTGGGATCGGGGCCCTGGAGGCGTTGCCAGGCCGGTTGCGGTCGAAGCCCCCGGCGCCGGTGCTGCTCGTGACGGACCGCGGCCTCGTGGAGGCGGGGCTGTGCGCGCGTGTGGAAGCGGTGATCGAGCGGGCGGGGCGAGACGTGGTGCGCTTCGACGCGGTCCACCCGAACCCGGTGGAGGCGGACGTGGTGGCGGGGGCGGCGCGGTATCGGGAGGCGGGCTGCGCCGAGATCGTCGCCCTCGGCGGGGGTTCGCCCATGGACACGGCCAAGGTCATCGGTGTGCTCGCCACCCACGACGGCGCTTTGCTGGACTTCGACGCCCTGCGCGGCGGCGACGCACGGATCGTGCGGCCGTTGCCCCCGCTGCACGCGATCCCGACGACGGCCGGCACGGGCAGCGAGGTGGGGCGGTCGGCCGTCGTCGTCGCGCAGGCGACGGGCCGCAAGACGATCGTGTTCCACCCCAGGCTCATGCCGGCGACCGCCGTGCTCGACCCCGCGCTCACCGTAGGCCTGCCGCCGCACCTGACCGCCGCCACGGGCTTCGATGCGCTCACCCACGCGGTCGAGGCCTACCTGGCCCGCGGCCACCACCCCATGGCCGACGCGATCGCCCTCGGTGCCGTGGAGTTCGTCGCCCGCCACCTGCCGGTCGCCGTGGCGCACGGGGACGACCTCGACGCTCGCGGGGGGATGCTCGTCGCCGCCACCATGGGCGCGACGGCCTTCCAGAAGGGGCTCGGGGCCGTCCACGCCCTCGCGCACCCGCTGTCGAACCACTACGGCACGCACCACGGCCTGGCGAACGCCCTGCTGCTGCCGGGGGTGCTCGCCTGGCAGCTCGAACACCGGCGCGCGGCCTTCTCGGACGACCTGCTGCGTCGGTACGAGCGTCTGGCCCGCATCTGGGAGCCGGACGCCCGCGCCGAGGACCTGCCGGCGATCCTGGCGCGCTTTCGCGCCGACCTCGGCCTCGCGGGGCGCCTCGCGGCGGCCGGCGTCCAGCCCGAGGACGTGCCGCAGCTCGCGGCCGAGGCGTACGGCGACCCGTGCCGCCCCGAAAACCCCATCGACCTCGGCCGCGACGACCTGGCGGCGATCTACCGCGCGGTCCTCGCGGCATAGCCCCCGCACCCGGCACGAAACGTTGTTCATCGCCGCTCCATCGGGTATGCTGGAGGATATAGAGAGAATAGGACCGATGCCGCCCACCTGCTTTGCATGCGCCACGCCGGCCCGCCGATCCCCCTTCCTGGCAGCGCTTCCGGTCGCCGTGCTGGCCCTCGGCTGTTCGGGCGACGACGGTGCGCGTACGACCGGCGACTCGGCCACCAGCGGCGTGGCCACCGTCGGGACGGCGACGGCCGGGACCGCCTCGGGCTCGACGACCGCCGGCGCCACCGACACCGACACGGCCGGGACGGCCTCCGGCACCACCGGCGGCTGTCCCCCGGAGCGCATGTGCGACGGTGGGGTGTGCTGCCCGGAGGGGAAGGTGTGCTCGGTCGGCACCTGCGTGACCGACTGCGGCGGCGAGCCGGCCTGCGGCCCGGACGAGGTGTGCTGTCAGGGCGCGGAGATCTGCCACGCGGGCACGTGTCTGGTGCCCGGCGCCGACTGCGACACGGCCGCCTGCGCCACCCAGCAGGCGAGCTGTCCGGAGGACCAGGTCTGCGACCCGTCCCTGGGCAAGTGCATCCCGAAGGTGGCGAACGCAAGCTGCACCTTCACGCCGCCGCCGCAGACCTTCGAGCCGGTGCCGCGGTTTTCGTGGGGGGAGCGGCGCGTGCGATCGTGCATGGACGAAAGCGATTGCCAGACGGCCGAGGTGTGCATGGGGGGGACGTGCATGGTGACGTGGACGCACGTGGACATCGCCATGGACGACCTGCCCGAGTACAAGCAGGTCACGAGCGTGCCCATGGTCGCGGACCTCGACGCCGACTGCGTGCCGGAGATCGTCTTCAACGCCTACAAGAACAGCGCCTTCTACAGCGACGGGGTGCTGCGGGCGATCCGCGGCGACACGGGTGAAAAGGTGTGGACGGTCAGCGACCCGGCGTACCGTACGGATTCCACCTCGAACCCGGCACTCGGCGACATCACGGGCGACGGGCTGCCGGACGTCGTCGTGCAGGGCGAGGGCAAGTACCTCGTGGCCATCGACAGCTCCGGCACGCCCCTTTGGCAGTCCGACCCCTTCACGTTCCCATCCCGCAGCGGATCGGCCTCCATCGCGAACATGGACGGCGAGGGGCTGCCCGAGATCGTCTTCGGCTCGGCCGTCTACGACGCGGCGGGAACGCGGCTGTGGGAGGGATCGCAGGGCTCGGGCCACAACGCCATCGGGCCGATCTCGTGCGTGGCGGACCTGACCGGCGACGGGCGGCCCGAGGTCGTCGGCGGCCGGACGGCGTACACCTTCACAGGAACGGTGGCCGGCGGCGACTTCACCGGACAGATCCTGTGGGACACGAACTACACGGACGGCTACTGCGGCGTCGCGGACATGGACACCGACGGCGACCCGGACGTGGTCCTCGTCTCGGCGGGCGCCGTGCAGGTGCTCGAAGGGGCGACCGGCGCCCAGATGGCGACCCTGGCGATCCCCGGCGGGGGCCATGGGGGCGCACCAAACATCGCGGATTTCGACGGCGACGGCGCGCCGGAGATCGGCACGGCGGGCGGCTCGAACTACGTGGTCATCGATTTTACGCCGCCGGCGACCCTGGCGGTCCTGTGGCAGGCGCCCACCGAGGACGACTCGTCGAGCCGCACCGGATCGTCCGTCTTCGACTTCGACGGCGACGGCCGCGCCGAGGTGGTCTATGGCGACGAGGAGTACCTGCGGATCTACCCGGGGGTCGAACCGGATTGCGACCTGAACCCGCCCGGCCCCGCCTGCGACGGCATCATGACCGACGCCGAGGTGCTGTTTCGCGACCTGAACTCCTCGCGCACGCGGTCCGAGTACCCGGTCATCGCGGACGTGGACGGGGACTTCAAGGCGGAGCTGGTGTTCGCCACGAACAACGAGGCCGGCTTCCTGGATCCGAACCTGCTGGGCGATGCGGGGATCGAGGTGTGGGAGGACGCGCTCGACAACTGGATGCCCACCCGGCCGATCTGGAACCAGCACACCTACCACGTGGAGAACGTGGCCGACGACGGCACGATCCCCGCGACGGAAGGGCCGAACTGGACGACCCACAACTCCTACCGGCGCAACACCCAGGGCGAGGTGGAGAACTGTGCCCCGGACCTGGTGCCGTTCGACCTGCAAAGCGACGGAGCCGCGTGCCCCGACCTCAACCTTTCCGTCTGGGTCAAGAACCAGGGCTGCCTGGGGGTGGGCCCCGGGGTGCAGGTGTCGTTCTACGAGCAAACGGCGGGGCTGTTGGGGACGGCCACCACCCAGGGCCCCATCGTGCCGGGCGGCGCGGAGAAGCTGTCGATCTCGGTGCCTGCACCGGGCCCGGGGCCGTTTTCCGTGTGGGTCGTGGTGGACGACGACGGGATGGGGGGCGGCGCGTTCAACGAGTGCGTCGAGGACAACAACGCACACGACCCCCTCGAGGCCTGCAAGCCGGTG
>JALSIN010000087.1 GCA_026989935.1 Polyangiaceae bacterium | reverse complement strand
TCCAGGGGGCCTGGTCGAAGGGGGTGAACGGGGCGGCGCCCAGGCGGATCTCGGGGGTCACGTCCTTGATCGGCTCGGTGCAGCGCACGGCGATCGCCTGGACGGCGACGGGACCGGCGGGCAGGTTCGTGACCGGCTCGTCCGGAGTGCCGTCGGGCCAGATGAACCCGTGCACCTCCAGGAACAGGTTCGCCGGGTTGTCGCTGCCCACGTCGTCGCCCAGGAAGAGCCACAGGGCGTCTTCCACCTGGTCGTCGGCCTCGCGCATGGACAACTCGCCGCCGGGATGGTCGAGGTCGGCCAGATAGGTGACCATGAAGTTGAACGTGTCCGAAAGCTCCGTGCCTCCGTAGCGGTCGAAGCCGTCCAGGTCCGTCACGGAGAACTGGTTGTTCATCGTCGGATCCGTCCACGGCAGGAAGGACACGCCCGCCACGACGTCCTGGGCGACGATCTCGTCGCTCTTGCCGTTCGCGAAGTCGAAGATCGCCTTGTAGTCGAAGCCGTTGCCGGCGGAGTTGCAAAAGGCCTCGTCCACCGTGCCCCCGGGGGTGAAGACACGCACCACGGCGGTCATGCCCGACTCGGGGGGCGGAAAGGGGCCCTCGTCGAAGGTCTCCGACACCCCGTCTCGGGTGACCATCAGTTGCCGGGGCGGCCCTTCCACGAGCTCGATGGTCCACGTATCCATGCGGCCGTTTTCCGGGTGCACCGGCCATCCGCTCGGGGAGATCACCGTCGTGTGGAAGAGCCCGTTTTCATCCCGCGTAAACGAACGCATCTCCCGCAGCCGGGCGGGGCCGTAGGGGTTGCGGATCTCGGACCACAGGGACGAGCCCGTGTCGAAGGCGATCTCGTAGGCCCGCTCGACTCCGTCCCTCGTCAGGACCGCGTGCCAGCGCGTGCCGTCGAGGGCGTCGAGCAACCCGTCGTCCCCGCCCGTCGTCGTGCCGGGGCCGGTGGTCGTCGCCGTCCCGCCCGTCGAGGTGCCCGACCCGTCCGTCGTGCCCGTCCCCGTGCCCGTGTCGGACGAGCCTGCCGTCCCGGTGGTGGCCGTCCCGCCGGTCGCGCCGCCCGATCCGCCGCCGCCCGCGTCGTCGCCCGAACAGCCGGCGATCCCCACGGCGAGCGCCGCCGCCGCGACCTTCACCCCCCGCCGCCGCCGCCGCCGCGTGAGCCCCGCGAGCACGACGAGGCCCCAAAGCCCCACCCTCGGCCCCGGCGCCGACCGGCAGCCGCACCCGCCGCCTTCCTCCATTGCCGCGCCGCCCGCCGTGTCCGTGTCCGTGCCCGTGCCGGCGCCACCGTCGGTTCCGCCGCTACCGCCGGCGGTTCCACCCGTCGTCGTGCCGCCCGTGGCGCCGCCCGGATCGTCCGGCGGCGCGGGCAGGCCGGGGACCTCGAGGTTCCGGCACGAGGCGCTCGTCGGGCTGACCTGCGGCGGATAGGCGCGGCTGACCGAACCGATGGGGTCGTCGAGCAACGCCGCCAGCGACACGAGGCCGCAGTTGTCGGGCCCGGGCGTCGCCGTGAACATGGCGAGGCTCCCGTCGTGGCACTCGACGGGACTGTCCGTGTCGGCCTCCGCCGGGTGGGGCGCACCGTCCAGGGCGACCGTCAACAGCCCCGTCATGTCGAGACCGAACGGAAGGACCGCCGGACGCAGGTAGTCGCAAAGGCCCGCCTGGCTCCACGCGGGGGTGTACGAGGCGTCGAAGGAGGCCGGCCCGTCCTCGCCGGCGGCCGGCAGCAGGACCCGGTGGTCCGCCAGGGTCGCCGCCGTGAGATTGAACGCATGCGAGATCAGCCCCGACGCGGCGACGTGTTCGAGCCACGGGCCGGGCAGGTCGCGGGCGGCCAGCGCATCCAGGGTGTTCGTCACCTCGGCCTCGATGGCGGCCTCGGCCTGCTCGATCTGATCCACCAGGTCCGTCACGAAGCCCAGGGCGTAGTCGATGAACTGCTCCCGGATCGCCTGCTTGATCGGCTCGATGACCGGCGCGAACACGGCCTCGACGATCCCGGCGAGCGGCACCGACACCCCCACCTGCTGCAGGAGCATCTGCATCTCGACGACCCAGTCGGGCAAGATCGCCACCAGCAGCGTGTCGTAGTCCACCGTCGTAAGCTGCTCGGCCCAGTCCACCATCGGCTGCGCCAGCATCTCGAGCTCCCACGGCTCGAGGTCGAGCCCGCCCTCGCCGCCGGCCAGCGGCTGGTTGAGCCGGGCGGACAGGCCGCCGACCGTCTCGAGGTACGCCGGGCCGAAGGCGTCGAGGTCGTCGCGGAACTTGTCGGCGATCTTGTCGAAGGCGGACGGCAGCTCGTTTTGGTTCGCGTCGAAACGCGGCGCCAGCAGGCCCACGTAGGTCATGTACGTGGCGTACAGGGTGGGGCAGCTCGCGGCGCAGGCGGTCGTGTCGTCCTTCGTGCCCAGCATCCCGTCCGGGCCGGGGCCCACGCCGAGTTGAGCGCCGTCGGGGGTGTTCGGATCCTGCAACTCGGCGATGCGGGCCTCGATGTCGGCGCGGGCCTGGTCCACGGCGGCGTCGATCTCCGCCAGGTAGATCGGGGCGAGCAGCAGGTGGTCGGCCGGGCCGATGTCGAGGCCGGCGACGAGGGTGGGCAGGGACGCCTCGGGGTCGTCCGCGCGCGCCTGTTCGAACGCGGCGTAGGCCTCCTCGGCCGCCATCGCCCACACGTCCGAGGACGGGTCGAGGTAGGTCCGCAGCAGGAAGCCGCTGGGGATCGCGTGGAGCAACGCGCCCTGGTCGAAGGCGGTCGGGTCGGCCTGGAACAGGGCCCGCTGCAACATGGACTCGACGACGATGTGCCGCACCGCGTTGTCGAGGTCCGTTTGCCGGGCGGCGGTGATCGGCGTCAGGGTGAACGTCTCGCCGGTGAAGAAGTTCACGAAGTGGTGGGCGACGGCATCCGTGGCCCCGTGCAGGAAGCACCCGAGGGCGTAGGCGCGCTCCTCGGCGGTGGCGGCCGCCTCGTACAACGCCTCGCACTGCTCGTAGGGGCGGCGGCCGATGGCGTGGGAGGGGTCGGTCATCCCCGGGAAGACCATGTTGTCGGGGCCGATGGCGCCGGCCCGGAAGGCGAGCGGGTGGGCCACGATGGCGTCGTAGTCCTCCGCGGGGAGCACGACCGCGTAGGGGCTGTCGCGCAGGGCGAGGACGCCGCCGCCGTCGATGGCCGCCTCCCGAACGGCGTTCGCCAGGGCGATGTGCACGCGCGTGGAGAATGCCTGCGCCTGTGCCGGGGCGAGCGCGAGCCACGCCGCCGCGAGGGAACCGAGCCAGGGAGCCTTCCGCATGATCCAAATGTATAGCGCGTTTCGCAGGCGGCCGGGGCAGGGCGGGGTCAGAGCACACTGCAGGCGTGATCCACCCGACCGAGAAAACCGCCCGTGACCGCCCGGGGCGTTCGGTGGTGCCGCGAGGGGGCCCCCGGATCAACCGGCGAAGCTGTCGCCGGGGTCGAGGTCGGCCACCTGGGCCTCGGCGAGGGCCTCGAGCATGGTGCGGCCGAGGACCTTCGGGTCGATGGGGGCCTCGAGCGTGGTGGCCAGACCCTTGCAGCGCTCGGCGGCCACGGGGTCGGCGGCGGGCACGAGGGCGATCCGCGGCGGCGGGTCGGGCTGCTGGGACAGCTCGTGCAGGAGGGCGAGGCCGCCTTCACCGGTGGCCTCCACGTCCACGATGACCACGTCGGCGCTGGCGACCTCCGAGGCGGCGACGGCCCCGGGGCGGTGGCGCTCGACGGTGCAGTGCACGAGGTTGCGGGCGGCGGAGGCCAGGTGCTCGCCGGCGCCGGAGTCGGGCACCACGAGGGCCACGGTGGGTGGCTTGTAGCGTGTCATCAGGCCGTCCACGTAGCGGCCGATCGCCTGGTCCACGTCGCGGAAGGCCAGGCCCATCCCGGCCGGCCCCTCCACCGAGGCGGCGCTGCGGACCCAGCGGACGGTGGCGGGGATCGTCCGAACCTGGCCGGTGCCGGGCAGCTCGATCTCGAGGTCGAGGGTGGCGCCGACGGGCAGGGGCGTGTCGGTGGGCACGAACAGCCCGCCGCGGGAGAGGTTCGTGCAGTAGCTTACGAGCAGGTTCTCGGCCCGGCGATAGCGCAGTCGCAGGACCGCGGTCAGGCGCGGTTCGCGTCGCAGTTCTCTTCCGCTCGGTGGTGCCAAGGGAGCCGTCCTTTACGAGGGGCGCTGGTTCGTGCCGAGGAGGCGGTCGAGGATCCGGTCGAGCACGTCGAGATCATCGTACGTGATCTCGAGGGTGCCCGCCGTGGGCTTGCCTCGGCGGGCGCGAACGCGCACGCTGGTCATGAGCGCGCGGGACAGCCGGTTCTCCAGATCGGTCACGATGACGCGGTCGGGGTCGGCGCCGGCGGGGGCAGCCTCGGTCTCGCGCGCCCGGGCGGCTGCTTGCCGCGCCTTGCGCTCGACGGCGCGCACGCTCCAGCCCCCGCGGGCGGCCTTGCGCGCCAGGTCGATCCGCGTGGCGTCGTCGGGGGCGGAAAGCAGCGCGCGTGCGTGCCCGGCGGACAGCCGGCCCGCCTCGAGCAGGGCGAGGACCTCGTCCGGCAGCTTGAGCAGCCGGATCGCGTTGGCGATCGTGCTTCGATCCCGGCCGAGACGTTTCGCCAGCGCCTCCTGGGTCATGCCCGTGCGGGTCAGCAGCGCGTGGTAGGCGCGGGCCTCCTCCACCGGGCCCAGGTCCACCCGCTGGAGGTTCTCGACGAGGGCGAGCTGGAGGCGCTCGTCGTCGTCCGCCTCGCGTACCACGACGGGGACCTCGGCAAGGCCCGCCGGGCGCG
>JALSIN010000086.1 GCA_026989935.1 Polyangiaceae bacterium | reverse complement strand
AACCGGCGTTTCTACAAGAATCGCGGGCATCTCGAGTGGGCCGAGGACGGCAAGCCGAAGGGTCCGCTGCTGGCCGAGGAAGGCGCCGCGGTGGACGAGCACACCGGGCGCACCATCGGCGAGGAGCGCGCCGAGATCCGCGGCGAGGACATCGCCGCGGGTGCCGTCACGCCGGACGGACGCCGCCGCCTGAGCCGCCGCCGCCGCCGTCCCAGGCCGCCGGCCGAAGACTAGGGCCATGCCCGGGGCGATGCGGCTCGTCTTGCGGGAGGACACCTCGGGGGCGACGCCCGGGGACCGCGGCAACTGGGCCCGCGCCCAGGGGACCCACCCGGTGGTCGCCGGGTTGCTCGGCGCGCGGGGCGTGCCGCCCGACCGCTGGACCGAGGTCTTTCGCCCGCGCCTCGCCTCGCTGCGGCCGCCGCTGGGGATGGCCGGGTTCGAGGAGGCCCTCGACATCCTCGCGTCGGCCGTGGTCCGCGGGCGCACCGTCGGGATCTTCGGCGACTATGACGTGGACGGCGTGACGACGGCGGCGATCCTGGCCGAGACCCTGGAGGCGGCGGGTGTGCCCGTGGTGCTCGAGGTGGCCCGGCGCTCGGCGGGGTACGGCTTCGGCGTCGAGGCCGCAGGCCGGCTCGTGGAGGCCGGGGCCCGGGTCGTCGTCACGGGTGACTGCGGCACGAGCGACGTGGAGGCCCTGTCGTTCCTGAAGACGAAGGGGGTGGCGACGATCGTGGTGGATCACCACCAGGTGCCCACCGCCTTGCCGCCCGCCGACGCCCTCATCAATCCGCACCAGCCCGGGTGCGCGTTCCCCTTCAAGGGAATGTGCTCGGCGGGCGTCGCTTTCTACCTGTCGGCCGCGCTGCGGACCCGCCTCGCCTCGCGCGGGATCGACCTGCCCGATCCGCGGCGGCTGCTGGATCTGGTGGCCCTGGGGACGATCTGCGACATGGTGCCCCTCGTAGAGGAGAACCGGATCCTGGCGCGCCACGGGCTTTCGGTGCTGTCGGCCCGGCGCCGGCCGGGGATCCGCGCGCTGCTCGACGTGGCCCGGCGCGGCGAACTCGCCCCCGTGTGCGGGGACGACGTGGGGTTCGGCCTGGGGCCGCGGCTCAACGCCCCGGGCCGCCTCGGGTCGGCGCGCCCGGCCCTCGACGTGCTGCGGGCCCGCTCCGACGTGGAGGCGCGGGCGTTCGCCGACCGGGTGGAGGCGGCCAACGCCCAGCGCAAGGCACTCTCACGCCGTGTGGAGGAGGAGGCCATGACCCGCGCGCGTGCGGCGATCGAGGCGGACCCGGACGAACCGGCGATCGTGCTTGCGGACGCGACGTGGCACGCAGGGGTCGTGGGGATCGTGGCCGGTCGCCTGGCCGAGTCGTTCCAGCGCCCCGCCGCCGTGCTGGCCCTCGATCGACCCGAGGGGCGCGCGACCGGGTCGGTGCGCTCCTTCGGGGGCGTGGACGTGCGCGCGGCGCTGGCTGCCTGCGCCGATCGGCTGGTCCGGTTCGGCGGTCACCCCGACGCCGCCGGTCTTACGGTGGAGGCCGAGCGCCTGCCGGATTTCGCGACGGCGTTTCGCACCGCCGTGGCCGAACAGCGGGGCCTGGACCCACAGCCCGAGCCCGTGCCGTACGACGGCCCCATCGCGCTGCCCTACGTGGACGCGTTCTTCGTCGAGGCCCTGGGGGATCTCGGCCCCTACGGTGTGGGCTTTCCGCCGCCGCGCTTCCTGTTCGAGGATGTGACGGCCGTGTGCCCGAAGGTCGTGGGCGAGCGCCACGTGCGCCTTTCGGTGCGCCAGGGCAACACCGAGCACCCGGCCATCGCCTTTGGCATGGCCGGCGCCCCCATCGAGCACGGCGACAAGATCCGGTTCCTCGCGGTCCCCGAGTTCAACTACTTCCGGGGCCGCACGACGGTCCAACTTCGGATCACGCACCTGTTGTGACCGAAGCGCCGCGGGCGACCCCCGGCCCCGGGGCTGGCGGCTACGGCGCGGAACAGTCGGAGCCGCAGCGGCGATCGCAGCGCCGGGCGCTGGACTCGCAGTGGAGGCGGCAGGTGGCGGCGTCCGAGCCGGCGCCATGACAGTCCGCCGTACAGGCATCGAGTCGCCGGCGGCAGGTGGCGCGGCAGGCCCTCGGATCGCACGACGCGGGCCGGGTGGGAGCCGGGCGCGCTGCGCCGTCGGCCCCCGCCCGAGGGCAGCCGTCGCCGAGGACCGCATCGCGCCAGACGCGGGACGCGGCGGCGCGTTCGCAGTTGGCGCGGCACGTGGCGCGGTCCGTGGCGTCCAGGTCGGGGGCGCGATCGCAGGAGGCCAGGCAACGGGCCGGGTCGTCGCGACGGGCCGACCGGCATGGCCGAGCGTCGGCCGGGGGGCCGGCCGGACGGTTCGATGGGCGGGGCCCCTGCGCGGCGGCGGCCGGGCGGCCGGAGGGGCGCGGGGCCGTTCGGGCCGTGGCGCCTTGGTGCGCGGGGGCGGACGGCGGCGCATGCCGGACACAGCGGGCCATGCACGTGACCCGGTCCGCGAGGGCCCGGTGGACGAAGCAGGCGAGGGAGCAGGCGGCCACCGGGTCCTGCGGGGCCGCACCGGCCGCAGGCGCGGGCCCCGTCACGCGAGGGGTGGGGCGGTCCGGCGGCGCCGTCCGCTTCGAGCCGGCACCGGCCCGCGAGGGCGCGACCTTCTCGCGCCAGGCGCGGGAGGCTCGGACGCGCTCGCAGTTGGCGCGGCAGGTGGCGCGGTCGTCCTCCGTGGCCTCGGCCGCACACTTCGCCTCGCACGGCCCGGTCGCGCCGGCGGGGACGGCCCCCGTGGCCCAGGCGGTCGGCAGCGCGAGCAGGACCGCTGCGACCGCGAGGCGGCTCGCCCGGCGGCCCCCCGCACGGGCCGACGCCCCGTCCCGTCGGGTCGGCTGCTCCCGCCCGCACGACGGTGGCGCCGACGACCGAGGGAGGACGGCGCAGCCGCCCGGATCGGATCCTCGCCCGGTGCGCGGGCAGCTTCGAGCAGCGGGCGGGCCGTGCGAGGCGCCGGGCGATCGGCCGGTGTTCCCGCCCGGCGTCCCTGGGCGCGGGTGGGTCGCGGTTCTGCTACGGTCCGGTCGCCCGCTGCGACGCGCGGGCCCGAGGTCGCCGTGAAACCGATCCAGATCTGCACCCATCTCGGCCACGATACCATCGACCAGTTCTTCGACGAGCTGTCCGCCCGCGAGATCCGCTCCGTGTTCCGCGCCGGGGGCGTGCGGACGAACGTCGGCGGTGCCGCCTACTCGCGCGCGGGGCGCCTTGCGGTCTGGCGCAAGCGCCTCCACGGGGAGCTGGCGAAGGGCAACGAGAAGGTCGCGCTCGCGTTCCTGCTCGAGTGGCTGGTCGGGCACCACAACGAGATGCTCGTAGACTACCTCGACCACCTGGAGGTCCCGCACCGCAACGGCCAGACCGACGAGGACTTCTGCGAGACCCGCTCGGCCGAGCAACTTGTCGAAGGCGCGAAGATGCTGCTCGCGAAGTACCCGCCGCGGCACGTGGCGGTCTACCTGCTGCTCGTGGGACACCTGCAGACATGCGACGTGTTCGACGGGATCGACGAGCTTACGGCTGCGCTCGCGCCGGACGACGCGGCGGAGGCCGCTTCGTAGCGGCCGGGGCGGAAGGAGGAACCGTGGATCGCCTCGCGATGCTGGAGAAGATGGCGTCGGCGCCCGGCGCGGAGCCGTTTGCCCGCTACGGCCTCGCGATGGAGTACCGCCGGCTGGGGCGACTCGACGACGCGGTCCGGCGGTTTTCCGAGCTCGTACGCGATGAACCGGCCTACGTGCCCACGTACCTGATGTACGGCCAGGTGCTCGTCGAGCTCGGGCGCCCCGACGAGGCCCGGGCGATCTTCGAGCGGGGGATCGAGGCCGCTCGCGCGGCCGGGGACGACCACGCGGCCTCGGAGCTCGCCGCCGCCCGGGACGCCCTATGACGCGCCCCGCCGTGGTCTTCGCGAGCCCGCGCAAGCTGCCGCGGGCGCAGGATCTAGACGGCCGGGTCGTCGTGCTGGACATCGCCTTCGCCGCCGACGGCCTGGGCAAGGGCTTCGACAAGACGACCGGGCGCTTCATCGCGCAACTCGGGGCCCGGCTCGCCCGCTGGGTGGATCACCACGATCACCCGCGCCACGCCGAATTCGCCGAAGACGACCGGTTCGTGCTCGCCACGAAGGCCCAGCACGGCGCCTGCCCCGAGATGATCGACGAGGCGCTCGTGCGCCGCACCGGCCCGGTGGACACCATCGTCTGTCACTTCGACCTGGACGGGATCTACGCCGCGGCCAAGTGGATCCTGGGCGGCCGGGAGCCCTACCCGGGCGCCGACGACGACGCGCGGGCCGCCGACACGCGCATGGGTGCCATGTCGGACACGGGGCGACGGATCGACGCCGCCTTGCGGGCGCGTTGGAACGACGAGACGCTGCGCCAACGGATCGTCACGTACCTCGTGACGGGGCTGCGTCCGGGTCCCGCGCACGAGGCCATCGAGGCGGCCGCCCGCGAGCACGCACGCCAGGCCGAGGCGGCCCGGGCGCTCGCCGAGCGCTTCCAGGTGGAGGGGGATGTCGCCGTGCTCGACGTGCCCGCGGGCACGCCGCCCTTCGACAAGACGGAGCTGCTGCTCGAAGGGCAGAAGAAGGCCACCGTGGCCGTCGTCGTCGAGCACGGCAACGCCACGATTGCGGCCCCGTTCGACAGCGGGCTGGACTTCGTGACCCTCCTCGAACTGGGCGGCGGGATGCCCACGCGCGTCAGCATCCCGCGCAAGCGTCTGCAAGACGCGCTCGCCGCGATCCGGCGCCGTCTGGCCGGGGGGCCCGGGCGCGGGTCGGGCGGGGCGGCG
>JALSIN010000085.1 GCA_026989935.1 Polyangiaceae bacterium | reverse complement strand
GCGGAACGGATCACGATGATCCAAGGTGGGATCCGAGGTGCCCGCTGGGAGCCACCCGAGAAGCTGCACCTTACCGTCCACTTCGTCGGCGAGGTGGACGGCGGCACGGCGCGCCGGATCATCGACGGTTTCGCGGACTTTTCGGCCCCCGCCTTCGATCTCGTGCTGCGCGGGGTCGGCTACTTTCCACCGCGCAACGTGGCCCGCAGCCTGTGGGTGGGCGCGGCCCGCAGCGACGCGCTGTCGGCCCTGCACCGCCGCGTGCTGGCGCGCGCCGACGCCCTGGGCCTTCGGCGGGACCGCCGGGCGTTTACACCCCACGTCACGATCGCCCGCCTGCGCGATGCGGACATGCGTGAGGTGGCGTCGTTCGTGGTGGCCCACGCCACCTTCGAGCTGCCGCCGATTCCAGTGCGCGAGCTGGTGCTGTACCGCAGCGTGCTGGGAAAGCGCGGCTCCCACTACCGCCACGAGGCCGCGTTCCCGCTCGCCCCCCCGGCGGACCCGCCGGATTGAGCCCCCCGGCGGGCTGCCCCTGCACCGGGCAGTGGGTTCGAGCGACCGAACCGCGCGGCAGCTTTGGGCACACGGGCGCATCACCGGCACCGCCGCGTGCGTTCTCCCCGGTTTCCTGGCCGCGGGCGGGAACTTTGATAGCCTCACGGGTGGTGACCACCTCCGTCGAACGACGCGAAAATCCGCGTTTTTCCTGCGATGTCGAGGCCGAGGTCCGCCTCGAGGACGGGCGCCGGTTGCCGGCACGCACCCAGGACATCAGCTTCTCGGGGATCTGTGTGGTGACCGGAGAGAAGGTCCCCCAAAAAACGCGTGCGACCTTCGCCCTACGGCTGGTGATGGACTGGGCGGAAACCGAGCCGCTCGAACTGCCGGGCGTCGTCGTGTGGTGCACGCGCACCCGCGACGGCCACCAGGTGGGCGCTCGCTTCGATCCGCAGGCCATGGGCGACGACGCCTGGCAACGCCTCGACGTGTTCCTGCGCTTCCTCATGGGCGACCTGTCGATGCCGCCCGCCGACGAGATCGACCCCGACTAGGGGGCCGGTGTGAAGCGGCCTGCGCATGGGCGTGCAACGTGCACGCACAGACGGCCCCGGTTTCGACCCAACCCCGCCCGCGCGGCCGCGCCGGTTTCGCGCAACGGCCCGAGATCCCAAGGGGAATGCTCGTTCCGCACGGCCCGCCGCCCGCCGGCCCGTGGATTGCACCAGGGGCGGATACCCATGGAAGGCGCACGTCCCGCACTCCCACGAAGGCCCGACACGAAGCGACGCGTCGAGGTGCTCGCCCGCTCCCTGTACCGCGAGATCCGCGCACAGGGCTTCTCCGACCAGGAGATCATCGGCCTGTCGTCGGCCCTCCTGGAGTTCGTGCGCGCCGACCTGCGCCCGAACCGGGGGAATTGACCCCGGTCGCGCGCGCCCCTTCCCCTCGGCGGGGTTTTTGCGTACTCCACGCGGCATGCCGCCGCCCGCGCTGCCGAGCCTCGACGACCTCGACGTGGACAACCGCCGGGTCTTCGTTCGCGTGGACTTCAACGTGCCGCTTTCGCCCGACCGGACCGTACGCGACGATACGCGGATCCGCGCCGCGCTGCCGACCCTTCGGGCGCTGCGGGACCGCGGGGCGCGCTTGGTGGTGGCCAGCCACCTCGGACGCCCCAAGGGCGAGCCGGTGCCGGCGCTGGGCATGGAACCCGTGGCGGCGCGCCTGGCCGAACTGCTGGACTGCGAGGTGCGCCTGCCCGACGAGGTCGTCGGCGACGCCGCCCGCCGGGTCGTGCTCGAAACGCGCGCCGGCCAGGTGACCATGCTGGAGAACCTGCGCTTTCATCCGGATGAGACGAAAAACGACCCGGCGTTCGCCAGGGCCCTGGCCGAACTGGCCGACGCCTACGTCAACGACGCCTTCGGCACGTGCCACCGGGCGCACGCCTCCGTGGTGGGCGTGCCCCGCCTGCTGCCGAGCCGGGCCGCGGGCACGCTGCTCGTGCGGGAGGTGGAGGCCCTCGGGAAGGTGGCCTATGAACCCGCCTCGCCCTTCGTCGCCATCGTCGGGGGTGCCAAGGTCAGTGACAAGGCCGAGTTGCTCGACGCCCTGGTGCGGCGCCTTTCGTCCGGTGACACGGTCCTGCTCGGCGGCGCCATGGCCAACACCTTCCTGTACGCGGACGGACGGGCCGTGGGCGCCTCGCTCGTCGAGCGCGACGCCGCCGCCACCTGCCGGCGGATCCGCGAGCTGGCCGAAGGGCGGGGCGTACACCTGGGCCTGCCCGTGGACGCCGTGCTCGGCGACGCCCCCGACGCCGGGCACGGCGAGCCGCACGACCTCGACGCGGGCCCGATCCCGGACGACCGCATGATCCTCGACATCGGCCCGAAGACCGCCGAGCGCTACGGCGCGCGGATCCGCCGGGCGAAGATGGTGTTCTGGAACGGCCCCATGGGGCGCTTCGAGACGCCCGCCTTCGCCGAGGGCACCCTCGCCGTGGCCCGAGCCGTGGCCGACTGTCCCGGCTTTACGGTGGTCGGCGGCGGCGACTCCCTGGCGGCCGTGGCGCAAACGGGGGTCGGCGAAAGGATCGACCACCTCTCGACGGGCGGGGGCGCTTCGCTGGCCTTCGTGGAGGGCAAGACCTTGCCCGGGATCGCGGCCCTTTGCGGGCAGGAGGTCGGCTGATGGCGCGCGCCATCTGGGTCGTTGGCAACTGGAAGCAGTTCGGCCTGCGCGACCGGGCGCGGACCCTCGCAGCCGAGGTGGCCGCGGGGCTCGGCCGGAGCCCCGGCCCGGTGCGGGTCGGGATCGCCCCGCCGATGCTGGCGCTGGACGCGGCACACGAGGCCCTCGCGGGGGCCCCGGTCGTCCTGTTCGCGCAGGACGTGGCGGCCCAGGACGAGGGCGCGTTCACCGGGGAGGTCGGCCCGGCCATGTTGCGTGAGGCCGGGGTCGAAGGGGTCCTCGTCGGACACTCGGAGCGCCGGCACGTGCTGGGCGAGTCCGACGCCCTCGTGGCGCAAAAGCTCGCCTGCGCCCTCCAGGCCGGCCTGACGACGATCCTGTGCGTCGGCGAGCCCCTCGACGTGCGCGAGACCGGTCGGGCGGAGGCGTTCGTTCTGGGGCAACTCGACGCAGCCCTGGCGCAGATTGCGCCTTCGGCGGCGACGGGCCTCGTCGTGGCCTACGAGCCGGTCTGGGCCATCGGAACGGGCCGGACGGCCAGCCCGGACGACGCCCAGGCCATGCACCAGGCGATCCGGCGGCACCTGGCCGCGTGGGATCCGACCGCGGGGGCTGACAGATCGATCCTCTACGGTGGTAGCGTAAAGCCCGAAAACGCCGCCGCCCTGTTCGCAGCCCCGGTCCTCGCCATCGTCCACACCGTCGAAGAATCCCCCTCGCCATGATGGAGATCGCCGCCACCGTCGTCACCGTCCTCTACGTGCTCGTCACGTTGCTGCTCATCGTGGTGGTCCTCCTGCAATCGGGCCGAGGCGGGGGCATGGGCACCGCCCTCGGTGGCGGTGCGAGCCAGGCCGTTTTCGGCGGCAGCGGTGGCGCCGACTTCATGGCGCGCCTGACCCAGGGGCTCGCCGCGGCCTTCATGGTCTTCGCGGTCTTCCTGGCCTACGCGAGCGCCCACAGCGGCTCGTCCCGCCTGCAGGAGGCGAGCGAGGAGGACACCACGCTGCTGGCCTCCGACGCCCCCATCGACTGGGAGCGGATCGGCCCGAACCCACTGCCCCTGCCCGATCCTGCCGAGGCCGCCGCGCGTCGTACCGCCTTCGAGTCGAAGCTCGGCCGCCAGGGCGGCGACGAGGCGGGCACCGCGGCGGCAGACGCCACGTCCGAAAGGGACACGACATCCGACGAGACGAGCGCGCCCGAACCCACGAGTGATGAACCGATCGGTGGAAGCGGCGCGGGCGAGCCTGCGTCGGGCACGGGCGCATCGCCGGACGGCGATGGGGGCGGTGCAGGAAAAGAGGCCCACGGCGCGGGCACCGTGGGCTGATCGTCGGGCCCTGCACGAGGATCTGAACGCCCCACCCGTCCGGGTGGCCTTTGCGCCAGCGCCAGAGGACGGGCGGCGAGCGCCCCCTCGGACAGAACGCGGGTTCCCCCGGTCTCACCGGGCGGGCAGGGCGGCAGGCGCCCGGAGGACATGACGGCGCGTGATATCGCGCCTTCCGTGCGCAGAATCGCTCATGCTCTCCCAAAGATGCGCGGTTTTGCACTTTATGGCATGTTTTCGCCCCTAAAAGTCCTTGCACGCGGCGCGGTAGGCTTCCCATAGAGATCGGGCGATGCCGAATCGACGCTCGGGTGCGGCATCGCGGGAGGATGTCATGGCGCCCGCCGACGATGATGCCGTCAACCGTTTCGCCCCCCTGGCCGCCGTGGAGTTCGGTGCACCACCGCGGACCGACGCGCTCGAGAGCTGGTTCGAGGGACGGTCCGCGGCCATCGCCCGCTTTCGGGACAACCTCGCCCGGGCGGCACGTGACAAGGCCGGGGTGCTCGTTCTTCTGGGCGAACACGGGACCGGCAAGCGCCGGGCAGCGACCTGGCTGCATCGGGTCTCGCGCCGACGGGCCACCCCGTTGCTGGTCGTGGATGCTGCGAGCGACGGTGCCGAGCCGGCGCTGCGGGAGGTGGCCTCGGCGTTGCGAGCCTCGCCGGCCGGATCGAACGGCGCGTCGCCGGGCCACGTCGTCCTCGCGGATGCCCACGCCGCGCCCCCCGCCGTCGCGGACGCCGCCCTCGAGGTGCTGGCGGCCCAGGGCGTGGCGCTTCGCTGCGGCCTGTTGGTGACCGCGGCCCCAACCCCCGACCCGCGCGCGCAAAACCCGGTGGTCACGCGGCTGCTCGCGCGCTCGGGGACCGCCACGCTGTCGATCCCCGCGCTGCGCGACCGAAAGGAC
>JALSIN010000084.1 GCA_026989935.1 Polyangiaceae bacterium | reverse complement strand
AGCCCCCATGCAGGTTCTTGCCGATCTGCGGCGCGCTCGGCCACCCGGCGGCAAGGACGCCACGCATGCGGGAACACTGGACGAAGAGACAGACGTCGAGGCGATCGACGCGATCGACGACATCGCAGGCTTCGAGGCGTTGGAGGAACTGGAAGATCTGGAGGAAGTCGAGGAGATCGAAGAACTGGAGGAGATCGAAGAGATCGAGGAGATCGAGGAGATTGAGGAATTCGAGTCGTTCGAGGAGATCGACGGGATGGAGGAGGAGGACGGTGACTCGAAGCCCGCCCGCCGCGCGACGACGGACCGGGCATTTGCCGTGGATGCCAGCCACGGCGCCACGGTCGGCGGCGAGATCGAGGACCCGTCGAGCATCGTCGAGTTGGACACGGCCGACTTGCGCACGGCCATCGAGGCACCGCCCCTTCCGCCCCGCCGGCTCGCCGATCTGCTGCCGCGCCTGCCGTCCCTCGAACGCCCCCTGGTCGGCGCCCGCCCGCCGGTCCACAGTGGGTTCGAGGAGGTGGCCGCCACGTACCTGGCAACCTCGTCGGGCTCGAAGGTGAGTACGGCCCGCGCCCACCTGTCGGCTGCCCGCATGTGGGCGGAGGGGGCACACACGATCGAGCGCGCCTTCGAAGCCTACGGCGCCGCCCTGCGGGCCCAACCCGAGTACGAGGATGCCCTCGACGCCATGGAGCGCCTCGCGCGGGCCGAAGACGCCGTGGCGCTTTGGACCGACACGCTCGAGTCGCTGCTGGGTGACGCCGCCCTTCCCGAGCACGTGGTGGCCCAACACCTGCGGCTGTCCGCGATCTACGAGGAGTTTGGCCGACGGGATCGCGCCAAGGATCACTATCGAGCCGTGCTGGCGGTGATGCCGCGCCACGAGGATGCCCTCGCCCGCCTGGCCCACCTCCTGCACGAAGACGGCCAGTGGGAGGAGTTCGTCGCGGTCGAAACTCAGCGCCTGCGACAAGACGCAGGTGCGATCGACCCGGACGAGTACGTGGTGCGGTCATTGTTCGTCGCCGAACGCCTCGATCTCGACCTCGACCGAGGGGACGAGGCCATCGAGCGCCTCGAGGGTCTGTGGCGGCAACATCCGGCGCGGGACGACGTGGCCGACGCATACGTGGACCTGCTCCTGCGGCACGGGCATCCCGCGACTGCCGTGGACGCCCTGCGCACGGCGGCTGAACGGACCGAAGATCCCGACCGCCGGCTCGGTCGCCTTCGCCGGGCGGCCGAGCTCTACGAGTCCACCCTCGACCTGCCCGATCGGGCCATCGAGCTCTGGAACGAGGTTCTGGAACTCGCCCCCGGCGACGCAACCGCCACCAGCCACCTGGTCCACCTCTATCGTAGCACGATGCGCTACGACGCGCTGCTTCCCCTGCTCGACGCGCAACTCGAGCGCGTGGGGCAAGACGATGCCGACGCCCGGCGGGCCTTGCTGGTGGAGAAGGCGCGCACCCTACGGGAGAGCGGCGCGCCGGCGAGCGAGGCGCGTGCCGTGCTCGAAACGCTGCGCCGCGATCACCCGAGCGACACCGGCGTAACCCTTGAGCTTGCGGAACTGCTGCGCGAACAAAAGGAGGCCGACGCCGCCCACGACCTGCTGGTGACCCATCGAAAGGATCTCCCCGAGGGGGCCGTCGAGGCGCACGCAGCCGTGTGTACCCTCCTCGCGTCGCTGTGCGTGCGTGACCTCGGCCGCGCGGAGGAGGCCGCCGACCACCTGCTCGCGTTCCTGCGCGACCACGGGAGCGACCGGGACGAACTCCAGCCGGCGACCTGGGAGCGCCTTGCGGATCTGGTCAACCAGGTGGCCCGCGACCTCGACGACCCGCAGCGGGCGGCAGACCTCCTGGCGGCCCTCGGCACACCGGCGGCCCAGCTCGACGCCGCCGAACGTCTCGCGCCCCACGATGCCCCGGGGGCCATCCGGTTGTTCGCCCGGGTACTCGCCAAGGCCAAGAGCGACCCGGCGGCGGTGGGCAAGACGATGCTGGTCGCGCGTGCCATCGAGGGGCTTGCCCGCCTGCGCTGGCCCGATGGCGGTGGTGCGGAGACCATCGACTTCATCGAAAAGGAGATCGCAGCCTTCGCCGACACGCCGTTCGCAACACACCTGTCGGCGGAGGCCGGCCGAATGATCCACCACCTTACCGGGGACGCGTCGGCCGCCGAGCGTTACCTGCGGGCCGCGCTGGCCGAAGACCCGGAGCACGCGCCGACCTTGCTCGGGCTCGGGGAGGTCCTGGTGGAGAGCGAGCGTTACGACGAGGCGGAGCGCCACCTCGAAGATCTCCTGGAGCAGCTCGGTCTGCGCGGCGAGTCGAGCTATGTCGTCCCGGCGCTGGTCCTGCTGGCGCGCCTTTTGGAGCGGACCGACCGCGTGGGTGAGGCCTACCGTCGGCTTTCGGGCGCGGCCCGAAAGGCGCCCGGCGATCTTCGGATCCGCTGGGCGATGATCCGCAACCGCCAGCGGGCGGACCGACCGCGCGACATCGTCTTGGTGGCCGAGCAGGTGGAGCGCTTCACCGCCTCCGAGGGGGCGAAGATCGATCCGCGAGACCACGAGACGCTGGCGAAAATCGCGCTGGCCGCCGCCGACGCCGCCCAGGCCATCGGCGACGAAGAAGCCGCGACCCGTTTCCTCCACCGGGCCCTGCGCTGGCAGCCGAAGAACATCGACATCCTGGCCCGGGCGGCCACGACGGCATACGAGCACGGCGACTTCGAGCAGGCGGAAAAGCACCTGCGGCGCCTCGTGCGGAGCGATGTGGATCCCCGCACCCGTAGTCTCGCCAGGTTGCGGCTCGGCCTGTGCCTGTACGAGCGGGCGAACCGATCCGAGGCCGGTCCCGACGCGGACGACCTGCTCGAGGAGGCCCTCGGTACCTTCGCCGCCGCTCTTCCGCTTCCGGGCAGCGACGAGGACGACGTGCGGACACCGCTGCCCCCGATCACCCTCGACGAACTGGCGCAGGTCGCTGCCGCCGCGAGCGGCCGACCGGCCGTGGCGATCCTGGCCCTCGACGCGCTGGCGGCACACCCCGACGCCGACGACGAGCTTCGCTTCTCCACGCACCTCGAAAGCGCGATGCTCGCCCGTGCGGCGGACCTGGAAGACAGCCTGCAAATCGCCGAAACGCACGCGCGCCGCGCCGTCTCGATGCGTCCCAACGACGCCGACGCCCTGCTGACGCTGGCCGATGTGCTTTCGGCGACCGACCGCGTGAGTGAGATCGAGTCACTCGTCGAGGGCTACCTGGCCGCCGCCGAGCAAGGCAAGGCGGAAGACGGCGCGGACGCGCGCGCACGCACGCTGTTGCTCGCAAGGATCGCACGCTTGCAGGCAGGGGAGCCCGAGCGGGCCATCGCCACCCTCGAACGAGCGGCGCGCATCTCCGAGGACTTCCTCGACACCGAGCAGCGCAAGTACCTCGCGACCCTGTACGAGGCCGCAGACGTTCGAGATGATCGGGTGATCGAGCTTCACCGCCGGATCCTCGAAGAGGACCCCTTGCACCTTTCGAGCCTGCGCCCCGTGGCCAGTGCCGCCGTGCGGACGGGTGATCTCGTACGTGCCCACGCCTTGTACGAGGTTCTCCACACCCTCGCCCCCGACGACGAGGACGCAAGGGCCTTCCTGGACACCCACGAGATCTCCGGCGAGCGCTCGGGCAAACTCGACCGCGACGCCATCGCCTCGGCGATACCGCGGCACGGCGGCGTCCCGGAAGCGCTGTCGATCCTGTGGGAGAAAGGCTCGAACTTCTTCGCCGGATTCTTGCCACGGCTTTCGATCCCCGACGAGGCGCGTGTCTCCCCGGTGGGCGACGAACCCATCGCCCGCGCATGGAAGGAGATCCTGCGCCGACTCGAAGCACGCAAGGCCGCCCTCGTGTACGCCGACGCCGTCGAGGTCCCGCCCGCGCTCCAGGTGCCGGCGGAGCCGCTGCGCGTCCTGTGCCAGCCGACACCGATCCTCCTCATCGACCGAGCCTTCGCAAAGGAGGCATCCTTCGAGGCCCTGTTGTTTGCCCTCGCCCGCGGCGCGATGCTCTCGCGCCCGGAGTCGGTACTGCTTGCGGGGCTGGGTCGGCCCACGGCCGGGCGCCTGCTCGCTGCCGTCCTCGCCGCCTTCCATCCGCGCCACGAAGAACGCCGCCGGGCCGATCCACTGTCGGACGTCGCCCCCGTCACAGCGGACCTCTTGCGCAAGGTCCCCATGCGCGCGGCCCGAGAGATCGAGGCCGCGTTCGAGGCCGCCCTCGACGACGAGACCTCCACGCCGAAGATCCGACGCGACACCGCCCTGGCCGCCCACCGCGTGGCCCTCGTCCTGTCGGGCGACATCCGGGCCGCCTTGACGGTGCTGGGCGTCGCGGTGGACCCCCTCGACCTTTCCGGTGTCGAACCCGAGCGGCGCGACGAGGTGCTCGACCTGCTCCGCTTCACCCTGTCCGAGCCCTACGCCAGCGCTCGGGCGGCGCTGGGGTTCGAGGTCACGGCCCGCGAGCGCGAAGCCGCCTCCTCCTAAGACAACCTCGTGCCCACCTGACACGAAGCCGGCACGGCGATTTGCTACCCTCGAACCGTGCCGACCTCGCCTCTGCTCGTACGCCTCCTCGCCGCCGCCCCCACCGTCTCGGCCCCCGGCGCTCCGAGCCCCATCGTCGGCGGCGAGCCGACGCTCCCGGGCGAGTTCGACGCCGTCGTCGGGTTGCGCATCGGGGCCTTCCAGTGCTCGGGCACGCTCATCTCGACCTCCCACGTGTTGACCGCGGCCCACTGTGTCGCCGACCTGGCCCCCGACTCCCCCATCGACGTGTTCTTCGGCCCGCGGGACGAGCCGGGCATGCAGGTCCCGGCTGCGAGCTTCGCCGTGTTCCCCGGGTACTGCGCCCCCTCGGACGACTGCGAGGAAGACCTGCAAGACCTCGCGGTGGTGGAGCTATCCTCATCCCTGTCCGTCGCCGACAT
>JALSIN010000083.1 GCA_026989935.1 Polyangiaceae bacterium | reverse complement strand
CCTGCGCTACGATCGCCCGCCCCCATCGCGTGCACCGGACGATCCGCTCCACGGCCGCACGCCCTCCGCCCCGTAGGACCGGCCTGCGTCGAAGAAACGGTCACGGTGTGACCCGCCCCCCTTGTGTTCGCGAGAACCCCCGTGCTAGGGGTGCGTTGCCGATGGGATCCACCGTTTCTCACCCGCCCCAGACGTCCCGCCTCGATCGCTACGCCGCCTTCTGCCGCGACTTCGCGCAGGAACTCGACGCCATGCGCGACGAGGTGGAGCGGATCGCCGGCCTGGCCGCGTCCGAGCACGATCTCGACCGCCGGATCGAGCACGCCTTTCGCCGTTTCGCCCCCACCTGGCACCGCTTCTTCGCCGCCTCCTACGAGGCCGTGGCCCCGCTGCTGGCCGACGAGGACCTGCGCCCCAAGGCCCTCGCCATCACCGAGACGGTCGTCGTGTCGCGGATGCGCGAGGGGCCGCTGACCGCGTCCGCCTTCGAAAAGCGCCGCGGGTATCCCGGCGACTTCGAGACCCTGGACCTCATCTACGCGGGCGACCTGCGCGGGGACACGCCCTGGGCCCGGTTCTGTCACCTGGCGACCCTCGAGATCGGCCGCCCGGTCGCGAACCGCCTGGAGCTGGCCGTGGCCGACATGGCCCGCGAGGCCGAGCGCCGGGGGCGGCGCGCCTTCTCGTACATCAACGTCGGCTGCGGCGCCGCCCCGGACGTGGCCCGCCTCGCCGCGTGCGCCCCGTTCCTCGACCGCATCGAGGTCCGCCTGGTGGACCACGACGCGGGTGCCCTCGAAGCCGCGCGCGCCCGGCTCGATGCGGCCCAGGCCCGCACGGGCGTGACCATCGACGCCACCGTGCACCACGGATCCTACGCCGACCTGCTCGAGCCCGCCCCACCGGCCGAGCACGGCCGCTTCGACTACGCCTACTGCATCGGCCTGCTCGACTACCTCGGCGAACGGCGGGCCCACGCCCTCGTCCGGAGCCTGTGGGACCGTCTCGCACCGGGCGGCACGCTCCTTGCCGGCAACATGAAGGACGGCACCGCGAACGTCTGGCCCGTCAACGCCTGGTTCGACTGGCGCGTCAAGTACCGCACCGAAGAAGACCTCCTCGGCTGGGCCGACGCCGTCGGCGCCACCGACCGCACGGTGATCACGGACGAGTCCGGCCGCAACCTGCTGCTGTTCGCGCGCAAGCCGGCGTAGCGGACGTGCCGCCGCCGGCCCGAGGCGCTCAGCCGAGCCCGAGGGCGCGCGCCGCGTGGTACGTGGCGACGGCGGCCGCGTAGGCCACGGCCGTCATGCTCACGAACATGAAGGCCGGCCAACGCCACGAACCGGTCTCCTTGCGCACCACGGCCAGGGTGGACATGCACTGGCAGGCGAAGACGAAGAACACCATCAGCGCAAGGCCCGAGGCGCGCGTGTGCCGGGGCCGGCCGGTGGCCGGATCCCGGTCGTTGCGGATCGCCTCACGCAGGGGCACCGGATCCTCGTCGGCCGAGGACAGGCCGTAGACGAGCCCGAGGGTGCTGACCAGGACCTCGCGCGCGGCGAACGAGCCGATGATTGCGATCCCCATGCGCGCGTCCTGGCCCATGGGCCGTAGCGCCGGCTCCATCGTCGCCGCGATCCGCCCCGCGTAGCTCTCCTGCACCTGCACCGGCCCCCCCGTCCCCGCCCCCGTCCGGTCCGTGGGAAAGCTCAACAGCGCCCACAGCACGATGGTCAGCGCCAGGATCACGGTCCCGGCGTTCTTCAAGAAGTCCAGGCTCTTGTCGTAGGCGACCAGCAAGAGGTTGCGCACCCGCGGGGCCCGGTAGGGCGGCAGCTCGAGGACCAGCGGCGGGACCGCCCCGCGCAGGATCGTCTTCTTGTAGACGAAGCCCGCCCCGAGCGCCCCCGCCGTGGACAGGGCGTACATGCCCAGCACGATGAGGCTGCCCTCGGTCAGCGGGCCGAAGACGGGACGGTCCGCGTCGAACAGGGCGTAGACCACGAGCAGGTACACCGGCAGACGGGCCGAGCAGCTCATGTAGGGGATCATGAGCATCGCCACGATCCGATCCTTCGCCGAGCCGATCGTGCGCGTGGCGAGGATCGCCGGGATCGCGCAGGCGTAGCCCGAAAGCAGCGGCACGAAGGCGCGGCCGTGCAGCCCGACCTTCGACATCAGGCGATCCATCAAGAAGGCCGCGCGCGCCAGGTAGCCCGAATCCTCCAGGATCCCGAGCATCACGAACAAGATGGCGATCTGGGGCACGAACACCACGACGTTGCCCACGCCCGCGATCACACCCGCCGTCAAGAGATCCGTGAGCAGGCCCGGCCCCAGGGCGCGCGCCACCTGGCCGCTGACGGCGGCGATCCCCGCCTCCACCGCCCCCATCACGGGCTCGGCCCAGCGGAACACCGCCGTGAAGACCGTCGCCATCACCACGGCGAAGAAGCCGAGCCCGAAGACCGGGTGCGTCAGCACGGCATCGATCCGCCGAGAGACCCGCATGACCGGCGCCGCCTGGCGCGCGCGACGGCTCGACCCGAGGGCTTCGAGCGCGGCCTCGATGCGGTCGTAGCGATCCTCGACGAGCCGGCGGGCCGCCTCGAGCAGCACGGTCTCGTCGCCGGGCAGCCGGGCCCGGTCGTCCGCCGCGACGACCGCCGGCGGCAGCAGGGCGGCGCGGCCGGCGGCGGCGGCCACCACGGCCAGGCGAGCGCGACCGGCCCCCACGTGCTCGGCGAGGCGGCGCACGAACCCGGGGGCCTCGGTGGGCAGCGGGTCCATCGGCGGCACGGCCGCCCGCGAAAGCGCGTCCAGCAGCGCGGGCACCCCCCGGCCCGTGCGACCGACCACGGGCACCACCGGCACCCCCAGCGCCCGTTCGAGCGCGGCGGCGTCGGCGGTCTGCCCGGCCCGCTCCGCCAGGTCCACCATGGTCAGCGCCACCACCACCGGCAGGCCGAGATCCGCCACCTGGCCCAGCAGGTAGAGGTTGCGCGCGAGGTTCGTGGCGTCGGCCACCACGACCACCACGTCGGGCGGGGCCCCGTGCAGGCCGCACAGGGTCTCGACGACGAGGGCCTCGTCCCGGCTGCCGGGCACCAGGCTGTACGTGCCGGGCAGGTCCACCACGACGGTCCCCGCATGGGCGCCGAAGCGCGGCGACACCCGACCGCGACGCACCTCGACGGTCACGCCGGGGTAGTTGCCCACCTGGTAGCGGGCGCCCGTGACCTCGTTGAACAGGCTCGTCTTCCCGACGTTGGGATTGCCGACGAAGGCGACCGTGCGCGTCACGCCCCGCCCCCTTCGACCGGGACCACCCACACCCGGCCCGCCTCCGCCCGGCGCAGCGACAGGTGGTAGCCGCGCAGCCGAAGCTCCAGGGGATCGCCCATCGGCGCCCGCTTGAGCACGTCCACCTCGGTCCCCGCCGAAAGCCCCATCTCCCACAGCCGCACGCGCAGGGCGCGGTCGCCTTCGACCCGCACCACCCGGGCGCGACGGCCGACCGGCACGTCGGCCAGGGTGGCCGGGGGCTTCGTGGGGGGCGGCACGGCGAAGGACTCTTGGCCGGTCGCCGCGCCCGCGTCAAGCGGCGTTGCCCTTGCAGGCGCCGCCCCGTGGGCAAATGCTGCGCCCGTGCGCCGCAGGCTCCCCATCGAGGACGTGGCCGACGCCGTGTGCGCCGACGTGCGCGCGGGGCGAAACGTCGTGGTGTGGGCGCCGCCGGGGACCGGCAAGACCACGGCGCTGCCGCCGCGCCTGCACCGCGCCGCGGGCGGCGGCGTGCTCGTCGTCGAGCCGCGCCGGATCGCGGCCCGCCTCGCCGCGCGCTTCGTCGCGGCCCGGCTGGGCGTACCGCTGGGCGAGGCGGTCGGATACCGCGTGCGCTTCGACCACCGCGCCGGCCCCGACACACGGATCACCTACGTCACCGACGGCATGCTGGCACACCTGCTGCGCGAGCGCCCGGATCTCGCGGGCACGCGCGCGGTGGTTTTCGACGAGTTCCACGAGCGGCGCCTGGCCGGAGACGTGGGGCTCGCCCGCGTGCTCCACCTCCAGCGCACGACCCGGCCGGACCTGCGCGTGGCGGTGCTGTCGGCCACCCTCGACGCACCGAAGGTGGCCGCCTACCTGGGCGGCACGGTCCACGCCACGAAGACACCCGGGTTCCCGGTCGAGGTACGCCACGCCCCACCCCGGCGCGGCGCCGACCCCATCGACGCCGCGGCCGCGGCCGTCCTCGACCTGTTCGACGAGCGCCCCGACCGCGCCGTCCTCGTCTTCCTGCCCGGCGCGGCCGAGATCCGCCGCGTGCAACGGCGCCTGGCCGGCTGGGCGCGGGCACGGGGGATCGACCTGCGCCCGCTGCACGGCCGGCTGGATCTGTCGGCGCAGGCGGCGGCCGTCGCCCGGCAGGACGGACCGCGGGTCGTCCTCGCGACGAACGTGGCCGAAAGCGCCGTCACCGTCGAGGGCGTTGGCGCGGTGGTGGACACGGGCCTTGCCCGCACGGCCCGCTTCGACCCGGCCCTCGGCGCCACGGTCGTCCAGCTCGGCAAGATCGCCAAGGCCTCGTGCCTGCAACGCACCGGACGCGCCGGGCGCGAGGGCCCCGGCGTGTGCGTGCGCTGCTACACGAAGGCGGACTTCGACCGCCGCCCGGACTTCGAGACGCCGAGCATCCTGCGCGCCGACCTCGCCCGGGCGATCCTGGATCTCGCCTGCGCGGGCGCGCCGCCCCTCGATGCCCTGCCCCTGTTCGACGCCCCGCCGCCGGAGGCCTGCGCACGGGCGCGGGAACACCTTCGGCGGATCGGCGCCTTCGACGGGGACGACCACCCCACCGCGGCCGGCCGCGCCATGGCGACGCTGCCCCTCGACCTGCCGCTGGCGCGCCTGGTGGTGGCGGGGCGCGCCGAAGGGATCCCCCGCCTCGCCGCCCGGGCCGCCGCCGCCCTGACCCTTTCGGGCGGGCGCGCGGACCCCAAACGGCGAGGCGGGGGAT
>JALSIN010000082.1 GCA_026989935.1 Polyangiaceae bacterium | reverse complement strand
GGCCACGTTCGCGGGGGTCGAGGTGTCCACGAAGGTGAACGTGTGGCCGCGCCGCCGCATCACCGCGTCGAACAGGCGGAAGGTGCCGCCGTAGATGTCCGCGCCGCTGACGACGTGGTCGCCCGCGTCGAGGAGCTGGATCACGGCGGTCGTCGCCGCGCAGCCGGACGCGAAGGCGAACCCGAATCTTCCCCCCTCCAGGGCCGCCAGCGCCCGCTCCAGGGCGAACCGCGTGGGGTTCTGGGTCCGGCTGTACTCGAAGCCCGAGTGCTCCCCCGGGGCCTTCTGGGCGTAGGTGGACACCTGGAAGATCGGGGGCATGACGGCCCCCGTGACGGGCTCGGGGTGCTGGCCGCCGTGGATCGCGATGGTCTCGATCCGGGCGTCTTCGGGCAGGTGGTCGTCTTCGAGGCGCGCCATGTCAGGTCCGTTGGGTCGCGAGGTAGTCGATGAGGTCGATCTTCGTCAGCACGCCGAGCAGCCGGTCGTTCTCGGTGACGAGCACCACCTTGGCGTCCTTGAAGATGTCGCGCAGGAGCTGGATCCGCGTGTGGGGCGAGACCGTGGCGTAGTCGGACTCGACGAGGTTGACGATGGGTTCGTCGAGGCCGGCGTCGTTTTGGACCAACCAGTTGAGCAGGTCGATCTCGGCGACGATGCCGACGTGCCGGCCCTTCTCGTCGAGCACCGGAAGCTGGCTGATCCCCCGCTTCTTCATGATGCCGATGGCGTCGCGGACCGTGGTGTCCGTGCGCGCCGTGATGAGCTCCTGCGACCGCGTGCGCAGGATGTGGGCCACGGTGCCCTGCACGTCGTCCTCGTCGAGGAACCCGTTCGAGCGCATCCACTCGTCGTTGAAGATCTTGCTGAGGTACTTTTGGGCGCTGTCGGGCAGGAGCACGAGGATCCGCTTGGGCGCGTCGAGCCCTTGCGCCACCTTGATCGCCCCCTGGACCGCCGCGCCCGCGGATCCCCCGCAGAAGATCCCCTCGCGCCGGACGAGCTCGCGGGTCATCAAGAAGCACTCCTTGTCGTCCACCTGCACCACGTCGTCGAGCACGTCGAAGTTCATGGTGGACGGCAGGAAGTCCTCGCCGATCCCCTCCACGTAGTAGCTGAACGGCTTGGTCAGGCGGCCGGTCTTGACGTACTCGTAGTACAGCGATCCGATGGGATCGACGCCGATGATCCGGATCTCGGGGTTGCGCTCCTTGAAGTAGCGCCCGCAGCCCGACAAGGTGCCGCCGGTGCCCATGCCCGCGACGAAGATGTCGAACTCGCCGCCGGTCTGCTCCCAGATCTCGGGCGCCGTGGACACGTAGTGGGCCTCGGGGTTGGCGGGGTTGTGGTACTGGTTGGCGTAGAAGGCGCCCGGCGTCTCCTCGACGATGCGGCGGGCCACGGAGTAGTAACTGCGCGGATCCGACGGCTCCACCGCGGTCGGGCAGATCACCACCTTGGCGCCGTAGGCCCGCAGGGCGTCGATCTTCTCCTGCGACATCTTGTCGGGCATGACGAACACGCACTTGTACCCGCGGACGGCCGCCACCATGGCAAGGCCCGCGCCGGTGTTGCCGCTCGTGGCCTCGACGATCGTGCCGCCCGGTCGCAGCGCGCCGCGGCGCTCGGCGTCCTCGATGATGTTCAGCCCCACGCGGTCCTTCATCGAACCGGCCGGGTTCATGTACTCGACCTTGACGTAGATGTCGCTGGCGAGGCTCTCGGTCACCTTGTTCAGACGCACGATCGGGGTGTGCCCGATGGCGGCGATGACGTCGGGGACGGCGCCCTTCATGAGGGGGAGGTCCGGCATGGCCGGCGCATGGTATCACCTGCGGCGGGCGCGTTTTCGCCGGTTGCGCCGGCGCTGCTCCCGGCGGGCCTCCCGGGCCAGGCGGCGCTTTCGGCCGCGCTCGGTCTCGCCGAAGAACCACCCCAGGTTGAAGGTCACCATGGGGCGCCAGCCACGCTCGCCGCGGCGCTGGGCGTGGTCGAGCGTGCTGTAGACCGCCCCCACACGTAGGATGAAGCTCAGGGCGCCGTGGAAGTCCCGCGTGGTGAAGGAGATCTCGGCGTCGATATGGTGATTGTTGCGTACCACCGGCTCGGGCAGGCCGCCGCGCACCGGGTCCACCTGGTCGATGAGGTAGTAGACGGGCGTGAAGTAGCCGTAGCCCACCGCGACCCCCACCAGCTTGCCCTGGTACCCGAGGTGCAGCTTGGGGTGGACGTGGTAGGGCATGGCCGCGAAGGTGTTGGCCGTGTTGATCCCGAAGGAGAACGAGGGCCGGGCCATCAGGTACTTGAGGAACTGGACCTGGTAGGCGACGTCGATCCCCAGCGGAGCGAGGTGGAACCGCTCGCTGCGGCCGTCGTCGGTCGTGATCCGTGACAGGCGCACGTACCACGCCTCGAGCCCCAGGCGGAAGCGGTGGGTGCGCGGGAGCCGGCGGGCGCGCGGATCCACGTAGCCGGTCTCCGGATCGGTCTCGTCCTTGAAGCGGCGCGATCGCTTCTTCTTCGTGGACACGCCGCCGTCGGCGAGGGCCGGGGACGGCGCCGCGGCGACGGCCGCCGCCAGCAGCGCCGCGAGGGCCCGCATGGGCCGATGGCTCAAGCGTTCCACGTCTCGACGATCGTACATAGCAGATAGACGAGGCTGACGTAACCGTTGAGGTCGAAGAAGGCCCGGTCGATGCGGGAGAGGTCCGAGGGGCGCACGAGGGCGTGTTCGTAGGCCAAAAGACCGGCGATCGTCACGATGCCCGCCAGGTGGAAGGGGCCGAGGCCCGCTGTGCGATGGAGCACGACGAGCGCGGCAACGGTCCCGAGATGGAGCAAGGCGGACAGCACCAGGGCGCCGGTCACGCCGAAGCGGACCGGGATCGAGTGCAGGCCGTGGCGGGCATCGAAGGCCCGATCCTGCAGGCTGTAGAGCACGTCGAAACCGGCGACCCACGTGGCGACGGCGACCATGAGGGCCAGCGGCTGCGGCCAGCCGTCGAAGCCGCCCGTGACCGCCACCCAGGCGCCGCCCGGGGACAGCGCCAGCGCGACGCCCAGGACCAGGTGCGCGACCCAGGAGACGCGTTTGACCAGGCTGTAGAGCAACACGATCGCCAGCGCCGGCGGGGCGAGGCGGGCGGGCCAGGGGCCGAGGGCGACCGCGGCCGCGAGAAAGACCGCCGAGGCCGCCGCGCAAAGGCCCCACGCAGTGCGCACGGACACGGCGCCGCGCGGGATCTCGCGGTTCGCCGTGCGGGGGTTGGCCGCGTCGATGTCGCGATCCACGATGCGGTTGAAGGCCATGGCGGCGGTGCGTGCGCCGGTGAACGCGATCACGATGAGGACCAGCGTGCGCACGGTGAGGCCGCGCCCGCCGTGCTCGACCACGTGCCGGTGGGCGAGGGCGGCCGATGCCAGCGCGAACGGCATGGCGAAGATCGTGTGCGACAATCGAACGAGGCTGGCGAGGTCGCGCGCGGACGTGGCGCCCATGGCGAGGGGGAGCCTAGCAGGGGGGGCGGTGTTCCGTGGGGGGCGGGCGTCGGCCATCGGTGGCGGTCGGCGGCCGACGCTGCCGCCCGTGCATCCAGCCGGGGCGCGCCAAGCTGCCGGGTACGCGCGGACGTGCCTTTCCACCGCCCGGCGCCCGGCCGGCAGGTGGGGACACGGCCGTTACGGCAGGGCGAACCGGATCCGCGGCCCCAGGGTGACGTGGACGGAGTGCGCCGCGCGGAAGATCTCGCCGTCCACCACCGGATCGACCGTTTCGGGCGGGTGGGGCACCAGGTCGAGGGTCCGGCAGGTGCGCTCGACGACGTTTCGGCCCCAAAGCGGGGTACCGAGCACCACGTTCGGGAGGTTGCCGGCGATGCCCCAGGGGGAGAGGCCCGACACCTGGGCGTGCAGGGCCGTGCCCTCCTTCGCGAGGCGAAAGACCCGCACGACGCCGCCCAGATCGATGTCGATGCTCCCGATTTGTACGGATGTGAGGCGCGTGAAGGGGAGCGTCGTCCCGTCCACGGTGACCGTGCCGTGGGTGGGCGTGTACAGGTGTTGGATCTTCGCGCGCCACGGCGCGGGGGCGACGGCGCGGAGCGGGCGCAGCGACAGCACGGGGGGCCCGAGGGCGCCGAGGGCGAGGATCTCGGCCACGTGGCGCGGTCGCACGGGCCTGTGCTCGTACAACACGTCGAAGAAGCGCTGGGCGATGCCGCACAGGGCCGCCGCGAACCCCAGGCGCACGAGCGAGGTGCCGTCGGCCGCCGTGGCGCGCAGGCGAAGGGCCCGCAGGGAGGCGGTGGGTGGGGGCCGTCCCGCTTCCAGGGACGTTCGCAGGCGTGCGACGAGGGCGGGGCCGCGGGTGCGGATCCCGAGCTTGCGGGCCACGAAGTCGATGCTGCCGCCGCGGGTGGGCAGGAAGATCGGGGCGTCGGGGGACGTTTCGCCCGCCGGGTGACCGCGGCGCGCGTCCCAGGTCGAAAGCAACCACCCCAGGGTTCCGTCCCCGCCGTCGGCGACCCAGTAGCGGCACCCCTTGGCCTCGAAGCGCTCCACCACGGCCGGCAGGTCCGCAACGTCGCGGGTCTCGACCACGATCCCGCGCCTGCCCACGGCGTCCCGGAGGGCGCGGGTCCTGCCTGCATTCTTGCCGCCCGCCGCGCGGGGGTTCGTGACGATGCCGATCTCGGGCACGGAAGGGTGGCGTGAGCCTACCGCAGCGGCAGGCCCGCGACGCGGGTGAGGTGCAGGCGGGGGTTCGACGAGCCGTGGTCCGCCTGCGGTCCGCGTCCGGACCGGGCGCCAGGCGCCGTCCGGGGGGCTACGAAGGAACTGGACTTTGGACGGTCGCGCTGCGGGCCACGTGCGAGCCTACCGGGCCCCCCGGGGCACGGCGTCTACAACTCGGGGCGGGTTGCCGGTGAGCCGAGGGCCCCGGGCCGCCGCGCTCGCTGAGTCCGTCCCGGTGCCCGTGCGCGTGGCTGTTTCCGTCCCCGTAACCCCAGCGCTGGAAGCACCAGACCGCCGCGGTCCCCGAATCCGTCCCGGTGCCCGTGCGCGTGCGC
>JALSIN010000081.1 GCA_026989935.1 Polyangiaceae bacterium | reverse complement strand
GCACTGGTTCAATCACGAGCGCGTCTTCGCTCGGCTGGGGTATTGCACCCCCGCCGAGTACGAGGACGTGTATCATCGCCAACAACGTCAACCACTGTCGTCCACCGAACCGGCTGGGCGATGCCAATTGACTCTCTGAAATTTTCGGGGCAATTCAGCCTGCACCTGGGCGTGCAAAAAGGAAAATGGAGCGAGGAGTGCAAGGTGGCTGCGACGTTCGACGACCTCGTGGTGATCGACCGCGTGTTGTCGGACGGAGAGGTGAGTTTGCTGGCGGAGGGGGTAGGGCCCAGCGGCCAGGGGGCGGATCCGGGGGCGGCGGTGCAACTCGAAGGGGTGGCCTTGTCCACGACGGAGGTGGCGCTCGCCTGGGATCCTCCCGCCCCGGGCGACGATCCCGTGGCCGGATACCGAATCTATCGCGACGGCCAATTGGTGGCGTTCACCGGCTTGTTGCGGGCCCTGGATCGCGGGGCGAGCCCGGGCGCAAGCTATCTGTACGAGGTCGAAACCGTCGATGCCGCGGGGCGGGTGGCGGCCCGGTCCGAGGTGACGGTGTCGATGCCGGCGACCGGTCACGTGCTGGAGGTGCTTCCGCCGGGCCATTGGTACGAGGTTCCGGCTTCTTCGCTGGCGGTGGACCTCGTCGGACCCGACGAGGACGTGCCGAGCGTCATGGGGCCGTGGGGTGGTGGTGCCTACGACACGACGCGCGATCGCCTCGTGGTATGGGGCGGTGGGCACATGGACTACTGGGGCAATGAACTGTATGCCTTCGATACGTCGTCGTTGACCTGGGTGCAACTTACCGAGCCCACGCCCAAAGATACGATCCCATCGCCCAACGAAGATCCGGTCTATCCCGACGGTCGGCCGGCTTCGGTGCATACCTACGATGGAATGCAATACCTGCCCGACGTGGATCGTTTGTTCGCCTCTGGCGGTTCCATTTGGAGCGCAGGGAACTGTTCCGGGGGGACTTGGCTGTTCGATTTTACCGCCGTTCCCCCGGAAGATGGATGGATCGACGTTCCGGAGGACCGTGCAGGTTGCGGTCAGGTGTCGGCCTATGATCCGGTGACTGGGACCGTATGGTACACGGCTGGAAGCGAAATCGCGGTCTTCGACCCCACCGACTTGGCCATGCCCTGGCGTGTCGCCTACGGTGGACACGATATGAAATTCTACCAGACGGCAGACATCGATCCGCAGCGCCGTCTGCTCGTGTTCATCGGAAACAGCGGTGCGGGCGGGCAGACGCAAGCCTACGACATCTCCAATCCGGAGATGGTCACGGGTGGGCCCGTGACGACATCGGGGGACAACGAGATCGAAACCTACGACGCATCGGGTTTTGCGTTCGACCCCGTGCAGGATGCCTTCGTGGCGTGGGGCCAGGCGAAGGAAGACGGTTATGCGTGGGAGGAGGACAGCAATGCACTCTGGCGGGTCGAGCCGGCGCCCACGCACGTCTACCGCCTCGATCCCGACACCTTCGAGTGGCGGCGCGTGGAAGCGGCTCGCACGAACGTCTTCGTGCCCACCCCCCCGGCCTATTCGGGAACGTTCAGCCGCTGGCGCTACATGCCCAAGTACAACGCTTACATTCTCGTCAACGACGAGGAAGACGACGTGTTCTTCTATAAGATCGGGCCGTGGGCCGCCGACGACACCCCGCCTCCGGCACCCGCGGGATTGGGGGCCACGTGCGACGGCCCGGGGGGCGTGCGCCTTGCGTGGGATCCGGTGACGGATCCGGACAGTGGGATTGCCTACTACGTGGTCCGTCGAGACGGCCAGTCGATCGGAACGACACCCGTGACCAGCTACGTGGATGCCGATGTCCAGGCCGGGACGATGCCTTCGTACACGGTATCCGCCGTCAACCTTGGCGGGTTGGAAGGACCGCCGTCGGAACCGGTCACCGTGGAGGTTACAGAGATCTGCGCCTCCGGCAGTGGCGGCGGGACCAGTGGCGGGACCAGTGGCGGAACGGACGGCGGGACCGGTGCGGGAACGGGCGACGGTGTCGGACAGGCCGGGAGTGGGGACGGTTGTGGATGCCGGGGGCCCGAACCGAGGGGCGGAGGTGGTGCCCTCGTGGGGCTGGGGCTGGGCTTGCTTGCCCTCTCGCGTCGCCGACGGCGTCACGCATCCCGCAGAGCCGTGGTCACGCTCGTGGCCGCATTGAGTGTATCGCTGTCGGCTTGCGGCGGCGGTCCGGGCGCCGGCGTGGACACGACGGAGGGCTCGGCCACGGGCGGGCGGCCGGGGGACGAGGAACCGCCGGTCCCCGAGGACGTCCCACCCGCCCCAATCGGTGAACCCTTTGCAACGGTCCAGGTACGCAACGAAGGAACGGAGGACCGCACGAACGTGACGGTCACCTTTGGGCTACCGGTTCGGCGTGGCCGTGTGCCCGCCGGCTCGTTTCTCGGCGCTCGGGTCGCGGGCGGCGACGGCGCCGTGCTGGCCACCCAGGCAGACGTGAAGGCCACCCACGGGGACGGATCCTTGCGCCACGTGATCCTTTCCGTGCGGTTGCCCGACCTGCCGGCGGGGGCCGTCCAGTCCCTGGAGATACTCCGCGTGGATGCGGAGCCTGCGGGGGACCCGGTCCAGCTCGAGGACGTGCTGGCCGCCGACGTGGATGCCGAGGTGCGCATCGACCTGGAAGGGACCACCTGGACGGCTCGCGCGGCGGAGGCTCTGGGCACGGGGCTCGAGCGCACCTGGCTACAGGGGCCGGTGGTCGGGGAGTGGATCGCGATGGCCCCCTTGCGGGACGGGGGCGGGGCGGCGCACCCCAACTTGGTCGCGTGGTTCCACGTACGGTCGGATGCGGGCGCCAACCGGGTCCGGGTGGACACGGTCCTGGAGAACACCTGGGGGTACGTGCCGCCGCAGTCGTTCACCTACGACGTTCGCGTGACGACCTGTGGGACCACGACCCTCGAACAGAGCGGCCTGACCCATTATCATCGGGCCCGCTGGCGGCATACTGCGTCTTGCGGCGGCGACCCGCAGGTGGGTGTGATCCACGACATCGGATACCTGGCCGACACACGCGCCCTCGCCAACTTCGACCGCACCCTGACCGTGCCGGAGGAGGTGATCCAGGCGGTCTATGAAGCATGGCTCGACAACGACGGGCTGATGGAGCCAGGACTGACGTATCCGGACATGCCGGCCCCTGCAGGACGGCCGGACATCGGTCCTGTGCCGCGCTGGAATCTTCTCTACGCCTATACCGGCGATCCCCGTGCACGAACGTTCGCCCTGGGCACTGCGGATCGGGCCGGCGCCTGGTCGGTGCACTTTCGTAACCGCCAAACGCGCAAGCCGCTCACGATCGACGAGTACCCCTACATCACGATCCTCGGAAATCCCAGTGACACCAACAACCCAGAAACTGGGATGTCCGAACGACTGCCTGAATGTGCCGGTGATTGCAGTACGCCGTTGAAGCCGGATTCGGCGCATCAACCAGCCCTGGCGTATGTTCCCTACCTTTTGACGGGAGACTACTATTATCTGGAAGAACTGCAGTTCTGGGCGAATTACAATCTCATTCAGGCAAACCCCGGGTATCGTGAGTACGAGGCAGGCCTCGTCAAATGGGAGCAGGTGCGGGGCCAGGCGTGGAGCCTTCGCACGCTCGCGGAGGCGGCATACATTACGCCGGACGACGATTCGCTCAAATCGTTCTTCGTCGAAAGAACGCGCAACAACTTGGTATGGTACAATGCTGAGTATCCAGAAAACCCGGAGTCGAATCCCCTGTACATCCTGGTTCGGATCTCCTCTTACGAGGATGGAAGGATGGTTTCGCCGTGGCAGGACGATTTCTTCTCGTGGGCGGTGGGACGCGCCTGGGAATTGGGCTTCGAGGAGGCTCTTCCACTGATACGCTGGAAGGCCGGATTTTCGACCCTGCGCCTCATCGATCCGGGGTTTTGCTGGATCTTCGCTTCATCGTACCAGCTTCGGGTGCGAGACGCCCCGGACCAACCGGAGTACGCCACCATGGCCCAGGTGTATGAGGCATCGGTGGAGCCGGAGCTTCGCGTCCTACCGTGCGGCGGCCCGGAGATGGCGGCGGCGCTCGAACTCCAACCAGGGGAGATGGTGGGATACTCGTCGTCCCCGGAGGGATACCCCTCGAACCTTCAACCTGCAGCGGCGATCGCCGTGGATGCAGGGGCACCCGGCGCGGCGGATGCCTGGTCCGTGTTCGATGGTCGTTCGGTCAAGCCGGACTATGGGCGTGAGCCCAACTTCGCAATCGTCCCCCGCAACGACGAGGCATCGATGAATTGAGCCCCGGTTTCGGTCGGAGCCCGGCGGGCCTCCGGAACCGAACGGCCGCCGATCCCTGGGGGCGAGGCTCCGGGCGGTCGGCGGCTGCTCGGTTCCCGCACGGTGGTGTCGAATGTCGTCCGGGTCCTGCCGGCGGGAACGCAGTCACGTGCACGTAAGACGGATGCGGGTGGGCGCCGCGTGGGCGGTCCACCGGGGGGCCCGTCGTCGGGCACGGTCAGGCGGTCGGGAGGGCGGCGGCGAGGATCTCGCGGGCGGCGGCGTGCAAGGGGGCGGTGGCGGCGGCGAGGATCCGGCCGCCGTCGAGGGCGGGGCCGCCGTCCCAGGTGGTGACGACGGCGCCGGCGCCTTCGAGGATCGGCACGAGGGGGGCGATGTCATAGGGGGCGAGGCCCGCCTCCACCACGAGGTCCACGAAGCCCATGGCCAGCATGGCGTAGGCGTAGCAGTCGCCGCCGAAGCGGCGCAGGCGGACCCGCCGCGACAGGGCCTCGAAGGCCGGGCGCTCGTCGGGGCCGAACATGTCCGGGGTGGTGGCGTAGAGCACGGCCTCGTCGAGCCGTTGCGTGGGGCGGGCCCGCAGCCGGCGGTCGCCGAGCCGCGCCACGGTCCCGTCCCCCTCGAACCGCTCGGCGAGCAGCGGCTGGTCGAGGGCGCCCCAGCGCATGACGTCGCCGTCGCGCAGGCCCAGCAGCGTGCCCCAGGTGGGAAAGCCCGTCATGAACGAGCGCGTGCCGTCGATGGGGTCGATCACCCAAAGACGCCGATCCCCGGCCAGGCGGGGGGCTTCGTGCCCTTGTTCCTCGCCGAAG
>JALSIN010000080.1 GCA_026989935.1 Polyangiaceae bacterium | reverse complement strand
TGGCGAAGTCGAGCGCGCCCTTCGTCCAGGTCCCGATACCGGAGCAGTTCTGCCCCTGGCACAGCGGCGGCGGCGTGTTGTTCAGCGAGTCGATGATGGCCTGGCCGTTGCAGCTGATATAGCTTTTGTCCTGGGCCTGCGGGTCGTACCAGTGCACGTCGAGCGCCTGGCCGTCCACGATCCCCGAGGTGTCGTTCGGGATCGTCGTACCCGGGCTGTTCGGCTCCGGGTCGTGCCCGAACCGCATCAGCGCGATGTTCATGTTCTTGCTGAAGAACGACTGGTCGGTCGTCATCAACTCCTGCACCGCGTTGACCGCCGCCTCCCAACGGGTCACGTTGGGATCGAAGTTCTGATTCATCGAGGACGAGTAGTCCATGATGATCATGAAGTTCGGCTTCTTGAAGGTGCACTCCCCCTCCATGGGGCAGTCGTTCGCGGCCGTGGCGGGTTGTTCGGGGGTTCCGATGAACGCAAGCCCCAGACCCGCGAGGACGCCGGCCTGAATCCCGATCCGTTTCCAGGAGCCGAATAGTGTTAGACGCTTCATGGTGGACTCTTTCCTGACGAGGTGGTGTTGAAAGGTGGTGCGCGTGGTGCCCTCGGGGGATGCCGGAGGTTCCGCGGGCAAGGCTCGCGTGGCCCAAAAGACCCGTTGAGAGCTTCCGGCACCGTGGACCGTACGAGACCGGCGCTTCCCCCGTCAACCTTGGACGCGGTGCAAACGCCCTTCCTGGGGCAAGCACATGGCTCTGCGCAACGATGTGCACACCCCACACGGGCCGAGGCCCTCCACCGCCCACGCCCCATCCGAACCCCCGGCCTCTCGTCCTTCGACCCGTGCGCCCCCTCGGGACGGGGTTCCATTCTTCCTCGTCGGCTCGCAGGGACCGCACACCACGCCCCACCAGCCCCGTAGCCTCCGCCATGGCCGCACGAGCCATACATCACATTGCGTAAGACATCTTACACTTATATGGCTCTATGTATCTAGGCCGGGCGTTTGCTATCTAACAAAGCCCTATGGTCCCCCGCACTGGCTCCTTCGTGGCCGTCGTCCTCTTGGGCTGGGGCTTCGCCTGCGGCCATCCCTCCCAGTCGGCCGCGACGGCCGCACCACCCGCGGGGGAGCGTGCCCCCCGTCGCACCCCGGCAGCCCTGGATGACGCGCGCATGTTCGACGACCTGCTCCACCTTTCGGCCGACGACCTGGGCGGTCGCTTCAGCCTTTCGGACGACCTCGCGCGGGCAGCGACCTATCTCGCGGCCCAGCTCGAGGCAGCCGGCGTGCGGCCCGTCGGGGACGACTACTCGCATCCCTTCCCGTACTCGACGGGCGTCGCGCGGGGAGCCGCCACCTCGGTCACCGTCACCGGCCCACGCGGAGCGCATACGGCCGATGCCGCGCGGCTCCTGCCCCGACCGGAGGGCCGAGTCGGCACCGCCGAGGGGCCGGTGGTGTTCGTCGGCTACGGGATCTCCCCCGCCGCCCCCGCCGCCGGGGCGACCCACGACGACCCGGACTACGACGACCTGGCAGGTGTAGACCTGCAGGGCAAGATTGCACTTTTTTTGCTATATGGTCCTAAAACGCCCGATCCAACGGCTCTATTCAAGCAGCTCGAAGCGGTGGCCGCGCGCTTCGAGGAGAAGGCGGCGCCGGCACGCGCTGCGGGCGACCGAGCAGCCCTGACGGCGCTCCATCGCGCGGCCCGAAAGGAGATCGCCGACCTCCTCGCCCCCTTCGTGGGCAAAGACGCCCTGCCCGACGACTTCACGGCGCCGCCCGAGGATCCGACCGCCACACTCGACATGATGGTGATCCTCGGCCCGGTCTTTCGGGCCTGGCAGGACCGCCCAGGCCCCAAGATCTCTCCAAGGGACCTGGCGCTTTCGCGCAAGCTCGCCCGGATCGCCGAGAAGAAGGCCGCCGGTGCGATCGTCGTCGCAGGGCCTTCGTCCTACCTCGCCCCCGAAGACCGCAAGGCCGCGACGCTGCCGGACCTTTCGCAGATCCGCCCGTCCGAGACACCCGCGCCCCTGCCGGTCGTGCAGATGGCGTGGGACGAGGCCGACCGTCGCTTCGTGCTGCGGGGCAAGCGGCTTTCCCGATGGCAGGCCCGGATCGATCGCACGATGGAGCCTTCATCCTTTCCCACGAAGCTGTCGGCGAAGATCGCATCCGACTACGCGCCGGTGACACGACCGCTGCACAACGTGTTGGCCTACGTCCCGGGGACCGAGCGCCCCGAGGAGATCGTCGTCGTCGGCGCCCACTACGACCACATCGGCACCACCGAAAAGGGCATGTGTCGGCCCGCAAAGGGCGACGGCGGCCGCGAGGACCGGATCTGCAACGGGGCGGACGACAACGCCTCGGGCACCGCGATGGTGCTTGAGCTCGCCCGCAGCTTCGCGCGTGCGAAGCCGCGCCGCAGCGTGGTCTTCGCCTTCTTCGCGGGAGAGGAACTCGGCCTGTTCGGGTCGAAGGCGCTGGCGGACGATCCGCCTCGGGCACCACCCTTCGACGGCGGTCGTGTGGTCGCCATGATCAACCTCGACATGGTGGGCCGCCTCGGGCCGAAAGGGCTCGCGATCGGCGGCGTCGGTTCGAGCAGCGCGTGGATGCCGCTGCTCGACGAGATCGGCAACGAGGGCCTCAAGATCCTCTACGAGCGCGCCGTCGCCAGCCGCAGTGACCAGGCGAACTTCTACCGCCACGAGATCCCGGTCCTGTTCTTCTTCACGGGCATCCACCGGGACTACCACCGCGCCGGCGACGAGGCGGACGCGATCAACCGCCCGGGGATGGCCCGGATCGGCCGGCTCGTGGCCCGGACCGTCTGGGCCGTGGCCGACGGCCTCGACGTGCCGTTCACCCCGCCGCGCACCGAGGCCGAAGGGCTCGTCGGCGGCCTGCCCGGGTCGAACCCGGCCACCGTCGAGAAGAAGGTCCGCCCGGACGGTTCGACCTATTGATCGGACCGACCGACCCCGCGTGCCGCCGCGCCCACGCCTGCGGCGATGAAGCGGCGGGCGACGAGCCGACCGACCGGCGCGACCCAGACGATCGGCAAGAGCGCCCACAGGCCGGGCAGGCAGCGGGCGAGCACCCGACCGGCGCGGGCGTCGGACAGCCGGGCCCCGCCCGGCGCGCGCAGCTCGACGGCCCCTCGGGGCAGGGCGCCGTCGCGTACCCACGCAAGCCGCCCGGCCAGGTCCCAGGGCCGCAGGAGCGTGGCCCGGCGAACGGCCGCGTCGTCGGCAGCGTACGCCACGGTCCACAACGGCCGCGGCACGCGCCGCACGAGGCGCACCGGCCAGGTGGCGATCCGGGACCACCCGCGGGCGCCCTGGGCCGCGGGCGCCGCCCGCGTTCCGACGAGCCGCCAAAGTGCATCCACCTGCCGGCCCGACCACCAGGCCGGGTACGTGGCCACCATGACCTGCGGAAAGATCCCCACGTTCATCGTAAGGTCGATCTCCGCGTGCATCAGCGCGCCGAAGCCCAGGAAGACGCCCAGCCCCAAAGGTCCGCGGGCGATCCACGCCGCCTTGGCGGGCCGGCGCACGCAAAGAAAGGTCAACGCGGCGAACAGCCCCGCCCCGAAGAGAAGCCCCCCCGCCCCGAGCAGCACCCGCTTCGCCTCGAGCCCGAGCCCCAGGCCCAGCGCGCCAGGCGGCAGGTAGGCCGCCGCCGCCCGTCCTCCGACCCAGCCCGCGACGCCCGCCGCGCCGCCGAACAGGGCCCGGCCGAGCCAACGGCGCCACGGCGCCGCCCGCCAGGTCCCCGCACGCCGGTGGCGCAGCACCCAACGCATCGCGGCGCCGACCATGGCCGCGGGAAAGAGCATCTCCCATGCGTGCACCAGGTGGGTGAGGACGGGCAGTACGCCGATCCGCTGTCCCACCGCCGCCACGCCTGTCATGGGAAACCGCGCGAAGTGGTCGAGGCTGAGCGCATAGTACAACGCGGTGCCGTTCCACCACGTGGTGCCCATCTTGAGCCACCCGGTCGCCGTGTAGATGATCGTAAGCTGGAGCATCGCGAGGCGAAGCGGCCAGGCGGGGATCGGTTCGAGGGGCAGGATGCGCCCCGTCCCCGCCAGGATCTCGCGCCGCCGGGCACGCCACGTGTCGAGGCTGTAGGCGCGCCCCCAGTCGGTGAACACGCCGAGGAACAGGAAGATCCGCACCACCAGGTCGCCGCCGTTGTAGAAGATCGGGCTGTAGCGGTAGATCTGCTCCACCAGCCACCACGCGAGGAGCGTGGCGACGCGGGTGTGGAACCCGGCGATCATGGCCACCAGAGCGGCGATGGTGACGCCGAACAGGGCGTACACGAAGGGCGGGTCCGACCGCAGGTGCAGCACCGATCCGCGGGTGGCGAGCGCCTCGACGGCCGACCACGGCGACGCGAACCCCTCGACGGGATCCCACAGCACGTCCAGCCGCCCGCCGTAGGCGCGCCGGGCGGCCCCGGTCAAGAAGATCCCCTCGTCCGTAAAGAGCAACTTCGCCCACGGCAGCAGGTCGAGCACCGCCCACAGCACGACCAGGCCGAAGACGATGCGGTACACGGCCGCCGGCCGCGGATCGACGCGCTCGAACGCCAGGTGGGCGAACAGGTCCCACCGCACGATCCAAGCCAGGGCGAGCAGCCCGATGGCAGCGACGAGCGCCCACGAGCCCACGGGGTCGGCCACGGCCGGCACCTTCGGGAGCAACCCGATCATCCGCCCCCCTCCGCCCGCTTGCGCGCCGCCCACGAGCGGGGCACGTGATCACGAAATGCCGGCGCCGTACCCTCGAAGCCCAGCCGCGCGCGCAGCGACGGCGGGAGCTGCCCGTGGATCAGGAAGGCGCACTCGAAGCTCTCCTCCTTGCGCCGGTTCAGGTAGAGCTGCTCGGGGCGGTAGCCCATCGTGCGGTAGACCTTCTCGGGCGGCGGCACGCGCGTCCACAGCTTCTCGAACCACACCCGCTTCGGCGGCACTCCGTCGTGCATCATGGCCCAGGCCCGGCACACGTAGGCGGCGTACGACCGCCGGTAGCCCTTCGACTCGATCAGGCGGCGATTGACCTTGGCGAGCCGATCGTAGAAAAGATACGGATAGCGTCGCCGCAGGTACACGTCGTGCCGCATGTCGTGGACCTCCCCCCCCGTGTCCTCCACGTACACGCGCAGGAAGGCGTTCGTCCGGTGCGGGTTCGGAGCGAACATCCCCCATCCCTGGGTCAGGCCCAGCGTGCGCATGAAGCGATTCATCCCGAGGTACCGGTCGGCCAACCGGCGTATGCGCTGCGCCGGCGGCCGATTGGGAAGGTTGTAGACCGTCAGAATCGTCGCGTAGTAGACGAAGAAGGCGCCCGCGAGGATCTTGCCCCAGGGCCGGTAGGCCAGCGGCGGCCCGGCCGCGAGGCGGGCGGGATCCTCCCCGAGCACGGTGCGCGCGGGTGCGCTCACGACCGCCCCTTTCTCGGCCGCAGCCAGGTGGGCACGAACTCCCCGAGGCCCTTGCGCCGCCGCTGCCAGGCCGCCTTGCGCGTCTGGGCCCGCTCCGCGCTTCGTTGCTGCGCGGCCGTCTCGGCCCGGGCCGCCTCCTCGGGCACCGCGAGCCCGCGCCGCCGCAGCATGAACGCGGGCAAGGCCCCCTTGGTGCGACAGTCGATGGTCTTGACCGTGCTGCGTCGCGGTCGAAGCTTGCGCGGATGGAACGGTCCCTTCTTGCGCACGAGGTCCGGGCCCGGGATCCGCGTCACCACCTTCTCGATGACCACCTTGCGCGGGCGCACGCCCGTGCGGAGGGTCCACTCACGGCACCAAAACGCCCCCCAGTGGTCCAGATACCACTTGCCCTTGCCGATCATCCGGCGTTGCATCTTGCGCAGGCGATCGTTGACGAGAAACGGGTTCGGCCGATCGGACCAGGCGTCGTTGCGCAGGTTCCAGCGGTCGCCGTCCTCCTCCACCACCATCGTCACCATGAAGGTGTTGCCGGTCGGCGGGTTCGGGGCGAACATGTCCCAACGCTGGGTCGTGCCGGTCATGCGCAGCCACGCGCCGTGCACGGAGACTGCCCGGCGCACGGTGCGGACCACGGCGGCGGACGGCAACAGGTGCACCGCCACCGCCGAGCCATGGAACAGCAGGAACGAGAGCGCGGCGGTGCGCCGGATCGCGGACGGGACGAGGGCCGGTCCGATCCCCTGCCGACGCGGATCGTCGAGGGGGTGGGGCGGTCGAACCCGGGCCACGAGCGCCGCCGCGAACGGAAGACCCAACGCCGCCCACGCCAGGGGTACCGCCAGCGCCTGTTTCGGATCGAACGCCCGCGTGCCGACGGCTGCGATCCCGGCAGCGGCCGCCGCCAGCGCGACGAGATCCGGCACCCGGCCGCCCCGGGGACGGACGGACGACGGCGGTGCGGCGGGCCCGAACCATGAAGGCACCGGCCGTGTCGGGCGCACCCACCGGGCGATCCGCGTAAACCACCGCGCCCACGTCTCGCCGTCCACGAAAGCGGCGTAGGTCATCAGCATGATGAACGGAAACATGCCGATGTTCATGAACAGGATCAAAAAGCCGTGGAAGGCGACGCCGAGGCCCAGGTAGACACGCCGGCCGAGCAGCCACCGGCGGACGAAGCCGCCGTCGATGCGCACGGGGCGAAGGCGCAAGCGACCGAGCCGGAGGCGGTCGGTGCGCAGCACGACGGGAAATCGGTCGAGCAGCACGTAGGCCGCGGCCACGGCCGGCACCACCCCGACGAAGAACACGTCCACGAGCCGGCGGCCGGGATCGTCGAAGGCCGGATCGCCGCCGGGCGTCTTGAGCAGGTACGGCGTGAAGCGATGGGCGCCCCAGGCGGTCACGGCCCACAGCCCGACGAGCGCGGCGCCCCCCAGCCCGCGCCGCCACCTTTGCGCGCGCTCGGCCACGGCCCACGGAGCGCACCGCGTGCGGCGCACGAAGTCCAGGAAGACCCCCAGGAGCACCAGCGGAAACAGCCGCTCCCAGACGAGCACCACCCAGGTCGCCAGCCGAAAGAGGTTCGTGCCAAGGTAGTAGCTTACGAGCTGGGTGTACCACTCGAAGCGGTAGAAGTGGTCCATGTTGAGCGCGTAGTAGAGCGCGTCCCCCCGTTTCCAGATCCCGCCGGTCTTGACCAGCCCCGTCTGCAGGTAGACGAGGGAGAGTTGGAAGGCCATCAGCCACCGCGGCCAGGCGGGCACCGGGCGGTAGATCGGCTCGTCCCCGCCGTGGCCGGCGAGGCGGCCGGCGCGACGCAGCCGCCGGCAGCGCCAAAGGTTGCCCACGCTCCACGCCGCGTCCGTCCGCGCGAACAACAGAATGAACCACATCACGCGATAGACGAGGTCCGTCCCCTCCCAGTACAGCGCGTTGCGGTTGTAGATCCCGCTCATCATGAACCATGCGACGACGCCCATGGGCCGGGTGAAGATCCCGAGCCCGTACAGCACGAGCACTACGAAGAAGACGGCCATGTATCCCTGGACGAACGCCGGACTGCCGAACAGGTAGAACAGCGACGGCTTGTTCATCAGGAAATGGAAGACCGCCCAGCCATCGACGAACCCCTCGCCCGGCACGTAGCCCGCGAGCGCCCCGCGGCCCAGCCGGTCCTGCGCGTACGCCAGGTCGAACAGCCCCTCGTCGCTCCACAGCATCCGCCAGTAGGGGTAGAGGTTGACGAAGCACTGGATCGTCATGACCGCGAACCCGATCCGCAGCACCGCGTACACGCGCGGGTCGCAGGTGCCGAACAGGAAGCGGCGCACGGTCTCGCTGCGGGCAAATGCCCACACGGCGAGCAACGCGAACGCGGCCAGGACGGTCCACGCGAACGCATCGACCACCTCGGGCGGCGGGGCCGGGTAGCGCGGCTTGTCGGCGGCCAGGATCGCGAGCATGGCGCGGGCCGGGCGAGCGTAGCAGCGCGGCGCGACCGACCGCAGGACCACGGCGACCCCTTGCACGACCGTCGCCACCGCGCAAAACGCCCCCCGCACGGCCGATGGCGCCGCGGCGCGAAAAGCTTGCGGGCCCGTCACCGCGCCGATGGACGATGATCCTGCGCTTCGGTTTACAAGGCGGGCCCGGCGTGAAACGGTGCGCGGCCCCGGCCGCCATGCGCCGACGCCACCTCCTCCGTCGAGCCGCGCCGCCCGCACCGACGCTGCCTCGCATCCGACTCGGCGCCCGGATCGGGATCCTGGCGGTGACCACGGCGGGATGCACCGATCCACCCCCGGCACCCACCCCGACGACGTCGGGGCCACGGCCAACCGGCGCCACCACGCGGCGGGCGACCGCCCCCGGCCCCGGCGCGAACACGCGACCGGCCCGACCGCACGTCCGCCGCCGAAATGCCCGGCCCGAAGCCGAGAACATGATCGCCACGGTCCGCTCGCCGTACTCGACCATCGAGGTCCTCGAGCGCGGCCGCGTCCGCACCCTGGCGTTCGTGCAGGACGGCGGCACCCGTTGGCCGCAGACGGTCCTCGACCTCGACCGACCGCACGAACCGGCGATGCCCTACCTGCGGGGCATGGCGCTGTCGCTCGCGTACGTTCCGAAGGCCCGCGCCGCGCTGGTGGTCGGCCTCGGCGGCGGCGCGGCCGTCCACCTCCTGCGCCGCCTCGCCCCGGGCGTGCGGATCGTGGGGATCGAGATCGACCCGGCGGTGGTGCGACTCGCCCGCGCCTACTTCGCCCTGCCCGACGACGCGGACATCCAGGTCGTCGTGGGCGACGCCCTCGACGTGGTGCCAACCTCGCAGGATCGGTTCGACCTGGTGTGGATGGACGTCTTCCTCGACCCATCGGCGCCCGGCACGAACGCCTCCGGGATCCCCCGGGGCACGACCACCGAGGCGTTCTTGCGCACGCTGGCCGCACGGGTGCGCCGCGGCGGCGTCGCGGTGTTCAACCTGCACCACAAGTCGGGATTTTCCGCCCACCTTGCCGCCATCGAGCGCGCCTTCGGCCACGTGCACGTCTACGCCGTACCGGGGACGGGGCACCGGATCGTCGTGGCCGCGACCGAACCGCTGCCCGGCCCCGCCGCGCTCGCCCGCCGGGCCCGCCGGATCGACGAACGCACCGCCCGCGGCACCCCACCGTCGAGCCTTCGCCTCGCGCCGCTGCTGCGCCACCGCCTCCCCACCGGCGACGACCCGAACCGCGCGCCCGATCCGCGGATCCGCCGGCCGTAGCCCGCCCCCCGACCCGCCGTCACACGCGGCCGCGTACGATCCGCGTGCGGATGCTCGTGTCGAGCGCTTCGATCTGCGCGGCCAGGCGCTCGACCTCGAGCCGCTCGGCGGCCGGCACGTCCACGAACACGAGCCCCACGTCGTCACGGGTCGCAAGATGCTGCCCGACGATGTTCACACCGGCCTGCGCCACGAGCCCCACGATGGCCGACAGCACCCCGGGCACGTTGCGGTGCACGTTCCAGATCCGCTCGACCCCCTCCGCGAGCGGCTCGTCGAGCGACGGCAGGACGACCCCGCCGCCGGTGCTGCCCCGCTCGAAGAACGACGCCAGCGCCGCCGCCACCTCCTCGCCGATGTTCGCCTGCGCCTCCTGGGTGCTGCCGCCGATGTGCGGCGTCAACAACACGTTCGCCCGGCCGCGCAACACGCTGTCGAAGGGTTCGTCCGGGCGCTTCGGTTCGACGGGGAACACGTCGATGGCCGCCCCGGCCAGCCGCCCCTGGTCGAGGGCCTCGGCGAGCGCCTCCAGGTCCACCACGGTCCCGCGCGAGGCGTTGATGAGATAGGCCCCCGGCCGCATCCGGTCGAGGGCCTCGCGCCCGATCATCCCGCGGGTGCGCGGCGTGTCGGGCACGTGGAGGGTCACGAAGTCCGACGCGGCCAATAGTTCGTCGAGCGACGACACCGCCACGGCGTTGCCCAGCGGCAGCTTGGCCACGATGTCGTAGTAACGCACCTTCATCCCCAGCGCTTCGGCCAGGATCGACACCTGGCTGCCGATGTGCCCGTAGCCGACGATCCCCAGGGACTTGCCCCGCACCTCGTGGGCCCCCTTGGCGGACTTGGCCCACCGGCCCGCGTGCGCCGCCGTGGACTTTTCGAACAGGCCGCGGGCCAGGGCGATGATCTCGCCGATCACCAGCTCGGCCACGCTACGCGTGCTCGAAAACGGTGCGTTGAACACCGCCACGCCATGCGATCGCGCCTCGTCCAGGTCGATCTGATCCGTTCCGATGCAAAACGCACCGATCGCCGCCAGGCGGGGCACCCGTTCGAACACCTCGGCCGTGACCTTCGTCTTGCTGCGGATCCCGATGACGAGCGGCCCCTCGCCCGGCACCGAACGAAGGCGCTCGACGAGCGCCTCCGGCGTGGGCGCGAAGGTCTCGGTCTCAACCGTGCACCCGCGGCCTTCAAGGCGTTCGGCCGCCCTCGGATGGATGTTCTCGAACAAGATGGCGTGGGGCTCGTGCACGACGAGGGAGCATGGCCTGCAAACGCCGTTTGCGCCAGTCATCGGCCGCCGAGCCCGACGCGCCACGAGCCGGTGACCGGTGCGGGCAGGCGCCACGGAAAGAGGCCGGCGGGCTGCTAATCTCCCCTCCGGAGACCGCGCCATGCCCGACACCGACGAGCGACGCCCCCGGGTCCTCACGGGGGACCGTCCCACCGGCCCCCTGCACCTCGGGCACCTGGTGGGGAGCCTGCGCGCCAGGGTGGCGATGCAGGACGAGCACACCTCGTTCGTCCTCATCGCGGACCTGCACGCGCTTGCGACCCGCTCCGACCGCGACAGCATCGAGCGGATGCACGAACACGTGCGCAGCATCGTGGCCGACCTGCTCGCCGCGGGGATCGACCCGGACGAGACGACCCTCTACCTGCAGTCGGCCGTCCCCGCCGTCTACGACCTGGCGGTCCTGCTGCAGATGATCACGCCGCGGCGGCGGCTCGAACGGCTCCCCTCCCTCGCCGTCATGGCGCGCGACGCCCGGCTGGCCGACGACGAGGTGACGATGGGGCTTTTGGGCTACCCGGTGCTGCAGGCGGCCGACATCCTCATGGCGCGCGCGGAGCTCGTGCCCGTCGGCGCGGACAACGTCGAGCGCGTGGAACTGGCCCGCACCCTGGCCGAGACGTTCAACGAACGCTACGAGCCGATCTTTCCGCTGCCGGCGCCGCGCGTGGCAACCGTCCCGGCTCTGCCGGGCGTCGAGACCGTCCCGGGGGGCATGCGGCGCAAGATGTCGAAGTCCCTGGGCAACGCCGTCTACCTGTCCGACCCACCCGACGTGGTCCGCGACAAGCTTCGGACCCTGTGCCGGCTCGACGGCCTCGCCCCCGACGACCAGCCGCTCGCGGCCTTCGTACACGCCTTCTTGCCGTCCGACGAAGCCGACGAGACCGCGCGCGCCTTCGCCGAGGGACGCCTGTCGGAGGCAGCCGTCCTGGACCGGGTCGTCGAGGCCGTCGAGGCGGAGCTTGCCCCGATTCGAGAACGCCGCGCCGCCGTCGAGCAGGACCCCGATCGGATCGATGAGGTCCTCGTGGACGGCACGATCCGCGCGCGCGACGTGGCGTACGCCACCCTCGAGGACGTGCGCCGGGCGATGGGCCTTGCAACCTTCTGGGACCAGGCCGTCGAGGCGGCGCACGCGCGCAGCCGCCGGCGCAAGACTCCGTTCGGCCCCCCCTCCTGACACGATGCCCCGTCCGGCGGACACCTTCGACGCGCGTCGCCTCGAACGGCTGATGCGCCGGCACCTGGCAGGCGGCTGGATGCGCGGCGTGTTCGCGGCGGCCGGCGATGCGCGCGCACCCGTCCTCCACGGTCCGAGCGCCGCACGGCCCGCCTCGGCGGAGGATCTCGACACGGCGGTCGCGGCGGCGGTCGCGGCCGCCACCGCCGGGCACGGCCGGCACACCTGGATCCTCGATCCCACCACGCGGGTCCGGATCGACGCCCGCCGGTGCAAGGCCCGCCGCCTCGTGCGCGACGAGGCCGCCCTGCGACGCATGATGGGCGGCAAGGATCGCCTGCTGCGGCCCGACCGCAGCTTCGCGCTGCTGTCCGTCCTCGAGATCCTGCGCCCGGACGGCGCCCTCGACCTCCGCGCGGCCCGCAAGTACAAGCAGGTGGAGCACTTCGCGGCCCTGTGCCGGCCCGTCTTCGCGGCCGCGGCGGCCGGGCTCGATCGACCGCTGCGCGTGGTGGATCTCGCCTGCGGGACGGGCCACCTGACCCTCGCCGCCGCCGAGGCGCTGTACCTCGAAGGGATCGAGGCCGAGGTCTTGGGCGTCGAGCGCGACGGCGCCCGTGTGGCGGCCGCGAACGAAAAGGCCGCGATGCTGCCCGGCCGCCGCGTGCGCTTCGAGGCGGGCACCATCGAAGACGCGGCCCGCGCCGGCGACGGCCGCGACGCCGACGTGGTCGTGGCGCTGCACGCCTGCGACACGGCCACCTGCGACGCCATCGTCTACGCGGTCGAGCGCCGGGCCCGGGCGATCCTGCTCGCGCCATGCTGCCAGGCCGAGGTCGCGGCGCAGCTCGAACGCGGGCGGGTCCCCGTGCCGGCGCTGGCCGACGGTCTGCTGCGCGCGGAGTTCGGGGCCGTCCTGACCGACGCCCTGCGCACGGAGCTGCTGCGCGCGCTCGGCTACGACACGAAGACCGTACCGTTCGCCCACGGCACCCACACCTCGAAGAACCTCCTGATCCGGGCGGTCGCCCCCGCGGCGCCGGGGGATCGGGCGTCCGTCGCGGCGCGCCTGGCTCCAGTGGCGGCGCGCGCCCGTGCCCTCGGGGTGCACCTTCGCTCGATCGAACGGCTGGCGGGCGAGCGGTGATCAAGTATCTCGGTTCGAAGCGACGGCTCGTCGCCGACATCGTGCGGATCTTCCGCGCCTTCCCCCACGCGCGCCGCATCGGGGACCTGTTCTCGGGCACCAGCCGCGTGGGCCTGGCCGCCAAGCGGGCGGGCTTTGCGGTGATCGCCAACGACCACAACGCCTACGCCCACACCCTGGCGGTCGGGCACGTGGAGGCGGACGACGGCCCGCTGCGCGAGGTCGCCCGCGCCGAGCTGGCCCGCCTGCGGGACGCCCCGCCCCACCACGGTTTCTTCACGCGCACCTACTGCGACGAGGCGCGCTTCTTCCACCCGGACAACGGCGCGCGCATCGAGGGGATCCGCGAGGCCATCGAAGCCGCCGGCTACCCGCGCCCCTTGCGACAGGTGTTGCTGACGGCGCTGATGGAGGCGGCCGACCGCGTGGACTCCACGTGCGGCGTCCAGATGGCCTACCTCAAGGCCTGGGCCCCGCGGGCGCTTCGCCCCCTCGAGCTTCGAGTGCCAGAGCTCGCCCCGCAGCCAGCGGCCGGGCCGTGCCGCGCCCTGTGTCTCGACGCCCGCGAGGCCGTCGAGCACATGGACGTGGACGTGCTGTACGTCGATCCGCCCTACAATCAGCACAGCTACCTGTCCAACTACCACGTGTGGGAGACCCTCGTGCGGTGGGACGCGCCGGCGGTCTACGGCCGCGCCCGCAAGCGCACCGACTGCAGGACGCGCAAGAGCCCCTTCAACGCGAAGGCCACCTGCGCAAACGCGCTGGCGGACGTGGTGCACCGCACGCGAGCCCCCGTCGTGGTGGTGTCGTTCAACGACGAGGGCTTCGTGACGCGCGAGGCGATGGAGGCCATGCTGCGGCCCCGCGGGCCCCTGGCCGTGCTCGCCCGGGAAGGGCCGCGGTACATCGGGGCGCGGATCGGGATCTACGACCCGAAGGGGCGCAAGGTCGGGACCCCCGGCCGCCTGCGCAACCGCGAGTTCCTGTACGTAAGCTGCGCCGACCGCAGCCTGGCCGCCTGCGCCGACCTGCCCTTCACCGACCCGTGACCCCGCGCCGCGAAAGGGAACGCCCGCGCCGCCGAGGGCGGCACGGGCGCTCGAAGGGACCCTCCTTCCAGGGTCAGCCGACCGCCGGCGCGTCTTTCTCCATGGAGACGTCGTAGCGACCGTGGCGCGCCGCGCTGTTCATGCGGGCGCGGTGATGGAAAGCTCGTTGGGCGGCCTCGATCTTGCCGTCGTCCCCGGCCCAGGTCTTGAGCGCCGCTTGCTGCAGCGCGCGCCCGTAGGAGAACGACAGCTCCCACGGGTGGGGGCCGAGCCGGTTCATGGCGTCGAGGTGCGCCGTGGCCTCCTCGTCGGACTGGCCGCCCGACAGGAACACGATGCCCGGCACGGCGGCCGGCACGCACGCGCGCAGGCATGCGACCGTGCGCCGGGCCACCGTCTCGACGGGGGCCTTCTTCGGGTGATCCTTGCCGGGCAGGACCATGTTGGGCTTGAGCAACATGCCCTCGTAGTCCACGCGGTGGCGAAACAGGGCAGCGAACACGGCCTGCAGGGTCGCCCGCGTGACGGCGTCACACCGGTCGAGGTCGTGGTCGCCGTCCATCAAGACCTCCGGCTCGACGATGGGCACGAGGCCGACTTCCTGGCAAAGCGCCGCGTAGCGCGCCAGCGCGTGCGCGTTGGCCTCGATGCAAAAACCCGACGGACGGTCCGCCCCGATGGCGATCACGGCGCGCCACTTGGCGAACCGGGCACCCAGGCCGGCGTATTCTTCGAGACGATCCCGCAGGCCGTCGAGGCCCTCCGTGACCTTCTCGCCCTCGAAGCCGGCCAGGGGCTTGGCACCACGGTCCACCTTGATCCCCGGCAGGACACCGGCCGCGGCGAGCGCCTCGGGGATCGGGCGGCCGTCGGGCATCGACTGCCGCAGCGTCTCGTCGAACAGGATGACGCCGCTGATGAACTCGGCGATCCCCGGCGTGCCGAACAACATCGTCCGATAGGTGCGGCGCGACGGCTCCGTGCTCTCGACGCCGACGCTCGCAAAGCGCTTGGCGATCGTCGGGAAGCTCTCGTCGGCCGCGAGGATCCCCTTGCCGGGCGCCACCAGTGCACGCGCGATGTCGTGAAGGTTCGTCATGGTCAGACCGATCGCTTCCTAACACACCCTGCCCGCGCGCGCCAAGGGGGGCGGACACGCGGCGCATCCGGATCGTTCGAACCCCCACACCCATGGGGACCCTTTCCGCCGCACCGAGCCGCGCTGCTAGCCTGTCCCGCGACGTGTCCGACCGGCGAACGATCCGACGCCCCCTCGCGCGCATCGCGGGGATCCTCGCCGCCGCGACGCTGCTGGCCGTCGATCCACGCTCGTCCCCATGGGAGGCGACGGCGCTGTGCGTCGTCGTGGCAGGCGCGTCGTACGTCGCGTACGCGGGCGCGCTGCGCCCCACGTGGCGTCCCCCGGCGCCCTGGATCTTCCGGGCCGTCGTGGTTGCCGTCACCGTGTGGAGCGTCGCGCCGTTGCTGGCCGGACACATGCCCGCGACCCGCGACCACCCGATCCACTACCTGCGCGCGCACATCCTCGTCCACGACCTGTTGCCGGCCGGGCGGCTCGTGGGGTTCTCGCAGCGGATCGGGCTCGGCGTGGGCCTCGGAGACGACTACCCGGTCCTGCCCACCCTGTGGGCGGCCGCGGCGCATCTTGGGACCTTCGGCGCGGTGAACCTGCGGGCGAGCTACGCCTTCGGGATCGCCGCCATGTTCGGCCTGTCGGCCGCGGCCGCATACGGCCTTGCGCGCGCGGTCATCCGGGGCGCCTTCCGATCCCTCCGCCCGTGGTCGGTCGCCCTCGGCGCATCCGTGGCGGCGCTCGGGTGTCTGCTCGACCCGGGCGGCAGCCGCGAAGGCGGATGGGAGTACGCCGCCTTCCACGGCGTGTGGCCGCAGGCGCTGTCGGTGCCCTTCGTCCTGCTGTTCCTCACGTACCTCCTTTCGGATGCCGGCCGCCTGCGCCGCCGCGTGGCGCTCGCGGGTCTGGCCGGGGCGCTCGCCGTCCTCGCGCACCCGTTCGCCCTGCCGCCCCTGTTCGCGGCGGCCCTGGCCGCTTCCCTGGTGCGACTCGCGGCCCGCGACACCCTCGTTCGATGCGCCGCCCCGTGGCTTGCCTTCGGGCTCGCGGCGGCGGCCGCGGCGGTGTGGCTGGGGCCGTTCGTCGAGCACGCCGGCGCCCTCGACCGCCACCCCGTGCCGTGGCATCCGCTGGCCCTGCTTGCGAGCGACCTGCTGCGCGGGCGCCTGCTCGACCACGGCGGCGCCGGTTACCTGGCGCCGGCCGCCACCGTGGGCCTCGGGCTCCTGGCCGTTTCGGGCGGACGCGCCGGACGGACGCTCGTGCTCGTGGTCGCGGGGCTGCTGGTCGCCGCCTCCACCGACCTCGTCGCCGTCTTCCGTGCCGACCTGCTCCTGCCGCAGCTTCGCACGCTGCAGTTTCCGCGCTTCGCCCTGTACCTTACCCCCTTGCTCACGGCCGCCGCCGGCGCCGCCATCGCCTGGGCGGCCGACCGCCTCGCCCGCTACCGCCCCGCCCCGGCCGCGGATGCGTCACGCCACGCGGCCGCGACGGCGGCCCTGCCGATCGCCGTCGCGGCCGCGGTCCTCGTGGCGGGCCTGTTCACCGCCGGTCCCGCGCTCGTGCGCCGGCCGGCCGCCGCGGTGGACACCCTCGAAGGCGACCCGTTGGCCCACGCCGACGCCGCCCTCCGGGCCCGCCTCGACGCCTTCGCGCGCGAGCACGGGCGACCGCCGACCGTGGCCTTCCTGCGCGCGGGCCTTTCGGGCGCCACATATCCCCTGCTCGCCGTGGCCGACGCCGGCGCCCGCATCCTCCTGTTCGGTCACGTCCCCACGATCAACCGGCGGATCGACCTGCGGCGGGCCGAACCCTCCCTCCTCGACCGCCTCGGCGCAGACTTCGTGGTCTACGACGGGCCCCTGCCCAGGAAGCACCCCCTGCGCGAACGCATCGAGGCGGTCGAACCCATCGAGCGCGTCGAGTCCCTGCGGATCGTGCCGTGGACCCGCGAACCCGCGCGCGGCCCACGGTCACCCGAGCCCGTCGTGACCCCGCTCGATCCGGCCGCCGGTCGGTTCCGGATCGAGATCCCGGACGATCGCACCCACGTCACCGTCCCGCTGACCCCGCACCCCGCCCTCGTGGTGCGCCAGGGCGATCGTCTCCTGTCGCCGACCCGCGACCCGGTCGAGCGCGGCGCCGCCTTCTTCCTCGGCCTCGACGAGGTGGGGCCCGGCCCGGTCCTCGTCCGCTTCGAACCTGCGCGCCACGGCGTCGCGTACGCAACCACCTCGGCCCTCGCCGTCCTCGTCTGCCTCCTCGCCTTCGCGCCGTGGCGCGTCCCGCAGCGCCTGGCCGCCCTCGCGGCCGTCCGCCCGGGACCGCGGTCGGGCGCGGTGCTGGCGGCCCTGGCGTTCGTGGCGTTCGCGGCCGCCCACCGGCGCGCCGGCCGGCAGCTCGCCGCCTCGTGGGAGGACACCACGCGTCCACCTGCGACCGACCGCGGGATCCGCCCGCCCCGCGACGACGAACGCCCACCCCCCACGGGCCGCTTCGTGGCCGACCTCGTGCTCGCGGGCGACGCCGAGATCCTCGCACGGCCGGCGGACCCGTGCCGGGCGCTTGCGGGCCGCGATCCCCGGCGCGGGTGCAGCCCGGCCCTGGAAGCGCCCCGGCGCAGCTTCCTGTCCCACGGCCGCCGCCTCTACCGCTGCCTGCGGGTGACCATCGCGGCGGGTGGGTTCGTGCGCCTGCGCCTGCCCGTCCCCCCGGCCGACCGCCTCGTGGCCCTCGTCCACCGGGTCCGCGGTCGCGGCAAGCGCCTGCGCTTTCGCGTCCCCGCGTTGCACGCGAAGGCACGCCCCCTCACACGGGAACGGACCGTGCTGAAGATCCCGCGGGCCCGCGCCGGCGACGACCTCGAACTGCGGTTCGCCAACCGCGACAAGAAGCCGGCGACCGTGTGCGTCGCGGCGGCTGCATTCGACGATCGGGCCGCCGACGGAACGTAGCCACCTCGGGTGGCCGCGCTGGATCGGACGCCCACCCCCGCCGGACCTGCGGTCGGCACCGTCGGGCGCGCCCGGATCACAGGCCCTCGGAAGCCGCATCGACGAGATCGCGGCAGCCGCCGGCATCGTCGCGGCGCAAGGACCACCCGAGGAAGAACAGGCCGGCCCCGTCCGCGTGCAACCGGGCGCCGGCGCTGCGCCCCACCCCGAGCACGCGGGCCCGACCGTCGCCCTCGGCGACCAGCACGAACGTCCCGTCGATGGCGACGCCGGCGTCGGCAGCGAGCCGCAACCGCAGGTGGTCGTCGAAGGCGTCGAGTCGGGCGGCCCCGACGCGACCCAGCACCGGGTCGTGCACGCCGTAGCATCCGGCCCGCGCCCGCAGCGGGGCCGGCACCGGCGGCAACGGTCCGACGGCGACGCCCACCGGCTCGGCCACGCCCGCCTCGCCGGCCACCAGCAGATGCACCGTCCCCACCGACCAAAACCAGAAACGGGCGGGTCGCGCCGACGGTTCCAGGCGGTAACGGCCCGTCCCGTCGGGGCGCAAGGTTCCCTCGCGCGCCCCGAACCGGACGCGAAGGCCGCCTTCCGAGGCCGACACCTCCACGAGCCCCGCCTCCGTCACGTACCGGCCCGGGTGGGGCGGCGAGACCTCGTGCGGCACGGGCCGGGCGAGGGCCGAGATAGCCGTTGGCGCGAGCGCCCCGGCCGCCTCGACGGCGATCCCCCGGGCGACCTCGGCGGCGCGCGGGCCCCGGGCGAGCACGACGACGGCCACGTCCTCCTCCGGCAGGACCAGTGCGAAGGCCCCGTGACCGGGCGTGCGGCCGGCGTGCCAGCAAAGCCGCCGCGCCCCGGGCAACTCCGCCCGGCGAAGGCCCCATCCGAGGCCCCAGGTCCGGTCGAGGTCCACCGCGGGGGCGGTCTCGAACGGCGCACAGGGGCGTGGGCCCCCACGTCGCGCCCCCGCCGCCGCTTCGGCCAGAAGCGGCCCCAGGTCGCGCGCGCGGCCGTAGGCGCCGCCCGCCGGCACGAGCCGTACGCGCGGCTCCACCAGGCCGTCCGGCCCGTGCGTTCCGATCCGCCCGCCGAACCGCAAGGTCGCGAAATCTTCGACGGCCGCCTCGAACGACCGGCCCGTCGCCCGCTCGACGACCGCTCCGAGGATCGTATATCCCAGATTCGAGTAAAGCGTGCGGTCGCCGGGCGGGGCCGCCGGGCCTTCGCGTCGGGTCTCCTCGAACACGGCGTGCCAGTCCGGGGGCGACGGCGCCCACAGGCCGGCGAGCCAGTCGGCGATCACACCGCCTCGGTGTGCGAGCAGATCTCCGATCCTCGCCCCGGGCGCCAGGTGCGCCGCCTCGGGCACCCACTGCTCGACCGGGTCGTCGATCCCGACGACGCCCCGGCGCACCAGATCGAGGACCAGGGCGGCCGTAATCGTCTTGGTCAGCGACGCCAGCGGCAGGGGCTCGTCTGCGTCCAGGCCCCGCCGCGTGGCGAACCGCAGCACACCGTCTTGCCACGCGGCCAGATCCAGGGCCCCCACGTCCCCGGCCTCGAAGGCCGCCTCCACGCGCTTCGACACGGCGGCCGGCACACCGGCCTTCGCCACCGGGGCCGGCGCGGCCGCCGGGGGGGCCTCGCAGCCGGCGGCGGCGATCCCCGCGGCGGCCACGGCCCGCAGACGCGCCACGATCCTACGGCGCATCGAAGGATCCCCTGGGCGGCGGGGGCGGAAGGCCGGGCACGTCGAACAGAGTCACGGCATCCAGCAAGACGTGCCCCCACGGCCCGCCCGCGTCGTCCGTCACGACGAGCCGCGCCGAGGCGCCCCGCCACGGCCGCACGTCGAAGGACACGGCGTCGAGCGCCTCCGTGTTGCGCCCGCGGACCGTCCACACGCGCGTTCCGTCCACCACCAGGTCCACCGCGAGCCCCGCGACGAAGCCGCCCCCCACGCGCAGGGACAGCACGTCGCGGTCGAGGGAAAACGGCGGGGAGATCGCCCGGCCGCGGGGCTCGTCCCCCCGCCGGGGGTCGAAGGTGGACAAGAAGCCCCCGCCGGCGGCGCCGTGCACCCGGCGGCCCACCGGGTCGGTGACCGAAACGATGCTCGCACCATGGCCCTCCAGGGTCCAGGTCGCAAGCGCGTCCGGGGCATCGAAGGCGAACAACTCTCGCGTCCGGCCCGCGGCGGCGACCTGCCCGCGTTCGAAGAAGCACCCGACCATGTCGCCGTACCACGACACGCGCGCCGCGAGCACGTAGTGCCGCTGCAGCAGGCGGTCCGGCTGTTCGTACAGGGCCCGCATCCCGTCGTGGATCGGATGGTGGCAGTCGCCGCCGAGCGACAGCAAGAACACGTACGTGGGCGCGCGGGCGACCACCGCCTCGGCGAGGCCTCGCCCGTTCTTTCGCGTGTAGCCGCCTTCGAGGCGCGCAATCGAGGGCGCCATCAGGCCGAGCAGGTCGAAGATCGGCCGGTCGGTCGCGTAGCCCACGTACCCGAGGTCCGCGAAGGCCACCTCTCCGGACGGCGCCTGCTGCAAGAAGGCGATCGGGGCATCGAGCATCTCCTCCCAGTTCTTCTCTTCGACTTCGACCCGCCGGACGAGGTCCCGGCCGGCACGCACCCGGTGCACGGCGGCGGCGGAGAGGAGCAGGGCCACGAACGCGATCGCGGCCCGCGATCGGGTGCGCGACCCGACGGCCGCGACCCCTGCGCCGGCGAGCGCGAAGGCCAGCGGTTCGGCCGGCGCACAAAAACGCCAGGCGACCATCCAGTCGCCCCCCACCACGAGCACGTACCCCCACCAGGCCACGACGGACAGGACCAGGGCACGCCCGAGGCGATCCCTGGCAATGAGAGAAAGGACGAGCCCCACGGTCACCAGCAACGCGATCGGCCCGAGGTACGCCGCGTAGCCCGAAAGGTACCAGAACCCGGCGGCGATCTGGACGGCGAGATCCCCCGTCTTCGCCGCCAGGGTGTTGGGGACGGGGTGCCCGTAGGCGGCCAGCCGAAACGCCACGATCGCCCCGACCGGCGCGGCGATCATCGCCGCCCGCCGCAGGTTCCGCGGCGCCAGTGGCCGGGCGGGGATTAGCAGCAACGCGAACCCGATCCACAGGGGCGCATCCGGGCGACACAGGGCGGCGGCCGCCCAAAGCCCGGCCGACCCATGGGGCCACGCGAGGTCGCGGTTCTCCTCGCGGTCCGTCCACAGCATCGCCCACGCCACGAGCGCGGCGTACAGGGCCGTCTCGAGCCCGAACACGCCGTGCCCCACGAACGGCACGCTCGAGGCGAGCAGCAGCGGCGCGATCCCCACCGGGCGGCCCGCCAGGCGGGCTTCGAGGCGGCGCGACGCCTCGACGGCGGCAAGGACCGCTCCAAGGCCCAGGACCTTCGCGAAGAGCACGGGATCCCACCCCGCCGCGTGCGGGATCGCCAGCAATACCGTCCAAAGAAAGTTGGTGTACCCCTCCACCCACTCGCCGGGGTTGTAGACGAGGCCCAGCCCGTGCGCGAGGTTCCGGGCGTACCGCAGCGAGATGTAGGCGTCGTCTACGGTGTAGGACCACACCGATGCGGCCAACGCGACCGCCAGCGGGAACGCCGAGATCCCGGCGACCCGCGGCGCCCACGTTGGAACGAACCGGGGCCCCGAGACGGTCACGCGCGCCGGGTGCAGCCTAGCGGCCGCCGCCGAGCAGGCCCGACTCGCCGCGCGAGGACACGGGCGCGACGCGGGGCAGCTGCTCCCAGACCTCGCCGTGGTACGTGGGCAACACGCCGCCGCCCGCTATGATGGGCGCGGTCAACGATGGCGCAATCGGCCCCGTCAACAGCGGCGCCGTCGTCGCCGGTGCAGCCGTCGTCGTCGTCAACAAGGCCGGCAGCGTCGTGGTCGTGAACAACGGGGCGGCCGTCGTCGTCGGCGCGGCCGTCATCGTCGGCAACAAGGTCGGCAACGTCGCGGTCGTGAGCAACGGCGCCGTCGTCGTCAACGTCGGAAGGGCCGCCGTCGTGGTCGGCGCCGCCGTCGTCGTCGGCGCGGCCGTCGTCGTCGGCGCCGCCGTCGTCGTCATCATCGGCATCGCGGGCATCGCCGTGGTGCTGCCCGACCCGGTCGAACTCCCCATGCCGGTCGAGCCCGTCGAGCCCGTCATGCCCGTCGAACCGGTGGTGTCGATCCCCGTACTCCCGGTGCTCCCCGAACTCCCCGAGTCCGTCGCGCTCGCCGGCCCGGCGCCCGTGGAAGAACCCGACGACGCGGACCCGGACCCCGTCGCACTCGTGGCCGTTACCGAGCCGGAGAACGAACCGCTGCCACTCGCAGCGTCATCTCCAGAGCAGCCGGCGCCCACCAGCAAGACGATCGCGAAAAGGTATTTGGTTCGGTTCGGCAGGAAGGTCACGCCCGAAAGTGTGCCCGCAACGCCTTCACCCGTCAAGCCGCGAGAATCTCCCCGGCGTCCCGAGGCGGGCCCCCTTGATGCCCCTTCGTCGCAAAAAACGCACGATCTGCAGCGCTGCTTCCGCAACACGGCGGCCTGGGGTGGCCGCGTGCCCTTCGATCGGACACAAGGCCGATGGTGCAAAACGGTGTCCCGATGGAACCCGGCGAGGCCGCGTGCCCGGTCCGGACCACCGGACTCGTGGACATGCGCCCGGACCGACGAGGCCACGGCGTGCTCGTTGCACTCAACGCCCGCCGCCGAGCAACCCCGGCGCACGAAGCGATGGCGGCGGTACGGCGCGAGGGAGTTGAGCCCACACGCTCGTTCGGCCAGCGTGGGGCGTGGCGCCCCCGGCCGCGGCGATTCCCGAAAGAACCGCCGTCACCATCGTCGTGTCCACGGCCGCGCTGCTGGTGGAGGTGGGCATCACGGTGGGCAACGGTAGGGTCGTGGTCAACACGGGGACCAGGGTCGGCACGGTCGCCGCGGTCGCCGCCATGGTGGGCATGGCCGGCATGGCGGTGCTGCCGCCCGTCGAGGTCGAACCGGTCGAGCCCGAGCCCGTCGAGGTCGAACCGGTCGAGCCCGGGCCCGCCGAGGTCGAACCGGTCGAACCCGGGCCTGTCGTGTCGATCCCCGTGGTCCCCGAAGAACCCGAGCTACCACCCGCCGTCGATCCCGCAGGCCCGCCGCCCGTCGAGGTGCTGGCCGTGGTCGCCGTCCCCGTCCCGGAACCGGCCCCCGAACCCGAACCTCCGCCCGAGGCTCCACCGTCGTCCCCACAGGCGAAGATCGACAGTAGCGCTCCCACAACCAAACTGCGAAGGTGTCCGGATCGTGCCACGGGTCGCACCCTAGAGCCAGCCCACGTTCCCGTCAACGACGCATTCCCCCTCGAAGCAGGATCTGCGCCGGTTGTCGGCGGCCCCCCGATGAAACGCACGCCTTGCGGAGGGAACGCTCGCCCGCACGCACTGCAACCCGGTAGGATGCGGACGCCATGGGGCCCACGGCCACCCGACCCCCCGCCGCGCGACGGGCGATCCGGCGCCTCACCGAGGCGCTGTGTACGGCCGACCCACGGTCCCTCGCGGCCTATCGCATCGTGACCGGGCTTCTCCTGATCGTCTCGGTACTCCTACGCTGGAAGAACATCGATCTCTTCTACACGAACGTCGGGATCCACCGCAACATCCACATCGCCTTCATGCCGGCGCCGTTCGCCCGCCCGTCGCTTCTGCTCGGGTTCGGCACGCCGGCGGCCGTCCGGGCCTTCTTCGTCTTCTCCATCGCCGTCTTCGCCTGCTTCGCCGCGGGCTACCGCACGCGCGTTACGCACCTGCTGTCGTTCCTGTGCGCCCTGTCGATCCACGCGCGCAGCCCGTTCATGAGCTACGGCGCCGACGACGTGATGCGCTCCTTCCTGCTGTGGACGCTGTTTTTGCCCCTCGGCCGGACCATGAGCGCCGACGCCCTGCTCGCCCGGCGGCGCGGGCAGCCGTATTCCCTCGCGCCGGTGCGATCCATCGCCGTCTTCGGCTGCGCGCTCCAGCTCGCGGTCATCTACGGCTTTACGTTCTACGACAAGCTCACCCCCGTCTGGATCGAGGGCGACGCGATCCACTACACGCTGTGGATGGACGAGCTGGTCACGCCGCTTGCGGCCGCCCTGCGCACCACGCTGCCCCTTTGGGTCCTGCGCTTCGTCGATTACGGCACCCTCGCCATCGAGGCTGCGGCGCCCGTCCTGCTCCTTTCCCCCTGGCGGACCGGCTGGTGTCGCCTGGTGGGGCTTGCGCCGCTGGCGCTGTTGCACGCGTCGATCTTCTTCCTCATCGACGTGGACCTCTTCAGCCCGACGATGGTCTCCACCTACCTGCTGTTCGTCACGCCCGGCGGCTGGCGGCGCGTCGCCCGCGCGGTCCATCGGATCTCCGCGAAGTGGGCGTCCCACCTGGCGGCCCCCCTGCAGCCCGCCGCCTCGCGGCCCGGTCGGCTCGCGCGGACCGGTCGCGCCGTCCGTGAGGTCGTCGCGGCGTCGCTTGCGGTCTCGGTCGTGACGAACGCCCTCTACTCGTCACTGCTGCTGCCCGAGCATCTCAAGCCGTCCGACCGCAGCCCCACGCTGGTGTGGGCCTACGCCACGAACATCTGGCAGCGCTGGGGGATGTTCTCGGACCCGCCGAAGACGGTCGGTTGGTTCGTGATGAGCGCCCAGACGGCCGACGGTCGCCGGTTCGACCCGATCACGGGCGGTCCCGTCATCTCCGAGATCCAGACCGGGTACGCTCCGAGCCTCGGCCTGTTCCTCTATTACTTCTCGCAGACCATGCGCGCCCAGGCCGCCGGCCCATACGCCGCGGAGCTGGCCGACTTCGTGTTCCGCAGCCACCGCCTGCCCGGCCGCAACGAGCGTGACGCCGCCGTGGCGTTCGCCGCCTACTCCCTCGAACGGCCGAGCCCCCCACCCGGCAAGACCACGCCCGGCCCCCACCGCGCCCGACTGCTGTTGTTCGCCCGGCGGCCGTCGGACGATCCGCCACCGCCCCCCGTGCGCACGCACGCCGTCGCGGGTCCCATCGCACCCACGCCCTGACCATGCGACGACCCCTCCGCGCCCTGCTGGATCTTGCGACGGTGGACACCCGTGCGCTGGCCCTGGTGCGGATCGCGCTCGCTCTTTTGGTACTCGCCGACCTCGCCGTCCGCTTCGGGCAGCGGCACCTACTCTACACCGACGACGGGATCCTGCCGGCGCACACGCTGTTGCTGGCCGAGCCCGACACGGTGCACCTGTCCTACCTGCTGACCACGAGCCGGCCGGTGGAGGCCACGGTCTTCTTCGTGCTCGCGGGCGCAGCCGCCGTCGCGTTCGCCGTGGGCCTGCGCACGCGGATCGCCCACCTGCTGGTGCTGCTGGCCTCGGTGAGCCTCCACGCCCGCAACCCGCTGCTCGTGCACGCGGGCGACCTGCTCCTCGACGTGGCCCTCGCCTGGACCCTGTTCCTGCCGCTGGGAGGGCACCTGTCCCTCGACGCCGCCCTCGCCCCCGGCGGGCCGCCGCCCCCGGCGACGATCCGGTCGCTTGCGGTGCTCGGCGCGTGGCTCGAACTCGCGGCCTTCTTCGGTCTTTCGGCGGTCAACCGCATCGACCCAGCGTGGTCGGACGGCACCGCCCTCGACCTGCTGCTACGCCAGGGGGCCGTCGCCCGTGCCCCCGCCGTCCTGCTGGCCGACCACGCCCCGGCGTGGCTGCTTTCGGCCGGCACGTTCGCGATGCGCGGCTTCGACGGTCTGCTGGCCGTCGCGCTGCTGGTGCCGGGCCGCGTGCGGCGCGCGGCCGCCGTGGGGGCCGTCGCCTACCTGCTGCTGCTGTCCGTCGTCTGGAACCTCGGCGCCTTGCCCTTCGTCGTGCTGGCGCTTTCGCTGCTGTCCCTCGACACGCCGCTGCTCGACCGTGCGGTCGCCGGCCTGCGGGCCCGGCACGCCCTCCTCGCGCGGTCGTTCGGCCTGCCGCGCAACACCCCCATGCCTGCCGCCAACCCCGCCGACCGTTTCGAGGCGGGTGTGCGGGAGGTACTCGCGGCCTCGCTGCTGGCCTGCTTCCTCGGCGCCGTGCCGTGGACAAACGAGGGCCTCGCCGGCACCGACGGCGCCGAGCCCCCCGCGTGGACGAACCTGTGGAACGCACCGCTGGGCACGGGGCACCGTTGGGCCCTGTTCGGGGGGCCGCTGCCGCGAAGCGACCGCCGCCTCGTGATCGCGGCCACGGGCGTCTCGGGCCGGCGCTACGATCTGTTGCGACCCGGGCAGCCCCTGGCTCTCGACCTCGCGCACGCCCGCGGCGACGGGCGCGGGGTCCACCGCATCGCCCTGGAAATTCATCTCCTGCACGGCTGGATCGAGACCGTCGAGCACGACGTCATCCGCCTGGCCGAGCGCGCCCACACGCTGCCGTGGACCGGAATCCCCGAGCCCCTCGTGGACGTCGAAGCCATCGAGATCGCCCGCCGGATCGACACCGAAGACGCCCCGGTCACGCGCACCGTTCGGTTCCACCGCGCGGTCCCGGCCCCGCCCGAGCCCGCCGACGTCCTGCTGCCGGCCCTCGGCGTCCCCGCACGCGCCGCCCCCCCCGACGACGCATCGCCGCGCGCCCAGGTCGAAACGCCGATCACCTTCGACCTCCTGACAGCGCCCCGGCTCCTCCTGCTCGACGTCGATCCAGCGGACGACGGGCCCCGGTTGCAAGCCGCGCTCGACGGCACGTGCCCGGTCTCGTGGGCCCGCGATGCGGCTCTGCCCCGCCTCGCCGCGCGCGCGGGCCGTTCGATCGACGTGGAAGGCAACCTCTACGCCGGGCTGCGCTTCGTGCCCGGCGTGCCGGGCCCCGACCTGCCCGAGGACGTGTCCGTGGTCCTGTGCCAGGACTTCCTCGACCTGCACGACGTGGAACTCGACGCCGCCGCCCGCACGCTCACGCTGTGGCCCCCGGGTACGGCCGGCACCACCGCGGTGCCGCTCGACGCGATGGTCCTGCACGACGAGGTCGTGACCCCGGCCGGCGTCGTCGGCGTCCCGGTGAACCTCGGCGGCGTGGCGGGGATCGGGGTGTTCGAGTTCCACGCCCCCTACCTTCGGCTGTCCCCGTGGACGCTCTCGGCCCTGGGCATGCGGCTGCAAGATGCGACCTTGGAACTTCGCTTCACACCGGAGGGAGCCCGCCGATTCGTGCGGCACCTACGGCTGCCGCGGGTGACAGCCGGACCGATCTTCGCGCGCCAGCGGCCTGCCGTGGTGTCCGACAGCCTCACCTTCGAGGCGATCGGCCTCGGCTCGGCGCCCGCCGCCCTGCTCGGCCTCGACACCTTCCCGGCCGCCCGCCTCGTGGCACCCGCCGGCGAACCGTTCGTCTACCTGGGTGCGAGCACCACCCCGATGCGACGCCCGCCCCCCACGCCGCCTCCCCCGGGCCTCGCTGCCGGCGACGGCCCGCCGTGACCGCCACCGCGGCGCCCCCCGCTTCCATCGTCCAGCGACGGGCCACATACGAGCGTTGGAGTCTCGACGCGGCCGATGAAGCGTTGGCTTCGGTTGAGAACCTCCTCGCCCCGCGGATCGCGGCGTCCTTGCGCTTCAAGAAGAAGCTGCTCTGACGGGGGTGTTCTTCGGCCATATGGCCCGCGCCTACGGCCGCGAAGCCCCGGGCCGCCCGCCTTCGTCTCCGGTCGGCTCGGGATGCCCTCGGTCGGCGGGCGCGGCGTGGTCACGCGCCGGTTTCGGCCCGGGTCGGGCCTTGCCGCCGCCGTGGCCGCGGTGGCCGCGTTCCGGACCGGCGCCGTGCATCCGGTGGTGCCCCGGGCCGTGGCCGTGCATCCCGTGGTGCCCCGGCCCGTGGCCGCTGCGCGCCAGTTCGTCGTCGTCCTTGATCTGGATGCATCGTCCCTTGAGGGCCGTCTTCTTGACGATGATGTTGACCAGCAGCAACGGGATCACGATGCGCTTGGTCTTCGCCCGCGGCAACAGCAGCCCGTCACACCCCTCGACGTGCTCGACGGCGTCGTAGTAGGCGCTGTCCCACACCTCCGCCGGGCTCTTGTGGTTGCCCACCGGAAACCACAGCACGAACACGCGCGTGGTCTTGTCGCGGCCGGCCGCGGTGCCGAGCACCGTGTATTCCGATCGGTCGAGGGTCGCCACGTCGCGGCCGTCCTGGTCGATGGTCACCTGGCTCGACAAGGTGCTGCGGTGCACCGACCGGCGGAAGGCGCACCCTCCCATCGCCATGCCGGACACGGCGATCGTCGCGACGAGCGCCGTCGCGGTGGTGCGGGTGTGGCGGGAACGAAAGGCGCGTGGTCGCATCGTCATGTTCAAGACGGTACCAGGAGTTTTCACGCGAAGTTGGTTCAACGCCGGACACCTGCAACCGAAGGCGTCCGAATCCGATCCCACCGGGGGCCAGGCGGGGGG
>JALSIN010000079.1 GCA_026989935.1 Polyangiaceae bacterium | reverse complement strand
GCGATCCTTGCGCAGCAGGATCGTGCGCCGGTTGCCGGGATCGATCCACGGGCGCCCGGTGCGTCGTGCGTCGATCGGCGCCATCCAGGATCCCGAGCGGTAGGCGTCGGTGGTGCGGTCGGTGACGTCGCGCGCGCCGAACAGGTGCGCGATCTCGTGCAGCAACACGGGCAGGTGCGGCAACTTGGGGTCGATGCGCGGGCGCGCGTAGACCAGCGCGACCGAGGCATTGAACGGGGCGTCCTCGGCCGGCGTGCCACCCAGGCCCGCGAGATCTCCGTCGGCCAGCGGTCGGTCCGTAAGGCCCAGCACGATGTCTGCGCCCTCGCGGGGGCGCCCGGCCAGGTCCTCGTACAGGGCCCGTGCGCCGATCCCCGCCGTGGGCACGGGCCAGCGGGCCAGGCCCACCAGGTCGAACCGGATCCCAAACTGCTCCGCGTACACGCTGGAGCCGGCCGCCAGAAGGCGCTGGACGTAGTCGATCCAGTCGGGGTGGTCGGCGCGGACCGTGTCGTCCACCAGCACCTTCACGCGGATCGTCACCGGCAACGAAAGGCGCGCGTCGAGGTCCTCGGCGGCTGGCGTCCGTCCGGCCGGGTCGGCACGTGGCGTGGGCGGGGCCTCGACGGCGGCGGTCGAGGGGGTCGGTGCCGCCCGGGGTGGCATCCGCGCGGCCTCGTTCTGTGCGGGGGTGGGGGGCGTCCTCGGCCCGTCGCGCTCGGGCGTGGGGGCCGTGGCGGCGGGGGCCTCCGGCTCGCCCGCTGGAACCGGCCGCTCGTCCTGCACGCGCCCCCCGGCTTCTTCACGGGTGGGCGTGGGGCTTGCGGTCGAGGGCTCGGCGCTCGCTTCGTCTTCGGCCGGCGCCTCGTCGTGTTGCGGCGGCGCCTTCCAACCCAACAGTCGCTGCTCCCAGTGCAGCACCGACGCGCGGTGCGCCGCGCCGAACGCCAGCCCCCAGCCGAAGATCCCGACCACCACCGCGACCGGCAGGCCGAGGATCAGCAGGAGGCGGACGAGCGCGCCGATGCGCCGGAGCGTGGGCATGGCGGCAGTATAGCCGCCCCCGGCTCCCCCCGCCCGCTCGCCACGTCCCTTTGGCTCGCGCGCATGTCTCGACGCATCCGTTCGGACGCATCGCAGCGTCCCCCGGGCGGCGGCCCGTCGGCCGGTCCGTCGCCGCCGCCCGGGCGACGGGCGTCGATGTCCGTTCGCCCGCCGCATCCCCGGCGGCCCGTGCCACGCTTGTGCCGAGGGCACGACCTCCGTCCCCGCGCCGGTGCCCGTACGCGTGTGGGACCCCGTGCGCGTTCCTGTTTCCGTCCGCATGATCACCAGGGCTGGAAACACCGGGCCGCCGCGTTCGCCGTACCGGTACCGGTGCCCGTGCGCGTGCCTGTTTTCGTCTGCGTAAGCCCCAACGCTGGAAGCACCGCCGAACATCGGCCGGCGGGAAGGCCGAGGCGCTTCGGTGCGGCCGGGGTCGGCCCGCGGGGCCTGTCCGGCGCCCCCTCGGGGGGCGGTCCTCGGCGGTCGTGCAGCGTTTGGGGGCTCCCCGACGGTGTGGCGGTCGGCGGGCCGCCCGCCCGGACGTTGGGCGGTGGCCCGCGGTTCGGGGTCGATCGTCCGTCCGGGGTCGGCTAGGGTGCCGCTGCCATGACGACGAAGGACGCCGAGATCCCCGCGCTCATCTGCGAGCTGTGCCGGCAGTTCTACGACCTCGGGTGGGTCAGCGGGACCGGGGGCGGGATCTCGATCCGCGGCGAAGCGGGGATCTACATGGCTCCGTCGGGGGTGCAAAAGGAGCGCATCCGCCCCGAGGACGTCTTCTTGCTCGATGGGAGCGATCTCACGTCCTGTCGGGTGCTGCGGGCGCCGTTCGATCCGGCCCTGCGCGTCAGCGAGTGCCAGCCGCTCTTCTACGACGCCTATCGCCTGCGCGGCGCGGGGGCGGTGATCCACAACCACTCGGTGTGGGCCGTGCTGGCTGCGCGGCTGGCGGCGCCGGACGGCGCCGGTGTGTTCGAAAGCCGCGACCTCGAGATGCACAAGGGGCTGCGCGGCAAGGGCTGCTTCGACCCGGTGCGCGTGCCCGTGATCCCGAACACGCCCCGCGAGGCCGATCTGGCTTCTTCGCTCGAACGGGCCATCGTCGAGCACCCGGACGTGGATGCGGTCCTCGTGGCCGGGCACGGGGTATACGTGTGGGGAAAGACCTGGCAACAGGCCAAGACCCAGGCCGAGTGCTTCGACTACCTGTTCAAGGTGGCGGTGCTGGCGCGAACGGCCGGCCTTGATGCAGCCGGGGACCGGGGCTAGCCTTCGCCCCATGGAGCTCTCCTGGCTCGACGGCGGCGACCGCACGCCGCCATCGTCCGACGACCTCGCCCGCGTGGGCGTTCTGTGCGAGCACATCCCGCCCGAGGCCGACGACCTGGATGCGCACCTCGACCGCCTCGCGGCGGACCGCGGCTATCGCACGCGGGACGAGGTGGCGCTGTCCCCCGACACGCCGGGGCTGGACGAGATGCTGGGAAAGTTCGCCCGTGAGCACTTGCACGACGACGACGAGGTGCGGTACGTGCTCGAAGGTGCGGGGATCTTCGACATCCGCTCCCACGACGATCGGTGGATCCGCCTCCAGGTAGAGGTCGGCGACCTCGTGGTGTTGCCCGCGGGGATCTATCACCGGTTCTTTCTCACCGATGAAAAGTGCATCCGTTGCGTCCGCCTGTTCAAGGATGAGGCGGGGTGGGTGCCCCACTACCGATAGGAACGACACGATCATGGACGGAACCGTCAAGACCACGGGCGACTTCAAGGTCGCCGACCTTTCGCTGGCCGATTGGGGCCGCAAGGAGATCGAACTGGCCGAAAAGGAAATGCCGGGCCTGATGGCCCTGCGGGAGAAGTACGGCGAGCAAAGGCCCCTCGCCGGCGCACGGATCGCGGGTTGCTTGCACATGACGATCCAGACGGCGGTGCTCATCGAGACGCTCGTGGCGCTCGGGGCCGAGGTGCGCTGGTCCTCGTGCAACATCTACTCCACGCAGGATCACGCGGCCGCGGCCATTGCCGCCCGCGGGATCCCGGTGTTCGCCTGGAAAGGCGAGACCGAGGAGGAGTACTGGTGGTGCATCGAGCAGACGATCCGCTGGCCGGACGGCAAACCGTGCAACATGCTGCTCGACGATGGCGGTGATCTCACGCTCGTGATGCATCGCGACCACGCGGATCTCATCGACCAGGTGGTGGGGCTGTCCGAGGAGACCACCACGGGGGTCCACCGTCTGTACCAGATGGCCGAGGAGGGCTCGCTGAAGGTGCGGGCGATCAACGTCAACGACTCGGTGACCAAGAGCAAGTTCGACAACCTCTACGGGTGCCGCGAGTCGCTGGCGGACGGGATCAAGCGCGCCACGGACATCATGGTGGCCGGCAAGACGGTCGTGGTGGCCGGTTACGGTGACGTGGGCAAGGGCTGTGCGCAGTCCATGCGGGGCTTCGGGGCCCGCGTGCTCGTCACGGAAATCGATCCAATCTGCGCACTACAGGCCGCCATGGAAGGCTACGAGGTCGTCACCATGGACGAGGCGGCGCCGGTCGGAGACATCTTCGTGACGGCCACCGGTTGCTGCGACGTGATCACCAAGGCCCACATGGCCCGCATGAAGGACGAGGCCATCGTGTGCAATATCGGGCACTTCGACAGCGAGATCCAGGTGCACGCGCTCGAAGAGGATCCGGAGATCCGGGAGGTGAACGTCAAGCCGCAGGTGGATCGGTTCATCTTTCCCGACGGCCACGCGGTGATCTTGCTGGCACGCGGGCGCCTGGTGAATCTGGGTTGCGCGACGGGGCACCCCAGCTTCGTGATGTCCAACTCCTTTACGAACCAGGTGCTGGCACAGATCAGCCTGTGGACCGAATCCGACAAGTACGAGGTGGGCAAGGTCTACGTGCTGCCCAAGCACCTGGACGAGGAGGTTGCCCGCCTGCACCTTTCCAAGTTGGGGGCGCGCCTTACGAAGTTGACCCCCGAGCAGGCGGCCTACCTCGGGATCCCGGCCGAGGGGCCGTACAAGCCCGAGCACTACCGTTACTAGGGGCGAGACGAGGGCTGGGCCGGCGGCCCCGAATGGGGGCCGCCGGCATTCGCTGGCCCGGGCCGCCCCGTGCACCGGGTTCGGCGTAGGGCCGGGGCAGTGGCCCGGCTTTTCCAACTCGCGAAACCATGGGAAGGTCGTTCCGTGGACCCAGCGGACCCAGGGGCGAACGCGAGCAATGAGCCCCAGGATTCGTTGGGCGCCGCCCCACATCCCGCCGCCCAGCGAGGCCGTTTCCAGCGCGGGCTCTTGACGCTGGCCGTGTTGGACGGTTTCGCCTTCGTGGCGGCGCTGCTCGACGAGCGAAACGACATCGTCGCCACGGTGGGATTCCACGGCGCGATACTCGCGTTCTTGTTGGCCGTGTATGTGGTCGCTCGTGCGGGGCGGGTCCGGACGGCGGGCCTCTTGCTCGTGTCCGGCCTCTGGCTCATCGTCACGCTGGCGCTCGTCTTGTTTTCGTCGATGCACGGTACACCGGGCGCCGTGTACATGGTTCCGGTGATGGTCGCGGGGGCGATGGTCGGGCCCGTGGCGGCGCTGGTCGCCGGGGCTGTGAGCCTGGTGACGTTCGGAGCCGTCTTCGCCGCGGATGCCGCCGGGTGGTTGCCTCCGTCGATGGCGCCAGCGACGAAGGCGAACGTCTACAGTGCCGTGGCGATCCCCATCGCGGCGGGCAGCGTGATGTACTTCGTCCTGGTACGTGATCTCGAAGACCTCGTGCGCCGGGCGACGACCCTGGCTCGGGAGCGGTTCCGGGAGCGCGAGCGTGCCGAGCACCGAGCGAAACTCTTTGCCGTCGTCGGCGAGTTGGGTCGTTTTGCGCTCTCTTCGCGAGCGATCGACGAGGTCGCTCGGTACGCCGCCGACCGGCTCGAAGCCGCCATGCCCGGAGTGCGGGTCCGCGTCTTGTTGACCCGGCCGCGCGATGGCGAGGTCCCTTGGCTCCTCGGACCGGAAGGCGAAATTCCGATCCGGCCAGACGTACACCGGGCCATCGCCGGGCTCGAGGCGGATCTGGACGGGCCGGTCGCATGCCCACCGGCGCTGGCCGAGGCCTTGTTCGAGACGTCCTGCGATACGTCGCAGCCCGGTTTTGT
>JALSIN010000078.1 GCA_026989935.1 Polyangiaceae bacterium | reverse complement strand
CGGCGAGCGGCGGTGGGGGCGCGGCGCCGGGATCGGCGCACGGCAGGGTCGCGCCCCGGAGGACGACCAGCCGCTCGGCGAGGGCGTCCTCGGCCGCGGTGGCGTCCTCGGGCCAGGCGGCGAAGGACTCGCAGGCCTCGGCGGGGCCCACGTCCCGGACGGCGACCGGGTCCGCGGCGCAGGCGAGGCCGACGGCGGCGGCCGCGGCGGGCGCCGCCGTGTTGGGGCCGCGGCGAGGAGGACACCGCACACCGCCAGGGTAGGCGGGGGGGGCGCGCGCGGCAAGCGTGTGGGCCGGCGGAACGCACGGCGGCCGCCGAACGACTCCGATCCGGTCGGCGGTCGGCCCCTCACGGCTCGGACGACTCGCCCGGCGCAGCCCGAATCCGTCGAGCCGAACGAGTCGGAGCCGTGGTCGGACCTGCCCCGGGTCCTGGGGCCGAAATCGAAGGTTTGAGGGGGGCTGGAGCCAACGGCGCCGTGGCACGCGCACGAAAAGGCTGGTACCTTTCATACAGGTTCTACGGGCGCAGCCGTGCGGTCGTCGTTCCTCGATCGAATCCTCGGAGGGCATCCCCATGCGTACGACCCCACGTCCTTTGCCGGCCCGTCCCACAACGCTCGTCCTCGCGGCGCTCGCGATCGTCGCGGGGTGCTTCAACGACCTGCCCCCCCCCGATGGGGGCGGGTCTGGGTCGGAGACGGAGACGACGACGGGGAGCACGAGCACGAGCACCAGTAGCAGTACCAGCACGAGCACGTCGGCGGGCACGGGCATGGGGACGACGGCGGGCACGGGGACGACCACGGGCGCGAGCACGGGGACGACCACGGGCGCGAGCACGGGGACGACCACGGGCGCGAGCACGGGGACGACCGCGGGCGCGAGCACGGGGACGACGAGCACGACGGGCGGCACGACGGACGGCGGTTGCGCGCCCGGCGAGATGGCGTGCGGGAACCTCTGCATCGATACGGACTTCGACCGCCTCCACTGCGGGGATTGTGACATGCCCTGCGGAACCGGCAAGACGTGCATCCAGGGAGCCTGCGCCGACTATGGTTCGGTCGTGGAGGTCGAGGCGGGCAAGGACTTTACGTGCGTGCGCACGAAGTCGGGCACGGTGCGTTGCTGGGGCGACAATGCGTACGGGAAGCTCGGCGTGGGGCTCGATCCGTTGGAGAACATCGGCGACGACGAGACGCCGGACACGCTGCCGGACGTCGTGGTGGGGGAGAGCGTGCTGGACCTCGCCCTCGGAGACAATCACGTTTGCGCTCTCGTCACGGGGGCAACGGTGCGCTGCTGGGGGCGAAACGCTCGGAAGCAGCTTGGCTTCGACGGCGCGGACCTCGACGCACCGGACCCGAACCGCGAGGTCGAGGGCGTCGTGGACGCGGTGGCGATCGCCGCCGGGGCCAACCACACCTGCGCCTTGCTCGGTGGGGGGGCGATCCGCTGCTGGGGGGCGAACGGGGTGGGGCAACTCGGTTACGGCAACACGTCCGACGCGCTCGCGGTTGCCGACATCATGGTGGGAGGCTCGGTCCAGGCCGTGGCCCTGGGCACCCAGCACACCTGCGCCATCCTCGTCGGCGGGGACGTGCGGTGCTGGGGCGCGAACAGCTTCGGCCAGCTCGGGCACGGGGACGGGATGAACACCGTGATTGGAGACGACGAGGTTCCCTCGAGCGGCGCCTTGGTGGCGCTGGGAGCCAAGGCACAGATGATCTCTGCGGGGGCCTACCATACGTGCGTGGTTTTGGACGACGGGGTGAACGTGCGTTGCTGGGGACGGGCGAAGGACGGCAAGCTCGGGTACGGGACGAACACGTTTGGAGAGAATCTTGGCGATGACGAGGCGCCCTCCAGCGCCGGGGATGTCCCCTTGTCTCAGGGGCACCCGAGCATCGTCGATCTGGCTTGTGGGGCCGAGCACACCTGCGTCGTCTTTTCGGACGGCAACATGCAATGTTGGGGAGTCAACTGGGAAGGCCAGATCGGGCTGGGGCACACCCAGCACATCGGAGACAATGAAAGCCCAGCGGATGTAGGTTATCTCGATGCTCCGGGTGTCCGGTTATCGGATGGTTACTACCACCGGTGTGCGATCACCGACAGCGACTCCGTGCGCTGTTGGGGACGCGATGCCCAGGGCGCCTTGGGATACGGGACCCCGAACGAGAATCTCGGGGACAGTGCGAACGAGGTTCCGAACGCGCTCCCCGACGTCCCGCTGTTTCCGTGACCGGGGCGAGCACGGACGCTGGCGGCGCAGAGCCGGCGCCCCGGCGCCTCGGTTCGGGGACGCCCGCCCGTGTGCTGCTCGAAGCCCGGGAGACGATGCCCACAGGGACCTTGCTTCCGCCGGGTGCGTCTGGCTATCGTTATCGTGGCCGATGTGGCGAAACGGGTCGTCGTCCTCGGTGGGCGGCGTTTCCCAGCATTCCTCGCGGTGGTCGGCGGGTGGCTGGTGCATCGGGCGGGTTCCGACGACGATGAAACGATCGTGCATGGCGCCGGTGCGCCTGCACGGGAGACACCGGTCGTTTCGTCGCACGCGGATCCGAAGCCGGCTCAGGCGGTGGAGCACGAAGGGCCTGCGCCGAAGGGCCTGCGCCGGATCGGGCGACCAGCCCGGGACCGCTTGCTCGGGATGATCCGTGCGGCTCGCCGGCGCAGGGCCGCGAAGCGCCGCGCAGGCGAGACGGCGCCCGCGGAGGGACCGGCTTCGTTCGCGGAGGGTGCCACGAGTGCGGACCCTCGAGTGCAAAAGGCGTACATCCGGTCGCGCGTCGGGGAACGCGTGCCACTGGCCCGAGAATGCTACGATCAGTTCCTCGAACGCGCGCCGGATACACAGGGCCGCGGGACGGCTCCGTTTACCATCGAAGGAGAACCGGGGGTGGGGGGCGTCGGAACGAGCGAACGCGACGAGGCGACGATGACCATCCACGACCCCGAGTTCGCCGCGTGCGTCCAGGAGACGAGGTTCGCCATCGAGGTCGATCCGCCGCCGGCCGGCGGCGAGGTCCGCGTCATCTCTCCCTTCGAGTTCAGGCCCGGGTGACCACCGTCGCCGGGCCGGCCGGCCCTGCGACGGCGTGCTTGGAGCCATCGCGCGCCGCCGCGGGCGTCCCCGCCGTCCGCGCGACGGGGCACCACGACGGTGTGCGGGATCCCTACTTCAGGATCTTGAACTCGATGCGCCGGTTCTTGGCGCGACCGGCCTTGGTGTCATTGGTGTCCACGGGTTCGTCCGGCCCGGCCCCCCGCGTGGTGATCCGCGAGGCGTCGATGCCGTGCTCGACCAGGTACTTCTTGACCGCTTCGGCGCGCGCCGCCGAAAGCTCCATGTTGTGCTTGCGGGAGCCCGTAGAATCGGTGTGCCCGGAGATCTCGATGCGGATCGACGGGAACTTCTTGAGGACTTCCACGGCCTTGTCGAGCTTGGGCCTCGACTTGGACTTGATCGTGGCCTTGTTGACGTCGAAGTAGATGCCCTCGATGGTGCCGGTAAACTGTGCGACCTCCTTTGGAACCTCGTCGGGGCAGCCATCGTCGTCCTGGTAGCCGTTTTGGGTCTCGGGTTCCGTGGGGCACTGATCGGCGTCCCCCAAGATCCCGTCCTTGTCGGGGTCGGGGTCGGGGCAGCCGTCGGGTGCGATGCCGGGGGTGTCGGGGCACTTGTCGTCGGGGTCGATGAATCCGTCGCCGTCTCGGTCGCCCGCCGGACAGCCGTCGGGTGCGATGCCGGGGGTGTCGGGGCACTTGTCGTCGGCGTCGAGGAACCCGTCGCCGTCTCGGTCGCTGGGTGCCGGCGCGGGCTGCCGTGCGTCCCGATCCTTCTCACGCCCGAGGGTGACGGACAGGCCGAGGAGGATCTCGAGGTTGTTGGAAGCGCCGTTCTTGAGGCCCTGTCGAGGCGCCAGGGTATCGCGAATGTCGAAGCGCACCATGGTCCAGCGGTTGAGGTAGACCTTGACGCCGCCACCGAAGTGCAGGGCCTGGTCGATGTCCTTGCCGACCACGCTCGCGTCACTGGAGACGCTGAGCACGCCGCCACCGACGAGCACGAACGGGGTGACCGACCACAGGCCGAGCTGGCCGACCACGTGCCCGCGCAGGGCCCACAGGGTGGCCCGACCCGCCCCGTCCCGGGTGGAGGTCGGCATCACCGCACCTTCGGCCTCGATGCCGAGGAAGCGCAAGGGGTAGTAGCCGACGCGCCCGCCCACGTCGAAGGCGGCGGCCTTGAAGGAACGGTGGCCCTGACGCTCCAGATCGAGATTGGGACGAAAGAGCTCCACGCGCTTCGATGGCAACAGGACCCCCAAGAACACGCCCAGTTCCCCCATGTTTCGTTCAGGCGCCCATCGTTTGATCCAGGGAAGGTCCTTGCGCTTGCTGAGGGGCTCGCGAGAGCGCCCGCGTGCCTTGGCATCGCCGCTAGCCCTGGACTGCCCGTCCCCCGAGAGCGACACCGAGCCTCCAGCGGAAGCGCCGGAGGATTTTTGCGGGTCAGCCGCGAGGACTTTCCCTGGGGTGGTGACCAGGGACAGGGCTCCGGTCAGGACGAGAGACCCGTAAAACGTCGTTTTGACCATGCATGGAGGGTTTCATCGGGGGCAGGAGACCACAAGTTCTTGAAGTGATCCACCTCACAGATACAGGGCGGATCAAAGGCGGCGGGGGCGCATTTTTTGATCCAGTCGTGATGCGTCCTCTTTTGGCCTCCGCTGGCATTCGGGGCGCTGTGGTCGCCGTGGCGGTTGCATTCGACCGCGGGGCGGGGCCCGCCGTGGGACCGACAGGGATCGTTCCCCTGTGCCGCTCGTCGCCGGGCGCCGTGGGAAGAAGGGGGCCGCCTCCGGTGCCCCGCCGGCGGCTCCCCCGCCAAGGGCCCGGGACCGTCGCTACGATCCGTGGCCGTGGCCGCGGGACTCGCCGCCGTCGTGTCGAGGGGCCCGGCGCGGGCGTGAGGACCCGTGCAGGTGCACGATGGTCCAGCCCTCCTCGGCGGGCCGCAGCACGAAGGTCACGGTGCCCTGGCTCGCCAGGGTGCGACCGTCCCGTAGCGCGATGTCGTACGCCATGGGGACCGCGACCACGGCCAAGGAGCGGTCGTCGGCGACCCAGCTGCGCGTCCCGGCCTCGTCGGGGCGAATTTCGAAGCGGGTGAACTGCTCGAGCTCGGGGGCGAGGTGGTGGGCGTG
>JALSIN010000077.1 GCA_026989935.1 Polyangiaceae bacterium | reverse complement strand
CCGCCGCCGGCCCGGAGTTCGGCGCGGTCGCCCCACCGCGCAAACCTGCCCGCGCCAAATCCAGTCCCACAGCGTCGAAGCCCACGCCCTCACGCCAGGCATCCGGCACGGACCGCTACGAGCCCCTCGCCGCCGCGATCCGGCGACGGCCGGCGGCGAACGTGCGCGCCCACGCCCCGCCTCCAAAGGCGGGACTTTCCCGGTTCGCGCGCCTGCGCCGCCAGCTCCTCGCCAACATGGTGCCGCGGGAGATCTGCGAGCGCTGGCTGTCGAGCGTCGCCCACCGGGCCACCGGCCGCAGCCCCGCGGCGCAGCGACGCGCCCTGCGCGAGGTGATCTGCGAGGCGCTGGGTGACCCCGTGCCGCTCGTATGGCCCGGAACCCGCGTGGCCGTGTTCATCGGCCCTTCGGGCGCCGGCAAGAGCACCACGATCGCCAAGCTCGCCACCCGCGCCGTGCTCCTCGAAGGACGCCGCGCCGCCATCGTCACCCTCGACGACGAACGCCCGGGTGGGACCGCCGTCGTGTCGGCCTACGCCCGGGCCCTCGACATCCCGTGCGTGTCCGTGCGGCGCGCGGGCACTCTCGCCCGCGCCCTACGCTCGCTGCGGGACCGCGACCTGGTGTTCCTCGACACCTGCGGCCTGCGGCCACACGACGATGGCGCCATCGTCGAGCTCGGCCAGGTCCTCGCTCAGGCCGGCGAACCCGTCACACGCCACCTGTGCATGACGGCCTCCACCCGCCAGCAGGAGCTCGACCGCCTCCTTGCCGCCTGCACCCCGCTTGCCCTCGACGCCGCCCTGCCCACCAAGATCGACGAGGCCGTCGCCATCGGGACCGTGTTCACGGCGCCCGCAGAACACGACCTTTGTTTCAGCTTCGTCACCACGGGCCCGGACGTTCCCGACGACATCGCCCCCGCCCATGCCACGACCCTCGCCAACGCCTTGATTGGGGAAGAAGCCGAATGACGAAACACGCCCGAACCTCGCCACAAAACGCCCCCCCCGCGGCCACGCCAGCGCATCGAGACGCCCCTGCGGGCCGCGGACGGGTGATCCCCATGCGATCCGCCCGCCCCGTCGTGACACCGAACGTCGTGGCCGTCACCTCCGGCAAGGGCGGCGTCGGAAAGACGAATTTCGCCGCGAACCTTGCCCTCGCCTACGCCGACCGCGGCGCGCGGGTGCTATGCATCGACGCGGACCTGGGGCTGGCCAACATGGACATCGTGATGGGGGTCGCCCCCACGTACACGGCGGCGGAACTCGTGCGCGGTGACGCCGACATCGACGACGTGCTCGTTCGCGCCCACGACGGCGTCTTCTTGCTGCCGGGGGCCTCGGGGCAGTACGACCTGGCGAACCTGTCGGACGCGGCTCGCCGGAACCTCTTCTCCGCGGTGGACAGCCTCGACGATCGGTTCGATGTGATCGTCGTGGACACGGGCGCCGGCGTGGGCAGCAACGCCGTTGGGTTCGCTTCGGCGGCCAAGGACATCGTCGTGGTCGTCACCCCCGAACCCACGAGCGTGGCCGACGCCTACGGGATCATCAAGGTCCTGTCCACACGATGCGCGGTCCGACGGCTCAAGGTCGTCACGAGCATGGTCGCAAGCGCCGCCGAAGGCGAGCAGGTTTTCCGCAGGCTCTCATCCCTGGTCGATCGCTTCCTCGATACGAGCCTCGTGCACCTCGGATCGCTTCCGCGCGACCCCGCCCTGTCGCGATCCGTCATGCGCGGCGAGCCAGTCCTGCGCGCCTACCCGGATACCCCCTACAGCCGGGCGGTGCAGGCCGTCGCCGGTCGCCTGCTGCAACAGGACGAACCGGACGACCGGGCGGGCGCGATCCGCCTGTTCTGGCGCAAGCTTCTGCGGCAAGGAGGCCGACCGTGACCCTGCCCGCACGCGCCCGCGACGGCGCCACCACCCGGCCAACCTCGGCGCCGGCTGCCGTCACCCCCGCCCGGGTTCCCACGGGCGAACCCGCCGCAAACGAGGCGGCCCCCCCACGTACACCAGACGGTCGGCGCCCCGTGTGCGACGTGGACGGGGTCCCCATCGACCCGGCGGCCTACCTCCCGTTCGTCCGCAAGGTGGCCACCCGAATGGCGCGGCATCTCCCGAGCCACGTGAGCCTCGACGACCTCGTGGGCGCAGGCACGGTGGGGCTGCTCGAAGCGATGCGACGTTTCCGCCCGGACCGCGACACGAAGTTCGAGACGTTCGCCGAGTTTCGGATCAAGGGGGCGATCTTGGACGAGCTTCGCCGCTACGACATGATGGCGCGCAACGCACGCCTCGCCACCAAGAAGATCGCACGCAACGTGCAGCAGCTCACCGGGCGCCTCGGCCGCCCCCCCACCGAACGCGAGGTGGCCGATTCGCTCGCCATGTCGGTTTCCGACTACCGCGCCCTGGTACGGCGTCTGGGCAACGTGCGCGTCGTGAGTCTCGACGACCTGGGCCCCGCGGCGAACGACGACCGGCCGGGCCGGTTCGAGCCGGAGAGCCGCCTGCCCGGCCCCGAGGAGTGGACCGCCGACCGGCAGCTTCGCGATCGGGTCCTCGCGGCCGTCGAACATCTTCCCGAACGACAGCGTCGCATCGTGTCGTTGTACTACTTCGAGGGGATGACCCTGCGGAAGATTGGCGAGGTTTTCGGGGTCACCGAGTCTCGGATCTGTCAGATCGTCGGCGACGCCCACCGCAAGCTGCGACGAATCATGCACAGAGAGGGCGACCGTGGCCAATAGCATGTACGTCCCGATGACGGCCGCCGTCGCGGCCGAGCGGCAGCTCGACGTGCTCGCCAACGACCTGGCGAACGTGGACACCCCCGGCTACAAGAAGGTGCGGACCGCCTTCAAGAGCCATCTCGTCGCCCGCTACGGGGACGGCCCCGCCGTCAAGGCCCTCGTGGCCCTCGACGAGACCCGGGTGGATGCGTCTCCCGGCGCCGTCGAGGCCACGGGCAACCCCCTGGACGTGGCCCTCGACCCCGACCACTACCTGCTGGTCGAGACGCCCGCCGGCCCGGCCCTGTCACGCAACGGACGCCTTTCGATCCGCGCCGACGGGACGCTCACGGACAGCGCCGGCAACCCCCTGCGCGGCGCCCCCATGGGCCAGCCGTTCGTCCCCATCCGGGTCGCCCCGGACGCCGGTGACCTCCACATCGGTGACGACGGCCGCATCTTCCAAGATGGCACGGAAGTTGCCTCCTTGGCGATCGTGACCGCTCGTTCCCTGCGCCCTCTCGGCGACGGCACCTACACCGCCACGGACGCCGCCTCGGCGACCGGTTCGGTGCTGCGCTCGGGGTTCCTCGAGGGCAGCAACGTAAACCCCGTGCGGGGGATGGTCCGCCTGGTCGAGGCCACGCGGTCCTTCGAGCTCCAGCAGCGCGTGCTGCGGCAGTTTCGTGAGATCGACGCCGCCACGCAGCGCATCGACGGCTGACCCACCCATCCGAGGAACGACGACCCATGATCCGCGCTCTCCACACCGCCGCCACCGGCATGGACGCTCAGCAACAGAAAATGGACGTTACGGCCCACAACCTGGCCAACGTCAACACGGCAGGATTCAAGAAATCTCGAGCCCACTTCCAGGACCTGTTGTACCAGACCGTCCGCGCCCCGGGCACCGCTTCCGCCCAGAGCACGCGGGTCCCCAGCGGCCTCCAGATCGGCCTGGGGGTGCGCACGGTCTCGACGCAAAAGGCCTTTACGACCGGCGACCTCAAGCAAACCGGCAACGACCTCGACATCGCCATCGAAGGCAAGGGTTTCTTCCAGGTCACCATGCCCGACGGCCAGCTCGCCTACACCCGCGCGGGCAACTTCACACTCGACGATCAGGGGCAACTCGTCACGCAGGATGGGTACCTGGTCGAGCCGACGATCACGATCCCGCCGGACGCCACGAGCATCACGATCGGTGCCGACGGGACGGTCTCGGTGTCGCAGGCGGGGCAGACGGAGGCCGCGCAGGTGGGCCAGATCCAGTTGGCCAACTTCATCAACCCCGGCGGCCTCGAAAGCATCGGGCGCAACTTTTTCAAGGCGACGGACGCCAGCGGCCAACCCCAGGTGGGCCCACCGGGCCTACAGGGTATCGGGACCCTCAGCCAGGGGTTCTTGGAGATGTCCAACGTGAAGGTGGTCGAGGAGATGATCGGCCTCATCCAGAGTCAACGGGCCTACGAGATCAACTCGCGGGTCGTCCGCGCCGCCGACGAGATGATGCAGAACACCTCGAACATCGCATGAGGAGACCCGGACCATGATCACCGCAGCGTTTGCCTTCGTCCTGCTCGCCGCGGGTGCGGGCGCCGCGACGCTGCCCGAACCGCCGGATCGGCCACGACCGGCCCTCCGGGAAAAGGGTGGGCCAAAGGTGCGCGTCACCGGCGACCGCATCCGGCTCGGCGACCTCGCCCCGGCCGTGCCCCGGACGCTGTTCGACCTGGACGTCGCCCCCGCGCCGCCACCCGGACGCACCATGGTGGTGTCCCGCGCCGCCATGCAAGACGCCCTACGGCGTGTGGGAGCCGACCCCTCGCTGGTGGCCGGCTTGCCGGCCTACCGCACGGTCGAGCGCGCCGGCATGACAGTCACCGCGCGCGAACTCGAGGCGCGCGTACGGGCCGCCGTCCTCGAAGCGTTGCCCCTCGGGGTCGGGATCGAGGCCGTGACGGGCCTTTCCGACCTCGTGCTTCCCCAGGGCACCCTTGACGTCACCGTCCGCCTCGGCGCCTTGCGCCGCACGACCCGGATCCACGTGACGGTGAAGGCGGGGGGCCGGCCAATCAAGACTTTCGGCGCAGCGGTCCACCTGTCCGGCACGCCGAAGACCCCCCAACCGGTGCGACCGCTGGCCCGCGGGCGCGTGGTGCAACCCGGCGACATCCGGCTCGCCCCCACCCCCTTCGAACACCTCGGCCCCCACGCCTCCCTTCGGCCCAAGGACGTGGTCGGCAAGCGCCTTGCCACCCGGGCCGAACCGGGCCGCCCCATCGCCCGCACAGCCCTGTCCATCCCACCGGACGTCGAGCGTGGCGCCCAGCTCGAACTGGTGGCGCAAGCCGCCGGCCTGCGGATCTCCCGGCGCGTCGTGGCCCTCGAACCGGGCCGTGTGGGCCGCCCGATCCGCGTGCGGGCCCTCGACGACCGGACCCCCATCCAGGCGGTGCTCGTGTCGAGCCACACGGCGCGCATCGAGTTGGGAGGGGGCCGATGAAGCGACC
>JALSIN010000076.1 GCA_026989935.1 Polyangiaceae bacterium | reverse complement strand
GACGGCCTTGGCCGTCTCGGAAGTCGCCAGCACGTCCACGAAGCCGTCGCCGTCCACGTCGCCCACCGCGACCCCCTGGGGACTGCCGCCCACGCCCAGGAACACCGGGTCCCCGTAGGCCAGCTGGCCCGGCTCGACGCAAGCTCCGCCGGTCGTGCCGGTCGGCCCCAGGTCCGCCGCCGAGCCCGCCGTCGATCCGACGCTGGAGGCCGTGCCGCCGCCCGTCGTCCCGGTCGCCTGGGTCGAGCCGCCGGAGGTCCCCACACCGTCCGACGAGAGGGTCCCCGCGCACGCGAGCGAGGCCGTCACCAAGACCGGCGCCAAACGTCGTCGCATCTGCATGGTGGCCGAAACCATACCCGATCCCACGGCCGGCGACGGGCCCGAACTGGCGGGCCGCCACGCCCGCGCACCAGGCTCCGGGGCGGGCGGCCCCGCGTCACCGTCAGCGGGCCAGGAGGCGGTCGTAGACACAGACGAGGTCCGGCCCGAGGACCTCGACGCTCCGCAGCTCGAACCGCCGCCCGTCGGCGAGCCGCTCGGCCGCCCACCCCTCGACGCCCGGACGGCCCCGGCCGACGATCCGCGGGGCCCGATACGCCACCAGTCGGTCCACCACGTCCGCCGCCAGGAACGAGCCGGCCACCCGCGCCCCCCCCTCGACGAGCAGCGACCGCACCGACATCCGGCCAAGCGCTTCGAGCACGGCGGCCGGGTCCACCCCGGCCCGGCCCGTCGCGACGGACAGGGGCACGCAGCCCCATCGGCGAAGACGGCGAACGAGCCGCGCGTCGGCCCCCGCCCCGTGGAACACGAAGGTCCCCGGGCGGAACACGGCCCGGCGACGCCGCACGCTGCGCAGGTGGGTGTCGAGCACCACCGGGATCGGGTCCTCCCCGCGGACGTGCCGCACGGTAAGGCGCGGGTCGTCCGCCAGGACGGTGCCCACCCCCACGAGGATCGCCTGGTGCCGCGCACGCAGTCCGTGGGCGTGACGACGGGCCGGCGCGCTCGTGATCCAGCGACTTTCGCCGCCCGCCGTGGCGATGCAGCCATCGAGGGTCTGCGCCGTCTTGAGGGTGACGAACGGCCGCCCGGTGGTCTCGTGGTGCAGATAGAACTCGTGCGCCGCGCGACAGGCCCGGCGCCCCACGCCCACCGTGACCTCGATCCCGCGCCGGCGAAGCCAGCGGATCCCCCGGCCGCGCACCCGGGGGGACGGGTCCACGATGCCCACCACCACCCGGGCGATCCCGGCCGCGTGGATCGCCTCCGTGCACGGCGGGGTCCGGCCGTGGTGGGCGCACGGTTCGAGGGTCACGTACAAGGTGGCCCCGCGCGCCCCGGCCCCCGCACGGCGGAGTGCCCGCACCTCGGCGTGCGCGGTCCCGGCGGGCCCGGTCCGCCCCCGGCCGATGATCCGGCCTTCGCGCACGATCACGGCCCCCACCGAGGGGTTCGGGAAGGTGGCCCCGATCCCCGCGCGGGCGAGCGCCACCGCCGCCTGCATGAACGCCTCGTCCTGCGCGTTTCGGGCCATGGTGTCACCGCTTGCGGCGCGGCCTTGGACCGTCCTTGCCGGACGCGTCGTCGTCGAACAGCCGGCGCTGGCCCTCGGGATCGGCGCGCTCGGCCTTCTCCATCTCTCGAAGTAGCTCCGCAAAGGCCTCCACCGAGTCGAAACTGCGGTACACAGACACGAACCGCACGTAGGCCACGGGATCGATGCCATGCAGTTCGTGCGCGATGCGGCCCCCGATCTGCTCGCTCGTCACCTCCCGCCCCCCGAAGGTCGCCGCCCAGTGCTCGATCCGCGCCGTCAGGCGCCGAATCGTCTCCTCGTCCACCGGACGCTTGCGGCAGGCCAGCTCCAGCCCCCGGCGCACCTTCGCGGCGTCGAAGGGCTCCTTGCGCCCACCGCGCTTGACCACGCGGATGAGCTGCTCCTCGATGCGCTCGCGCGTGGTGAAGCGGTGGCCGCAGGTCTCACAGACACGCCGGCGGCGGATCTGGGTGCCTTCGCCCGAGTCGCGCGAATCGAGCACCTTCGTCGAGGGGCCGTCGCAGACGGGACAACGCACACCGCATCATGACCCCGCAGCATCGATCTTCGCAACCCGCCGTCCGTGCCGGCCCCCCTCGAAGGCGCCTTCCAGGAACGCGCGCAGGATCGACTCGGCCAGGCCCGGCCCCACCACGCGCGCCCCCAGGCACAGCACGTTCGCGTCGTTGTGGGCCCGCCCCATGGCCGCGCTGTACGCCTCGCTGCACACCACCGCGCGCACCCCCGGATGCCGGTTCGCGGCGATCGCCATCCCCTGCCCGCTGCCGCACAGCAGCAGGCCGAAGGCCCCGTCTTCGCCGGCGACCGCCCGGGCCACCGCGTGGGCCACGTCCGGATAGTCGGTGCGCTCGGCCGCGTCCACGGGCCCGAAGACGTGGACCACCTCGTGCCCCAGATCCCCGATCACTGCCACCAAGTGGTCCCGCAATGCCACGGCGGCATGGTCCGAACCGACGAACAGGCGCATCCGGTCTAGTCCACCCGCCGCAACAGAAGGCTCGCGTTCGTCCCGCCGAAGCCGAAGGAGTTGTTGAGGGCGTACGCCACCTGGACCTTCCGGGGTGTGTGCGGGATGTAGTCGAGATCGCACTCCGGGTCGGGATCGTCCAGGTTGATCGTCGGGGGCAGCACGCCGCGCTCGAGCGCCAGGGCGCACACCGCCGCCTCGAAGCCGCCGGCCGCGCCGAGCAGGTGCCCGTGCATGGACTTGGTGGAGCTTACGAGCAGACCGCCGTGGGCGTGGGCGCCGAACACGGCCTTGATCGCCCGCGTCTCGATGGCGTCGGCCGAGGTGGATGTGGCGTGGGCATTGATGTAGCCGACCGCCTCCGGAGTGACCCCTGCGTCCTCCAGGGCCAGCCGCATGCAGCGCTGCGCCCCCTCCCCGTCCTTGGGCGGCATCGTGATGTGATGGGCGTCCGAGTTCGCGGCGTACCCCACGATCTCCGCCACGATGTGGGCGCCGCGGGCCTCGGCGCGGTCGAGGGCCTCCAGCACGAGCACGCCGGCGCCCTCGGACATCACGAACCCGTCCCGGGTCTTCGAGAACGGGCGCGAGGCCTTCTCCGGCTCGTCGTTGCGCGACGACAGCGCGCGCGCCGAACAGAACCCGCCGACCCCCAGCGGCGTGATCGTGCTCTCGGCCCCACCGGCGATCATGACGTCGGCGTCACCCCGCTCGATGACCCGGCAGGCCTCGCCGATGGAGTGCGCCCCCGTCGAGCACGCGGACACCATCGAAAAGTTGGGCCCCTTGCACCCGAGCCGGATCGAAACCTGCCCCGACGCCAGGTTGATGATGACCGCCGGAACGAAGAAGGGGCTGATCCCGTGCCGCGGCCCCTTGGCCTTGTACGACTCGTAACAGGCCTCGATCCCGGGCAGCCCGCCCATTCCCGAGCCCACGTAGACTCCGATCCGCTCGGGCGGCGGCGGGTCGTCGGCAAGGCCCGCCATGCGGTAGGCCATGTCCGACGCGGCGACGGCATACTGGATGAAGGTATCCATCTGCCGCTGCTGGCGCTTCGGGATCCACGCCGAGGGATCGAACCCGCGCACCTCCCCCGCGATCCGCGTCGGGAACTCCGACGCGTCGAACTTCGTGATCGGGCCGATGCCGGAGCGCCCCGCCAGCAGGGCCGCCCAGTTCTCCTCGACCCCGATCCCGAGCGGACTGATCAGGCCGATGCCCGTGATGGCGATACGGCGGCGACCCACGACAGCGCTCCTGACGTGCCCGCGCCTACCCGGCGAGGCGGGCCTTGATGTAGTTGACTGCGTCGCCCACCGTCTTGATCTGATCCACCTCGTCGTCGGGGATCTTCACGTCGAACTTTTCCTCGAGCGCGAGGACGAGTTCCACGATGGCAAGGGAGTCGGCGCCGAGATCGTCCATGAACGTCTTGTCGAGGGCGACGTCGCCGGGAGCGACGTCGAGCTGCTCGCAGATGACCTCGGTGACTTGGGCTACGATATCGTCGGACATGGTGGTCTCCTTGGGTGAGCGGTGCCTTGGCCCGGCACCACGGGCGAAGGGATCCGTCAGATGAAAAGGCCCCCGTTGACACGCAGAACGTGCCCGGTGACATAAGCGGCCGCGGGCGCGGCCAAGAACGCGACGGCCTCGGCCACGTCGGCCGGAGCACCGATGCGTCCGAGCGGGATCTGGCCGAGCAGAGCATCGCGGCGGTCCCCGGCGATGGCCTGCGCGGTCATGTCGGTCTCGATGAAGCCCGGCGCGACGGCATTGACGGTCACGCCGCGCGGGGCGAGCTCGCGGGCCAGGGACTTCGTGAGCCCGATGAGCCCCGCCTTGGACGCGGCGTACATGGACTGGCCCACGTTGCCCTGCTCACCCACGACCGAGGACACGTTGATGATCCGACCCGCCGTCTTCGCGCGCAGGATGTGGCGGACGGCCGCCTTGCAACAGGCGAAGGCCCCTTCCAGATTGACGGCCAGCGTGCGGCGCAGATCCTCCAGGGAGGCGCGCAACAGCAGCGCATCGATGGAGATCCCGGCGTTGTTGACGAGGATTTGCAGCCCGCCGAGCTCGCGCACGCAGGTGTCCACCCCCGCCTGCACGGCCGCCGGATCGGACACGTCGATGGCGACGGGGATCGCCCGCCCCCCGGCCTCGGCGATGGCCTCGCACACCGCCCGAGCCGCCTCCTCCCGCGAGGCGTAGCCCACCGCCACGTGCGCCCCGCGGGCGGCGAGCACCTCGGCGCACGCACGACCGATCCCCCGCGAACCCCCGGTCACGAGCGCCACCTTCCCGGCAAGGGACAGGGACGCCGGCAGTTCGGTCGCGCCGTCAGGCATCACGCGCCCCCTTTAGCACAGCCACGTCCTCCGGGGAACCGACGGGCACCACCCGAAACGAGCGCTCGATCCGCCGCACCAGGCCCGCCAGCACCCGGCCATGGCCCAGTTCCACCGCCTGCCGCACGCCCGTGCGAAACACCGTTCGCACCGACGCCTCCCAGCGCACGCGCCCCGTGACCTGACGCACGAGCAACTCCTTGACCCGCACCGGATCCTGGTTGGGCTGGGCGTCCACGTTCGCCACGACGGGGCAGCGCAGCTCCGAGATCGTCACCTGCGCCAGCGCCTCGGCCAGTCGCTCCGCCGCCGGGGCCATCAGCGAGCAGTGGAACGGGGCGGACACCTTGAGCGGGATCGCACGTGCTT
>JALSIN010000075.1 GCA_026989935.1 Polyangiaceae bacterium | reverse complement strand
CGATGGGCGGATGGAGGCCAGTCGCCTGCGCAGGACCGGGCTGCTGGCGTGACGTGGCTGGCGGCCCGGCGGGTCTTCCAACAGTTCGATCGAACTGGATCGTCGGCGGAGACTGGCGCGGGAAACAGGCGATCTCGGCGAGGGTCCAACGCGGCCAGGATCGGTCGGGGCTGTTTCACGTGAAACGGAACGAGGTGGAGAACGGGAGGCTGGAACGCCCGGCCGCGCGCGTTCACCAACGCAGGACGCGCCAACTCGAGGCGCCGGGAAAGCGGAGCGAACCGTGGCATCGCGCTTTTCCCCACTTCCGAACCGCGCGTCGGGCGGGAGAGTCACCAGCCACCGGAGGCGGTTTGCCGGGAGTCGCGGCCGTGCCGCGACTCGCCGGAAACCACGCCGCCCAGGCTGGCAATTGGTGCTGCGCCCCCTGGCCGTCCGTAAATCCAGCGGAAGGTCGAGACCTGGGGAGCCCAATCTGGAGGCGCCTCCTCCGGTTTCGGCTCGGGATACGACCGGATCTCAGGACGCCGGCGCAGACCCGGCGCGACTTCGCGGTGATCGCACGGGTCGCCCGGTTCCCTGGAAACCCTCCGAGGCTCTCCCGGGCCGATTTGACGGACGCCAGGGCGAGCGGCCTTCATCTCCTTGTTTCACGTGAAACCCCTCGCGTGGCGGACCGCTGGTTTCCGAAACCATAAAACGAACCGCTCTTACCGGCGCAGGTCGAGGCCAGTCCCGTTCCAGCGGGTCGCACCGCCGACGCGTTTCGCGCACAACGGCACGCCCCGCGTGCGACGCGGCCTCGCCGACCAACCGCCCTCGCGCGGTTTCCCGGCGAATAGGAAATAACTCTCCACCTGAACTCCCGATGCCGGCGGCGGGGCCCGTCGCTCCTCGCGATCACCCACCTGAATGAGACCTAGGTGCGGGTAGACGATTGCTAAGGAGCCCTTCGTCGGCTTCGGCTGGTCCGGTTGGTGGAGGCCAAGAGGCCAAGGCGGGCCTTCCGACCGCCCGAAGGACGCAACCCCTTGTTTCGGGCTGCCCGAAAGACACGCTACGGCGGGACCGCTTCACGTGAAACACGTCTCCACGGCAGTTCCTCGCAGGGCAGGGCGCCCCCGAACCGACCGGGCATCCTTCTCCGCCTCGACGTCCTCCCCCTCCCTTCGCGGCCCGAGCGCGCCGATGACACCGCAAACACGATTCCGCCCGCCAGGAACCGAGCGCTGGAACGGTCTCGTCCAGGAAAACGAAAATCTCCATGAGAGACCAGGATACGACCCTATCCGCAGGCACTTCGTTTCACGTGAAACATTCCGGACGAACCCCCAGAACGATCCCGTGCGCGCTTCGCCGACGCGCCCCCAACACCCACCCATCCGGCGTCCTCCAACCCTCGCGGACGTGGACCGTCCGCCAGGTGGAGGGACCGAACACCCCGGATCGATCGAGCCACGTGCACGGGTCGAACACCGCCCGCGCCGAGGCCACCTGCCATTGTCGGTTGCTCAGTTGCGCCGCCTCGCCCGTCCACCCGTGCCCCTCCAGCCGCCCCCGAAGCACCGTGACCTCGACGCCGAGCTGCGCCGCGGCCAACTCCAAGAAGGCTGCGCGCCGCTGCCGCGGTTCGACCAGCACCACGGGCCCTTCCCACACGCACACCACCACCAGGCCGGGAAGCCCCGCGCCGCTGCCCACATCCACCCAACCACCGGCGGCGCCGCCTCCACAGGCCCGCCCCACCTCGACGGCCGCCAACCCCTCCGCCACGTGGCGCGCGATGGCCCCTTCGGTGGTCGCACCCAGCAGCCGTTGCACCCGACCATGCCGCGCCCAAAGCCCCGCGAGCCGCACCAGTCGGTCCGCCGCCGGCCCGGCCACTCCGAACGCAGCGATCGTCTCCTGCAGGCTGCTCGCCACGCCCCAAAGATCCCACGCCACCGTGTCCGTGCAAAGGGGCAGCGCTATCCTCCCCTCGATGGGCGTCCTCGCCGACCTTGCGCAAGCCCGCCTCGCCGCCGCCGCCGCCGCCGGCCTTCACCGCGCACTCCCCCCCGTCGAACGCATCGACGCCACCCGCTATCGCCTCGCCGGGCGCCCCGTCGTCGGTTTTTGCAGCAACGACTACCTCGGCTACGGTGCCGAGCCCGTCCACGTCCACGCGCTGCGCGGCGCCACCGCCTCTCGCCTCGTCTGCGGCGACCACGACCTCGTCCGAGAAGCCGAACACGCGCTTGCGACGCATACCGGCGCCCAAGCTGCCGTCCTCTACCCGAGCGGTTACCAGGCAAACGTTGCCGCTCTTTCGTGCATTCTAGACCGTAACACCGTCGTCTACACCGACCGGCTCATCCACGCGAGCCTCATCGACGGTATCCGCCTAGCACGCGCTCGCCCCACGATCCTCCCACACGGCGCGCCACCGCCGCCTCCCCCTCGGCCCCCCTCGGCACCCCACCTCTACGTCACCGAAGCCGTCTTCTCCATGGACGGCGACCGCCCCGACCCCGAGCACCTGCGTGCCTTCCTCGCCGCCGGCGGGGACCTATACCTGGACGAAGCCCATGCCGCCGGCATCCTCGGAGGCGGCGAAGGCTACGCGGCCGCCGCCGCCCTCGACCCCACCCTGCGCCTGTTCACCCTGGGCAAGGCCCTGGGCCTGGCGGGGGCCGCGGTCCTCACGAGCCCCCCACTCGCCGCGCTTCTGCGCACTTCCTCGCGCGGGTTCGTGTTTTCCACCGGCCTGTCTCCCCTCCTCGCCCGCGCCCTCCTCGACCTCCTCCCACGTGTCTTCGGCCCCGACGGTGATCGCCGCCGCGCCCGCCTTTGGTCCAATGTGCGACGACTTGGGGCTGCCCTGGGCGAACCGAAGCCTCCTTCCCCAATCTTTCCGATCCTGCTCGGCGCGAACGACGACGCCGTCGCGGCCGCCGCAGCCCTGCTCGACGCGGGTTTTCACGTCCAACCGATCCGCCCCCCGACCGTCCCCCCCGGCACCGCCCGCCTGCGGATCACGGTCACCGCAGCCCACGAACCCGCGCAGATCGACGCGTTCGCGGACGCCCTGACCACCGTCCTCGCCCGCAGAGGCCACCGCCCCACGGTGCGGCGCGGCGACCTCGGATTCCCCGCGCCCGCCCCATGACTCCTCGACCCCGCGCTCTCCTTCTCGTCGGCACCGACACCGAAGTCGGGAAGACCCACGTTGCCTGCGCCCTGCTCCACGCCGCCCGCGAACTCGGGTTGCGCGCCGTCCCCTTCAAGCCCGCCGAGTCCGGCATCGCCGACCTGCCGGACGCCACGACCGACAGCGCCCGCCTCCTCGCCGCCGCCGGTTTGTCGCCGACCGAACGCGATCTCGTGTGCCCCTTGCGCTACGACGCCCCTCTCGCGCCCGGCGTCGCGGACGACCCGCGCCGCTTCCTCCCCGGCGCGCCCGATCCCGACCCCAAACCCCTGCAGACCTGCCTTCGCGCCCTCGACCGCCTGATCGCCCTCCACGCGCCCGACCTCGTCGTCGTCGAACCCGCCGGCGGATTTCACGTTCCGATGCCCGGTGGCACCTGGCAGCCCGCGTGGCTCGCCGCGCTCGACGAGACGCTCGGCCCGCACACGCCCACGGTGATCGTCGCCCGCGCGGGCCTCGGCACCCTCAATCATACTCTCTTGACCGCACACGCCCTCACCCAGGCCGGCCACCGCGTTGTCGGTTTCATCCTGAACGCACCGTTTCCGAGCGACGCCTCCGCCGCCACGAACGCCCAGGTCCTCGCCGCCACCGGTCTGCCGCACCTTGGCACGATCGAACATGCGGACCACACACTCGCGCCCACCGCCGCCCGCGCCCTGTTCTCCCACCTGGGCCTCCTCGGCGCCGGTTGACCCGCCCCAAGCCGCGCACACGCAGGCCCTTCGCTCGAAGGCCCGCTACTTCCCGATGCAAAACGACCCGAACACCTCCGCGAGTACGTCCTGCCCCACGGGGCCATCCCCTCCGCGACCCAGCACCGCGTCGAGCGCCGCGACCGCCTGGCGCAGCTCCCACGCGAACACCTCCCAAAGCCCCGCCTGGGCGCCCCGGAGCCCGTCCGCAAGGGCCCGCCGGGCATCCTCGAAACGCCGAACGTGTCGTTCCAGCACCGCAAACGGTACCTCCAGCGCCTCCCGCCCCAGCGCCCGCGCGGCGGCCGCGCAAAGGGCCCCGATCCCCGGCTCCGCCACCGCGCTCGCCCCCACCCACGTCGGCCGGCGCGACGCCAGATCCCGCTTGTTCTCGACCCACACCACCGGCGCCTCACCGCCCTCCACCACCGGCGGCACCCACGCCGGCAGCGCGTCCCCGGCCTCCACCCAGACCACCAGATCCGCCCCCGCGATCTGCTCGGCGCTCGCCTCGATCCCTGCCGCCTCCACCGCACACCCCGCGGCCGCCCGAACCCCGGCCGTATCCACCAGGACCACCTCCCGCCCCTCGATCACCGCCGGCGCCTCCACGTAGTCGCGGGTCGTGCCGGCCTCGGCCGAAACGAGCACCCGCCGCCGCCCCACGATGGCGTTGACGAGCGACGACTTCCCCGCGTTGGGCGGCCCCGCAAACACGACACGCGGGCGTCCGCAGAGCTGCCGATACCCCGCGGCCGTGCGTACAAACCCCTGCAGCCGCTCGTCCGCTCCGCGTACCGTATCCAGCCAACCCGCCAACTCCCCATCCGTCACGTCGTCGGGAAAGTCCAACGTCCCCTCCACGTGGGCCGCCACCCGCAAGATCGCGTCGCGCACGGTTTCGACCGACCGACCGAACACCCCCTCCGCCGTCCGCCGCGCGGCCGCCAGGGCCGTGGTGGTCCGTGCCCCGATCACGGCCGCGATGCCCTCCGCCTCCGACAGTCCGATCCGCCCCGCCTCGAAGGCCCTTCGAGTAAACGCTCCCGGACCCGCCGGCTCCAGCCCATCGATCGCCCCCAGCCGATCCAGGACCGCCCCCACGTTCGCCGCCCCGCCGTGCACGTGCAGCTCCAGCACATCCTCCCCGGTGTAGCTGTTCGGACCCGCCATGAACACGACGAGCGCGTCCTCCCGCCCGGCCGCCCCGAGGTCGAGCCGCCGCCGCACGAGCCGGCGCGGCCTCGGCAGCGCACCGCCCCATAGCGCCCGCGCGACCGCCCCGACTTCGGATCCACTGACCCGCACGATGGCGACCGGGCCGTCGCAAGACCCGGTCGCGACGGCGTAGATCGTCGGGTGCCGTCCCCTAGGCCC
>JALSIN010000074.1 GCA_026989935.1 Polyangiaceae bacterium | reverse complement strand
GAGGGCGGCCTCGAGGTCGGCGGGGGTTTCCACGTGCGGGACGTGCGGGCCGAGACCGGCGAAGGAACCGGCCGCCGCGTCCTCGGCGGCGAGCGCCGTGCGCACCACGACGGGGCCGTCGCGCAGCAGGCTGCGGGCCGCCGCCCGATCGGCCGGGTCGAGGTCTGCGGGCGGCGGCGGGGGGACCACCACCGCGGGCGGGACCGGGAGGCCCGCTGCGCAAAGGCGCGCCAGGCGGGCAATCTTGGGCGGGGCCGCGCCGGCGTGCGACGCGAGCTGGCGAAGGTGCGGCACGGGGTGGTCCGAGACCGCAGCATAGCCCGGGCGGGCCGCCCCCGGCGGCGCGCGTCGGGGCGGGGGGGGCCCGCGCGCGGCGGGTCGAAGGTCCGGCGGCGCCGTGGTACCCAGCTCGCCGGTGCCCCGCCGCGACGACCCCCTGGCCGGCCCGCCGCTTTCGTGGTTGCTGCGGGTGTCGGTCCCGTCGCAGCGCCCGGCCGCCGTACCGGCGAAGGTGGCGCGGGCGCTGCCCGCGTCGGCCCCGGCCGCCCCGGGGGGGCCGAGACTCGTCGTCGCGCGGCGCATCGAGCCCTGCGCGTGGGTCGAAGGGACGGATGCGGTGATCGAGATCTTCTGGCCGCGGATCCGCGACCGGTTGTGGGAGGGGCGCACACGCCTGTTCGTGCGGTTTGCCCTGGCGCGGACCGACGCGTGCCTTCGGGCCGGGCGCCCGGCGCCGGTGTGTTTTCGGCCGGCCGGGGATCCGGGGCTGTTGGTCCTGGTCGCCCGTCCGCCGCCCGGCGCGGCCCTTCAGGTGCAGCCCAGGGCGCGCGCGTAGGCGACCCGCAGCGACTGCACGCGATCGGCGGGCGCCTTGCGCGAAAACGCGGTGACGGACCGGGAGGTGGGCGCGAGATCGGAGAGGTCGCCGAAGATCCCGACACCCAGGCCCGCCATGGAGGCGGCGCCGAAGGCGGTGGACTCGAGCATCGGGGGGCGTTCGAGATCGACGCCGAGCACGTCGGCCTGGATCTGCATCAACAGGTCGTTGGCCGCGGCGCCGCCGTCCACCCGCAGCACGGTGACCGGCTCGCCCACGTCCACCGCCATGGCGTCCATCAGGTCGGCGATCTGCAGGGCGATCCCGTCGAGGGCCGCGCGGGCGATGTGCGCCTTCGTCGTGCTGCGCGTGATGCCCTGGATGAGCGCGCGGGCGTTCGGCCGCCAGTGGGGCGCGCCCAGGCCCGCGTGGGCCGGGACGAACACGACCCCGCCGGCGTCCTCCACGCTGCGGGCGAGCGGCTCGACGTCGGCCGCGCGCTCGATGATCCCCAGGTTGTCCCGCAGCCAGGCCACCACGGCCCCCGCCATGAACGCCGACCCCTCCAGGGCGTACGTGGTGCGGTCGTCGATCTGCCACGCCACGGTGGTCAAAAGGCGCGCCTTGGACGGGACCGGCCGGTCACCGGTGTTGACCATCACGAAGGCGCCCGTGCCGTAGGTGCACTTGGCCGTCTTGGGCTCGAAGCACCCCTGCCCGAACAGCGCCGCCTGCTGGTCTCCCAAGATCCCGTGGATGGGGATCCCGTCCGGCAGGCCGGGGACGTTCCGGGTGACGCCGAAGCGTGCGTTCGACGGCAGGACCGGGGGCAGGCACGCGACCGGCACGTCGAACAGCGTCGCCATCGCCTCGTCCCAGCGGCCGCCTTCGAGGGGCCACAGCAGGGTGCGCGAGGCGTTCGACGGGTCGGTGGCCACGGCCGCACCGCCCGACAGGCGGTGCACGAGCAGGGCGTCCACCGTGCAGGCGAGCACCTCGCCGCGGCGGGCGCGCGCGCGCAGGCCGTCGTGGTGGTCCAGCAGCCAGGCGATCTTCGTGGCCGAGAAGTACGGATCGAGCAGCAGACCGGTGCGCTTGCGGACCGTGCGCTCGTGTCCCTCGCGGAACAGGCGCTTGCACGCGCCGGCGGTCCTTCGGTCCTGCCACACCAGCAGCCGGCCCTGCGCGCGGCCGGTGGACGGGTCGAGGATCCCGACGGTCTCGCGCTGGTTCGTGATGCCGATGGCGGCGATCCGGCGTGCGAGCGCCTCGGGCGTCGCGCGGGCCTCGACCGCCGCCACCGCGAGCGCTCGCCCGATGGCTTCGACGACGCTGTGCCAGATCTCCTCGAAGTCGTGCTCGACGAGGCCGGGCGCGGGGAAGTGCTGCGGGAACGGGACGTTGGCCGAGCCGAGCACGGTGCGGCGCGGGTCGAGGACGAGGCAGGTGCTTCCGGTGGTTCCTTGGTCGATGGCCAGCAGAAGGTCGGACACGGCTGGGCTCCTAGGTGGGCGCGGGGAGGGTGCGGGCGGCGAAGGCCCGGACGAAGGCGACGGCCTCGTCCGCTTCGAGGTCCACGCCGACCAGGTGGAAACTGTCGCGGAGGATCCGCAGCTCGACACGGGACGAGGGCACGGCCGCGACGAGGCGATCGGCGTTCGAGACGGGCGCGGTGTGGTCGTGTCGGCCGTGCAGGATCCCGAGGGGGCAGGTGACGTGGGGCAGGGCGGTCCGCGCGAGGGCCTGCAGGCGTCCGAACGCCGCGAGGGTGGGGGCGGGGAAGGCCATCAGGCCCGGGTTCGACACGGCTTCGGTCGCAAGGCGCACGTCTGGCAGCCCCTTGACGACCGGGGCGAGGGCGTGGGGCCAGCGGGTCCGCCCGGCGAGGCGGGCCAGGGCGTCGATGGCGAGCTGCGAGGGGCGGGCGAGCCAAAGCGGCGTGCCGGCGCAGAGGGCGGCGGTCACCTGGCTCCGGCGGCGCGCGCACAGGCAAAGGGCCAGCAACGCGCCCATCGAAAACCCCACCACGAGGACGTGGGCGGCCCCGTCCGCCAGGTCGTCGAAGGCCGACTCCGCGGCGGTGAGGAAGGCCTCGGCGGTGGTCTCGGCCAGGGCGTCGAGATCCTCGTGGCCGGGCAGCAGGGGGGCGTGGACGGCAAGGCCCAGGTCGGCCAGCGCCGTGGCGAAGCCGCGCACCTCGTGGGGCGAGCCCGAAAGCCCGTGCAGGACGAGCGCGCGCACCGGGCCGTCGCCGCGCCGAAAGGGGGCCCGCCGGTCGCGCTTGCGGGCTGCGAGGCGCTCGGCGGTCGGCGCTCGGCTGGTTGCCACCTGGACACCGGGCACGCGGCGAACCTACCACGGCGACCTGCGCGGCGTATGGCCGTGGACGCGGCGGGGGTTGCCGGTATGATCGCCGCGGTGGCCGATCCTTCGTCCCGCTTCGCCCGTGTGCTCGTGGTGGATGACGATCCGGCCGTGCGCGAGATGCTCGTGCTGTTGCTTGCGCGGGCCGGCTACGAGGTGGACGAGGCATCGAGCGGCGAGCAGGCGCTCGAGCGCCTGGCCGAGCGCCCGGTGGACGTGGTCCTGTGCGACGTGCGCATGCCGGGTATGGGGGGCCTGGCCCTGGTGGACGCCCTGGCCGAGCGGGCGCCGGACCTGACCGTGGTGGTGATGAGCGCCTTCGGTTCGGTGGAGCTTGCGCTCGACGCGATGCGCCGCGGGGCCTACGACTACCTCGAAAAGCCGTTTCGGCCGGACGAGGTCGTGCTGACCCTGCGCAAGGCGGAGGAGCGCGAGCGGCTGCGGCGGGAGAACGCGTCGCTGCGCGAGCGGGTGGCGGAACTGGAGGCGGCGAGCACCGAACGGCTCGGGGCGATGGTCGTCGCCAGCGACGCCATGCGCAAGGTGGCCGCGCTGGTGCGGAAGGTCGCGCGGTTCGACACGACGGTGCTGGTGCTCGGCGAGTCGGGGGTGGGCAAGGAACTCGTGAGCCGCGCCATCCACGAGGCCTCGGGGCGGGCCGAGGGGCCGTTCGTCGCGGTCAACTGCGGCGCGATCCCCGAGGCGCTGCTCGAGTCGGAGCTGTTCGGCCACGCCCGCGGGGCCTTCACGGACGCCCGCAGCGATCGCGCGGGTCTGTTCGAGGCGGCCCACGGGGGCACGCTGCTGCTCGACGAGATCGGGGAGCTGCCGCTTGCGCTGCAGGTCAAGCTCCTGCGGGTGCTGCAGGAGGGGGAGATCCGGCGCGTCGGGGAGACGCGCCCGCGCGCGGTGGACGTGCGGGTCGTGGCGGCGACGTCACGGGATCTTGCGGCCATGGCCGAGGAGGGCGAGTTTCGCCGGGACCTCTTGTACCGGCTCGACGTGATGACGATCCGGATCCCGCCCCTGCGCGAGCGGGTCGAGGAGGTGGGGCCGCTCGTGGCCCACTTTCTCGACCGTCTCAACCGCCGCCTGGGCACGGCCGTCGAGGGGGTGTCCGAGGCCGCCTTGCGCCGCCTTTGTGGCTACCCGTTCCCGGGGAACGTCCGGGAACTCGAAAACGTCCTCGAACACGCGGTGGTGATGGCCGACGGTCCGATCCTCGAGCCCGAGCATCTGCCCGAGCGAGTGCTGGGCTTCGAAGATGCGAGCGAGCGCGGCTTCACCTTGCGCTTTTCGGACGACGACCTGTCGGTCAAGCGGGCGCAGCGTAAGCTCGAGCGCGCCTTCATCGAGCGGGCGCTCGAGCGCACGGGGGGCAACCGCACGCACGCCGCGCGCCTTCTGGATCTCAGCCACAGGGCGCTGCTGTACAAGATGAAGGCGTTCGGCTTGCGTTAGCCGCGCGCTTCCTTCGACGGGCGGGCGGTGCCAGACGCCCTGGTGGCCGGTGAGCACGGAAAACCACCACTTTTTTCGGGGGCGGCCGGGCCGCGTGGGAAACTTGCGAGGCGCCGCGAAGTCACTGGCTCCGGCGCCGCGGCGTTCTCCGCCGCTTCCCGAGGTGCCATGCATCCTGCGCAACGAACCCTGCTTTCCAAGCGTCCCGCCGAAGGGGGAATTGCATGCGCAAGTCGCGCATGCGTATCGCATAATTACCGCTCAAAAACCCATAATTGGCACTCAATTGATCATAAGCGGAGTCTAACTTCGACGTTGACGGCCGGGGCGGCCGGGCCGAAAATGGCGGGGCGAGGTGCCCTTCATGCCGGCCGATTCCAAACCGCCGCGGGAGCCGGGCGGATCTGCGGTGGAGCCGCAGGCCGTCGGCGACGCCGCGCCGAAGCCCAAGCGGACGAGCAAGGCCAAGGCCAAGGCCGGCATGTTCCCGAACAACGTGCGCAAGCTCCGGCAGGCCGCGATGATGAGCAAGGCCGAACTGGCGCGGCGGGCCGGGCTCAGCCCGTTGACCATCGACCGCGTCGAGGCGGGCTGTCCCTCCCGCATGGACACCAAGCGCAAGATCCTCGAGGCGCTCGGCCTGCCGCCGTCGGCGCGCGAGGAAGTCTTCGGCCCCGACCCGGACCAGGGCTGAGTCGAGCCCGCGGCTTTCGTTCGAGGTCCCGTACGGCCTGGCGCGGTGGCGGGGCGGCCGCCGGTGGGCGGGCGCCGTCGCCCGCGGTCCATTTCGTTCGTTGCGAGCAAGGAAGCTGACCACCCCATGGCGCGTCACTGCATCGGCCTCGACATCGGCACCGGCGCGATCAAGCTCGTGCAGCTTCGATCGACGCGCAAGGGCCTCGTGCTGCAAAACTACGGCGTCGAACCCGTGCCGCGGGGGGCCATCGTGGATGGCAACGTCATCGCGCCCGGTCCGGTGGTGGACGCGGTGCGAAACCTCGCCAAGCGGATCCATCTGCGGGGCAAGGATGCGGCCGTCGCGGTGGGGCGAAACGCGGTGATCATCAAGCGGGTGACGACGCCCCACCTCGAAGGTGCGGCTCTGGAAGAGCAGATCGAGTGGGAGATTCGCCAGAACATCCCCTTCAACCGGGATGAGGTCACGTGTGATTACGCGGTGCTGGTCGAGCGAACGCCCCAGGAGCAGATGGAGGTTCTCCTGGTCGCCGCGAAGAACGAGGTGGCCTCGCAGTACGTGCAGGTGGTCCGCGAGGCCGGCCTGAACCCGGCCGTCGTGGATGCTTCGGCGCTCGCGCTCACGAACGCCGTCGAGGCGAGTTCCGGGCTTTCGCAGCAGGAGTCGGTGGCGATCATCCTGTCGGGTTCCACCCACTCGACGATCTCCATCGTGGTCAAGGGGGTGCCCGCGTTTCATCGTGAGGTGAGTGTGGGCGGCAACACCTACACCGAAGCGATCGCGCAGCGCCTGGCGGTCAGCGAGGAGAACGCCGAGGCCTACAAGGTGGGCGGGGCGGCGGCGGCGGCGCCGGACGTGGTGCCCCAGGAGGTGCACCGGGTCCTCGCCCAGGTCTCCGAGCAGATCGCGGCCGAGTACCAGCGCACCCTCGACTTTTTCATGAGCGACGCCCTGGTGGGCAACCTCTCACGAGTGTACCTCGCGGGGGGGACGGCGCTCGTGCCCCAACTCGCCAAGGCCATTCAGGTCCGCTCGCGGTTGCCCGTCGAAATCGTCGATCCGTTCGTCCACGTCGCCGCCGATCCTCGGCGCTTCGATCTCGAGTACCTGCGGGTCCACGCGCCCATGCTCGCCGTGGCGTTCGGGCTTGCGCTTCGTAGGCCGGGGGATTCCGAATGATACGCGTCAACCTAGCGCCGAACCGCAAGAAACCGGGCCGCAAGGGGCCGAGGATCCAGGCGGGTGCCGGCGAGGGCCAGTGGGTCGTGCTCGCCATGATCCTCGGCTGGGCCGCGCTCGGGGGCCTCGGCTGGTATCTGGTGAGTGTCGAAGACGACAAGCGCGCCGACCTGCGCCGGCAGACCGCCGAGAAGAACGCCGAGGTGGAGCGCATCCGCAACATGATCGACGAGGAAGGGCTGCAGGCGCGCAAGGACAAGCTCGAACAGCTCCAGGTGGCGATCGACAAGCTCAAGGCGCAGCGCCGCACGCCCGTCTACGTGCTGCACGAGCTCGCCAACATCCTGACCACGGGCAAGATGCCCGACATCGACGAAGAGGAGCAGCGCCGCATCGAGGAGGCGGATCCCCAAAGCCGCCTGTCCCCGAACTGGGACGCCACGGGCGTGTGGATCGACAGCCTCAAGGAGGCTGGCGGCGCCATCTCGCTCGAAGGCGGCGCGCGCGACCCGGCCGACCTCGCGGAGTTCGTCCGCCGCCTGCGCGCCAGCTCGCGGTTCGGGCAGGTCTCGCACCCGGACTTCAAGAAGGAATGCAGCAAGGACCACTGCTACGTGACCTGGCGGCTGACCGCACAGGTCGTGCGATGGGATTGAACGGACCATGGCCTCTCCAATCGACTCGATCGTCAAGATGCCGGCCTGGCAGCGGGCGGTGGTCTGGTTTCTCGGCGCCGTCGTCCTGGGACTCGTCTGGTACTTCCTGTGGTACGCCGACGCCGTGGCCCAGCGACAAAGCGCCGAGCGGGCGCTCGCCAAGGCCGAGGCCGACCTGGCGAAGATGCAAAAGAAGCTGGAGAACTTCGAGGAGGAGCAGCGCAAGGCCGCGCAGATGGAGGCGGAGATCCGCAAGCTCATGGAGGAGCTGCCCACCTCGTCGGCCACCGTGGACAACATGATGCAGACGTTCCAGCAGCAGGCGCGCCTGGTGGGGCTGAACGTGGAGAGCTGGACCCCGGTCGGTGAGGAGAAGATGGACTACTACGCCAAACTCCCGGTGGAGATCCGCGCCCGCGGCAACTGGTACGCCGTCGGGGAGTTCATGCGGCGGGCCGGCGAGATCAAGAAGATCGTGAGCGTCGAAGATCTTTCCCTGTCGGCCGACCGGAAGGCCAAGGAGAACGACCCTCACCCGATCTCGAGGTCTCCTTTCGTGCCGCCACCTATCGTTTCCTGACCGATGAGGAGCGCATGGCGGCGGCGAAGAAGGCGAGCAAGCGGCGGCGCCGCCGGAAAGGCGGGAAACCATGAACGCGCAGGTCCGTGCCCGGCTGATGTTCGCGGTCTTGCTGGGGCTTGCGGGGGCGTGCGGCGAGGAACAAAAGGTCGTCCAGACCCGCGGCGTGGCGGTGCCCGCTGGCGGCGCGAAGGAGGGGGCGAAGGGGGACGACGCGCCTGCCGGTGCGAAGGACGGCGCCGAGGACGGCGAGGCCGAGGCGGCGCCCGAGGCGGAGAAGGTGCCGCCGCGCCCCCGGCCGGTGCTCACGCGCGAGGACTTCTCCCTCGCCACGCGCGATCCGTTCCAGAACTTCCTCGGGTCGCAGGTGGTGGAGCTGGAGCCGGACCGGCCGCGGGCGCAGCGCGACGTCAAGATGGGCGAGTACGCCTTCGAGGACCTCAAGCTCGTGGCCATCGTGCGCTCGGGGCGGGGGATCGTGCCGCGGGCGTTGTTCGTCGCCAGCGACGGCAAGAGCCAGACGATCAAGCAGGGCGAGTACTTCTCCCGTGCCGAAGTGCTCCTGGCGGCCGTCAACCGCGACTACGTGGAGATCGAGGTCGTGGACGAAGAACTTGCCAGCAACCTCGGCCTTTCGCGCGGCGAACGGCGAGCCATCTACCTCAAGAACGAGTGACGGAGCGACCTTCCATGTCCAGCCCGAAACGAACCATCCGTTGGTCCCATGCCGTGGGTCTGGCCCTGCTCGCCACGGGCCTTTCGGTGCCCGGAACCGTCCAGGCACGCCCGGGGCGCGGCGCCTCGAAGGACGTGGCCCGGGGGAAGAAGAAGGGGAAGAATCGCCTCGAAGGGTTGCAGGTGATCGAGGGGGACGACGGCACCGTGACGCTGCGGCTGCGGGGGAGCACGGCGCCCACGTACAACGTCTATCGCCTGGAGGGGCCGCCCCGGCTGGTGGTGGACCTGTCGGCGGCGCGCCGCGGCAAGGTGGTTCCGCGCCTCCCGCTGGACACGTGGGCCGCGGGGCCCGTGTCCGTCGAGGAGGTGACGGAGCCCGGCGGTCGAATCGTGCGCATGACCGTGGCGCTCAAGCGCCCGTCGAGCTACATCGTCGTGCCCGATGGCCGGGCGCTGGTGGTGACGATCACGCCGCGCACGGCGCCGCCGGAGTCGTACTTCGCGCGCAAGAGCGCCGCCGAGCGCAAGGCGGCCATCGAGGCGGCCGAGCGGCGGGCCAAGGCGCTCGAGGCCAGGGCGTCGAAGATGGCCGAGCAGGCGGCGGCCCGGGTGGCCGAGGCGGAGCGGGCGCTCGCGTCCGCGCGCCGCAAGGAGGCGGAGGCGGCGGACAAGGCGGCCGCGGCCCGAAAGGAGCTCGACGGTGCCCGCGTGGGCAGGTTGCGCCTCAAACGTCAGCTCGCGCGCGCGGAGCAGGCGCGTGCCGAGGCCGAAAAGGCGCGCCGGGCGGCGGAGCGTGCGCTGGCCGAGCGCAAGGCGGCGGCCGAGCGGGATCGCGAGGCGGCGGCGAAGCTTCGGGCCGAGGCGGAGCGCAAGCTCGCCGAAGCGGAGCAGACCCTGGCCCGCGCGCGCGCCACCTCGGCCGAGGCGGATGCGGCGATGGCCCGCGCGCGCGCCACCTCGGCCAAGGCGAACGAGGCGATGGCCCGCGCCCATCGGGCCATCAAGGAGGCCGAGGCCAAGCGGCGGCAGGCCGAGCAGGTGCTCGCCCGGGCCCGCAAGGCTCAGACCGCCGCCGAACGGGCGCGCCGGCAGGCCGAGGCAAAGGCCCGGGTGCGCCGATCCGAGCGCGAGGCGGCGGCGCTCGCCCGCGCCCGCAAGGTGGAGCGCGAGGCCGAGGCGAAGGCCCGGCGCGCGCAGCGGGATCTCGACCGCGCCCGGCGCGAGGTCGCGGCGCTGCGGGCCGAGGCGGCGGCGCTGCGGGCCGAGGCGGCGGCGGACCGGGCGTCCGCGCGCGAGCAAAAGGCCCAGGCCGCTGCCCTGCTCGCCAAGGCCGGGGCCGAGATGCGCCGTGCCGCCGAGGAGAAGGCGGCGGCGGAGCGTGCGCGCAAGCAGGCCGAGCGCGCCCTGGCCGAGGCACGCGCCGCGGTTCGGCGCGCCCGGTCGAAACGGGTCGATGGGGCCGAGCGGGCGGCGGTCGAGCGCGCGCTCTCCCAGGCCAAGGAGGCCGCGGCTCGGGCCAAGGCTCGGGCCCGCGAGGCCGACGAGACCCTCGCCCGGCTGCGGGCGGACCGCGATCGCCTCGCGAAGATGCTCGATGCCCAGCGCGCCGCGAACGCCAAACTGCTGGCCGCCAAGGCGCGTGCGGAGGGGACGGCGCGAAAGGACCTGGCGCAGGTGCGCGAGCAGATGGCGGCGGAGCGTGCCCGGCTCGAGACCCTCGAGCGGCGTGTCGCCCGGGCGCAAAAGACCCTCGATGAGCGCCTCGCCCGGCTGGAAAAGGAGCGCGCCGAACAGAGCAAGCTGGCCGAGGCGTGGGCCAGGGAGCGCAAGGCCGCCGGGACGACGCGCATCGAAGACGTCCGGTTCGAGCAGGACCGCGCCCACGAGCGCATCGTCGTGCGCGCCCAGGGCCCGATCGAGTTCGAGAGCACGATGCTCACGCCGACGGTGCACATGCTCCGGATCAAGGGGGCGAAGCTGCCCAAGAAGCTGGAGCAGAGCCTCGACGCGTCCCGGTTCGGCGGTCCGGTCCGCACGGTGACCGCCTTCGCCGAGGGCCGGGACGTCAAGGTGCTCGTCTCCGCCGAGCAGGGCGTGGTCCCGCGGGTGCGCGAGGGCAAGGGTGGGCTTACGTGGACGTTTCCGCGGCCGAAGACCGCCCGCGCCGCGGCGGCACCGAAGAAGGCGCCGCGGCCCGTGCATCATCCCGAGCCGAAGGTGGGCGCGTACGCCTCGAACGCCCGCTCGGCCCACGCGGCGCCGTCCTCCGCCCGGCGTACGTCCCGGCGCGGTCGGAAGTGGCGGGGCGAGCGCATCGACATCGAGCTGCAGGACGCGCCGATCAAGGACGTGCTCCTGCTGTTCAGCGACATCGGTCGCGTGAACATCATCGCCGGCCAGGGTGTCGAGGGCACCGTCACGATGAAGCTGACCGCGGTGCCCTGGGACCAGGCCCTCGACATCATCCTGCGCTCGCTGGGCCTCGGGATGGTGCGCGAGGGCAACGTGATCCGGGTGGCGACCCTCGAAGCCATCGAGGAGGAGCGCCGCAAGGCCATCGAGGCCGCGAACGCCCGGGTGCAGCTCAAGCCGCTCGAAACGCGGCTGGTGCCGGTGTCCTACGCCACCGTGGACGAGATGATCCCCAAGGTCCAGTCCGTGCTGAGCCCCCGCGGCACCGTCACGCCGGACTCGCGCACGAACACCCTCATCATCATGGACGTGGCCGAGAACATCGCCCTGGCCGAGCAGCTCGTGGCCCAGCTCGACAGCCAGACGCCGCAGGTTCTCATCGAGGCGCGGATCGTCGAGGCGCGCACGAGCTTCCTGCGGCAGCTGGGGATCCAGTGGGGGCTCGGCTTCATCGCGAGCCCGGGCACCGGCAACCCCACGGGGCTGTTGTTCCCGTACTCGGTGGGGATCGGGGGCGGCGCGTCGGGGCGGCCGCCTGACACGCGCGGCCTCGTCCTGCCGGGGGCGGCGCAAAACCCCAACTACGCCGTGGACCTGCCCGCGCCGGTGGGCACCGGGGCTGGTGGCGCCATGGGCTTTACCTTCGGCAACATCAGCGGGAACCTTCAGACGAACCTGCGGCTATCGGCCGCCGAGGACACGGGCGAGGTGCGGATCATCAGCGCGCCGAAGATCGTCACCCTCGACAACACCCAGGCGCAGATCGAGCAGGGCGTGCAGATCCCGATCTCGCAGGTCAGCGCTCAGGGGGTCAACACCCGCTACGTCAACGCGACGCTGGCCTTGCGGGTGACGCCACACGTGACGAACGAGGGTGCCGTGCTGCTCGAGGTGCAGGTGCAGAAGAACGAGGCCGACTTCGTCAACACCGGCGCCCGCGGCGATCCCACGATCCTGACGAAACAGGCGCGCAGCCGGATGCTGGTCAACGACGGGGACACCGCGGTCATCGGCGGCATCTACACGCGCAACAAGTCCGTCAACTTCAAGAAGGTGCCGTGGATCGCCGACATCCCCATCATCGGCTGGTTCTTCAAGAACAAGACCGAGGCCGACACGCGCACCGAGGTCCTCATCTTCCTGACCCCGCGCATCGTCAATCGGGCCAGCAGCATCGGCGGATAGGGGGGCCGGCCGGTACCTTGCGCGCAGGCCGCAGTGGGGCCAACATGAGGGCCGGTGCCCGCACTCTTCCTCGTCGGCATGATGGGCAGCGGCAAGACCACGGTCGGGCGGGTCGTGGCCGAGCGATCCCGCGCGCGGTTCGTCGATCTCGACGAGCGCCTCGAACTCATCTTCGGCCGCAGCATCGCCGACATCGTGCGCGCCGGAGAGCCGAGGTTCCGCCGCCTCGAGCGCGCCGTGTTGCTGCACCTGCTCGACGACCCGGGGTTTACCCGTGACGAGGCGTGGGTCGTGGCCACCGGCGGGGGCGTCGTGACGGACCCGCGGAACATGGAGGCCATGAAGGGGGCGGGCACGGTGGTCTACCTCGACGTCCCGGTCGCGGAGATCGCGCGGCGCGTCGGCCGCGACCCCACCCGGCCCCTGCTCGACGGCGCGGACGACCCCGCCGAGACGCTCGGGCGGCTGCTCGACGCGCGCCGCAGCGCCTACGAAGCCGCCCACCGTCGCGTGGACGGGCGCGGGACGCCCCACGAGGTCGCCGGGCGCGTCGTGCAGGCGTGGCGGACGGCCCGGACTGCCGCCGAATGACGCGATTTACGTTCTCGACCCCGAATCGGGCACGGGGGATCGCCGTGGAGGTGGGGCGGGGCGTGTCGCAGTCCGTCGGGGCGGTCGCCCGCCGGGTGCGGCCTGCGGCGCGGCGGGCCTTCGTGGTCACCGACACGAACGTGGCGCCCCTGCATGCGGACGAGGTGGCGGCCCGGCTTTCGGCGGCCGGGTTTGCGACCGCGGTCCACCCGATCCCCGCCGGAGAGCCGAACAAGACGCCGAAGACCCTGGTCTCGGTCGTGCGGGCCATGGTGCGTGCGGGGCTGTCCCGCCGGGACCTCGTGGTCGCCGTCGGTGGCGGCGTCGTGGGGGACGTGGCCGGGCTCGCCGCCGCCCTGTTCATGCGGGGCGTCGTGTGGATCGGGGTCCCGACCACGCTGCTTGCTCAGGTGGACGCCTCCGTCGGCGGCAAGACCGCCGTGGACCTGCCGGAGGGCAAGAACCTCCTGGGCGCGTTCTGGGTGCCGGATCACGTGCTGGTGGACCCGGACCGCCTCGGCACGCTGCCGGACGAGGCGTGGCTTTGCGGGCGTGCCGAAATGGTCAAGCACGGGCTGTTGTTCGACCCGGCGCACCTGGCCGACCTGCGCGGGCTGCTCGGCAGCCCCGGGGAGCGGGACTTCGACCGCCTCGCGCCGCTGATCGCCCGGCAGGTCGAGCTCAAGCTCTCGTGTATCCAGCCGGACCTGTTCGAATCGAACCCGGGCCGGGGGGGCCGGGCGCTGTTGAACCTGGGGCACACGGTCGGCCACGCCATCGAGACCCTCTCGGGCCATCGGATGCAGCACGGCCGGGCCGTGGCCCTCGGGATCGTCGCCGCGGCGCGGGTCTCCGAACGGCGCGGCATCGCGCCGCCGGGCTTCGAGAGCCGCGTGCGCGCCCTCCTCGGGGACGTGGGGCTTCCTTTGGGGCTCGACGAGGCGCTCGCGGCCCACGGCGACCGCGCCCTGCGCGAGGTTCTTTCGTCCGACAAGAAACGACAGGACCATACGATCCCCTACATCGCCCTGCGAGACTTCGGCCGGCCCGAGGTCCTGTCCCTCGCGCCGGACGAGATCGTGGATTTGTTGCGGCAGGGGCCGCCGGCGCGCTAGGATCCATACGCACGTGCGCCGTCCGGGCGGCGTGCGAGGTGTCCCATGCCGTATCGCAAACACGCTCTCTTCGCCGCCATCGCCGCTTTGGCGACCCAGGTCGCTGCCTGCACGAATCAGCAGGAGGGCTTGCTCATCCGTCGTGCACCGCAATGGCAGTCCCAGGACGAGGGAAACGTGACGGTCGGCACCTGCGCGGTCGATCCGAACAACACCGCCACGCTCAACCATGGTGTCCTCGACATCTCCTTCGGGACGCCGTACATGGCGCCGCTCGAGGTCGAGAACAACATGCTGTCCATCGACGCGGAGTCGTCGCCCAACGGTATCAACGACGGCGAGATCCGGCTTTCGGAGGCGGAGGTGGAGTTGGCGATCCCACAGGCCGCCGATGCCATCGATGGCCTCGCGGCGCAGGACGAAGCGCTCGTGAACTTCAAGACGCCGGTGCAGTCCATCTCGCTCGAACCCGGGCAGAGCTCGGGGATGCTGCTCGAGATCGTCCCCTCGGCCACGAGTCAGGCGCTCGCCGGCGCCCTGGGTGGGGATCTTGCGTCCGGTGGGAAGGTGCGACTGGTCGCCACCATCGTGATTCGGGGGTACCGGGCCGTGGACGGGGGCAACCGCAACGAGGTCGAGTCGCGCCCGTTCGACTTCCCGGTGGACCTTTGCATGGGATGCCTGCTCGACTGCTCGATGTGCGCTCCCGGGGAGTGCACGACCATGGGCCCGATGAGCGGGGGCGTATGCGGCAATGCACAGGACTTCGCCGTGTTCCCGCAAAGCTGCGCCTCGGACACGGGGGGGTGATCCTCTCGCCCATGCCCCGCCCGCCAGGCCCCGGGGGCGTCACCGCGCAATCGACTGCGCACCGGGCTTTCGTGGGTGCCTTGACCCGTCGGGGCGGGCTTTGCGATGCTCGCGCCCGCGGCGGTGCATTCGCCGCAAGCGAGGGCACCCATGCAGGAAATCCTTCAGCGCATCGTCGATCGAACGCCCGGCGCACAAGGCGCCATCTTGATGGGTTTCGACGGCATCCCGGTGCTCCAGGCCGAGGCCCCGTCGCCGTCGGTGGACATCGAGGCCGTGGCGATGGAGTTTTCGTTCCGCTTCATCGAACTGGTCAAGGCGGCCCAGGCGCTCGAACTGGGATCGATCCATGACGTGACGATCAAGACCGATCGAGGGGTGGTCATCACCCGCGTGCTCACCGAGGACTACTTCGTCTGTTTGTTCGTGGACGACCCGGTCTATCTGGGCAAGGGGCGTTACGTCCTTCGGGTGGAGTCGGTGGGGCTCGCGCAACAGCTTTGATTGCCACGCCGTCTCGCGCCGTGCGAGCTTTCGATGCCCCCCAAGGAGACCCAACCTGCGCGCCCGACGATCACCGTCCTGCACGGGCCGAACCTCCATCGGCTCGGCGCCCGCGAGCCGTCCATCTACGGCACGACCACGTTGGCCGAACTGGACGCCCGTCTGGCCGACGTCGCCGGCGCCTGTGGCATCTCGGTGGTCTGTCGCCAGTCGAACCACGAAGGTCAACTGCTCGACTGGATCTACGAAGCGGAAGCCCGAAGCCGCGGGCTCGTCATCAACCCGGGGGCCTACACCCACACCTCGCTCGCACTGGCGGACGCGTTGCGTGCCGTGGCGATTCCCGTCATCGAAGTCCACCTGTCGAACCTCTATGCCCGTGATCCGGCGCGGCATGTCTCGCACACGGCGGCCGCCTGCCGCGGTGTGGTCATGGGCCTTGGTACGGAGGGGTATGTCCTCGCGCTGCGCTATCTCGCCGATGAACTCTGCTCCTGATCGACCCATCCCTCGCCGAGAAGATCCCCAATGACCGACGCTCCCAACAAGGCCCTCCCCGAGATCCGTTACGTGCGTGAACTCGCCAAGGTGTTCAAGCAGTTCGGACTCGACGAAATCGAGATCGAAACGGCCGACACCCGCGTGCTGCTTCGCCGGGGCGAGTTGCCCGCTGGGCCGGCCATGCCGGCGCCGTCGCCGCCCCCGGCCGCTCCGTTGCCGGCGCCGTCGCCTGCAGCTGCGCCCCCGCCACCAGCGGCCTCCGAACCGAAGGAGGAGACGGGCGAGTTCGTCACGTCGCCCTTCGTCGGGACGTTCTACCGCCGGCCGCGACCCGACGCGTCGCCCTTCGTGGAGGTGGGCCAGACCGTGCAGGAGGGGCAGACTCTCTGCATCGTCGAGGCCATGAAGTTGTTCAATGAGATCGAGGCGGAGTTTCCCTGTGTCGTCGAGGCGTGTCTGGTCGAAGACGGACAGCCGGTCGAGTTTGGTGCCAAGCTCTTTCGGGTCAAGCGACTGTGAACCTGCCCTTCCAGAAAGTCCTCATCGCCAACCGCGGTGAGATCGCACTGCGTGTCATCCGTGCGTGCCACGAGATGGGCCTCAAGACCGTGGCGGTCTACTCCCAGGCCGACGAGCATGCCCTGCACGTACGCTTCGCCGACGAGGCCATCTGCATCGGCCCCGGGCCGGCGACTCAAAGCTACCTGAACATTCCGCACCTGGTGGCTGCCGCCGAGTTGACCGGTGCCGAGGCCGTGCACCCCGGCTACGGGTTCTTGGCGGAGCGGGCGGACTTCGCCGAGGTCGTCGAAAAATGCGGCATGACCTTCATCGGCCCGTCGCCCGAACACATCCGGTTGATGGGTGACAAGGTCCGCGCGCGGACCCGGATGGAGGCCGCCGGGGTACCCGTGCTGCCCGGGACCGGGGTACTTTCGTCGGCCGAGGAGGCGAAGGCCGCGGCCGAGCGCATCGGCTACCCGGTGATCCTCAAGGCGTCGGCGGGCGGCGGCGGGCGGGGCATGAAAATCGTGCACGATCCCGAGGCGCTCGGACCCACCTTCGAGCGGGCGGGCGAGGAGGCCAAGGCGGCGTTCGGATGCGGCGACGTGTACCTCGAACGCTACGTCACCTCGCCGCGGCACGTGGAGATCCAGGTGGTGGCGGACCGGCACGGCAACGTCATCGACCTGCACGAGCGCGAGTGCTCGATCCAACGCCGCCACCAGAAGGTCATCGAGGAGGCGCCTTCCGTGGCTCTCGACGCCGAGGTACGGGCGCAGATGCGGCAGGCGGCCGTGCAGGCCGCCAAGGCCATCGGGTATCATTCCGTCGGGACCGTGGAGTTCCTGCTCGACGGTGATCGATTCTACTTCATGGAGATGAACACCCGGATCCAGGTGGAACACTGCGTCACCGAGATGATCATGGGCATCGATCTCGTCCAGGAGCAGATCCGCCTGGCCGGGGGTGATCCGCTCGGGCCGCTCGATCGGGAGCACAGCCCGCGCGGCCACGCCATCGAGTGCCGGATCAACGCCGAGGACCCCATCACCTTCGCGCCCCAGCCGGGCACGATCACCGCCCTCCACCTGCCCGGTGGGTTCGGCGTGCGCGTCGATACCCACATCTATCAGGGGTACACGGTGGCCCCGTACTACGACTCGATGCTCGCCAAACTCATCGTGCACGCCCCCGACCGCCCGCGCGCCCTGCGCCGGCTGCGGCGGGCGCTGTCCGAGTTCATCGTCGAGGGCATCGGCACGAACCTCCCCCTTCACCGGTGGATCGTCGAGCACGAAGACTTCGTCCGCGGTACCTACGACACCCACTTCCTCGACCGGCACCGGGACGACGAGGCGGTCGCCCGCCTGCGGGACGAGTCGCACTGACGATGGGCAGACACCGCTAGCAACCCAAGGACACGCGAAGCGATGGCGTTCAACAAGGATCGGGTCTTCGAGCGGGCCAAGCGTTATGCGGCCAAACAGCAGCACGACAAGGCCGCAAAGGAGTACCTCGCCATCGTCGAGCACGATCCGAACGACGTCCGAAGTCGGCTTCTGCTGGCCGACAGCCTGGTGCGCACGGGCAAGCGGGCCGAAGCGATCACGCACTACGAGGCTGCGGCCACGCAGTACGTGGGCGACAAGGACTGGCACAAGCTGCAGGCGGTGTGCCGCCAGATCCTGAACCTCGACCCGCAGCGGGCCGGCGCCCTCGAGGCGATGGGCACGGCCCTTTCGAAGCTTGGGCGCGGGGTGGACGGCGCGACCGCCTTCGAGGCGGCCGCTGCCCTGGTGGCCAAGGAAGGGCGAGACGACGACGTGTTGCGGTTGCTGCGCCTTGCGGCGGACGCCGATGCATCGAGCGTGGCCCGCCGCGTGCGTCTTGCCGAGGCCTACTCGCGCGCTGGGTGCAAGGAGGACGCAGTGGCGTCGTTTCGGATCGCCGCGCAGCTATTGGCCTCCGCCGATCGGCCCCGCGACCTGGTGCGGGTACTCGAACGACTCTTGTACCACGCGCCCAAGGACGTCGAGGCGCTGCGCTCGTGCGCGCGGACCTACCTCGCGTTGGAAGATCCTCGCGCGGCGCTGATGAAACTCAACAACCTCCTGCAACTCGACCCGAAGGACGTGGGCGGCCTCGAACTCCTCGCCGAGGTCTTCGTGGCGCTCGGGAAACGGGACAAGGCGCTGAGTGTGTTGCACGAGTTGGGCCGGAATCTTCTGGACAGTGACGATCCAGCGGATGCCGAGGCGCTCGAGCGCATCGTGCGTCGTGGCCGGAGCCTGGCGCCGGAGCACGAGGGCCTGGCCGAGCTGGCTCGCGCGGCCGGGCTGGAAGTGGAGGACGAGACCCCCATCGTCGAGGAGGCCGACGAGATCGAGGAGATCGAGGAGATCGACGAGATCGAGGACTTCGAGGAGATCGATGAGATCGAGGACTTCGAGGAGGTCGCAGAAGAGGTCGAAGCCGTCGAGTCGCAGGCGACCGGTGATGCGGCCGTGCCGCCCATGACCCGGACCGTCCTCGAAGAATCGACGGGTGCGCACGCCACGGCCGCACCGGAGCCGGACCTGGAGCAGCGCCTGTACGAGGTCCGTGTCTACCTCAAATACAAGTTGTTCGAGCACGCCATCGAGCACCTCGAGGGCGTGTTCGAGCACGTGCCGGAGCATGCCGAAGGCTGGGCGCTGCGGGCGCGGGCGCTGCGGGAACTGGACAAGACGGCCGATGCCGCGACCGCGTACGTGCGGGCCGCTCGGGCCGTGGCGGGGCGGGACAGTGCGCTGGCGCTCGAGCACACGAAGGCGGCCCTCGAGCTCGTGCCGGACCAGCCCGAGGCGAAGACGCTCGCCGCCCGACTGTCGGGCGCCACCGGTCAGCCGCGGATCCCCGAGGCGGAGGTGTTCGAGGAGGAAGACGAGGTGTCGTTCGCCGAGCTGGAGATCGAGGGCGACGGGGCCTCCGTCGAGCTGGCGTTCGACGAGAGCGAAACCTCCATCGAGCTGGGGATCGAACCGGTGGAAGTGGAGGCGGACGCTGGCGCCGGCACGCCGGAAGAGCCGATGGAGGCGCCGGGCGCGGAGGTGGACTCGGCGAGCTTTGCGGAGATCGCCATCGAGGTGGCCGAGCCGGAGGAACCCGACGAGGAGGCCCCGACCGAGCCGGTGGTGGTCGAAGATCGGTTCGGGTTGTCCGATCCCGAGCCGGTCGAAGGGGAGGCGGTCGCGCAGGAGGCGGCCGCCCTCGAGCCTCCGTCCGCGGGGGAGGCGGTCGCGCAGGAGGCGGCCGCCCTCGAGCCTCCGTCCGCGGGGGAGGCGGTCGCGCAGGAGGCGGCCCAGGCGACTGCGACCGATCTGGAGGAGGAGTTGGCGGAGGTCCGTTTCTACGCCGCCCAGGGCCTCGACGAGGACGCGGCCGCCGCGCTCGCCGACCTCGAGCGGCGCCATCCGAACCATCCGCAGGTCCGCGCGCTGCGCGAGGAACTCGTGCCGCCCGAGCCAGCTTCGGCGGAGGCGGCCGAGCCGATCGAGCTTTCGGACGAAGACGCCTACCTGGCGGAGATCTTCGCGGAGGCACCCGCCAGGGAGGGGACCTCGAAGGCGCGTACCGCCGTGGCGGGGGCACAGGTGGACGAGGCAGACGCTCAGACTTGTTTCGACCTGGGGACCGCGTACCGGGACATGGGCCTTGCGGAGCAGGCATTGGAGCAGTTCGACCGGGCCGCGGCCGACGCGGCGTTTCGTGCCCGGGCCCTGGTGATGAAGGGGCTCGTGCTCGTCGATCGAGGAGACCTGGAGGTGGCGCCCGAGGTCTTTGCGGCGGCCGCCGAGGCCGCGCGCGATGACGCCGAGCGCGACGAGGCGCGATACGAACTGGCGGTCGTCTTGGAGAAACTGGGCCGTGTCGAGCAAGCGCGTGCGACCCTCGAAACGGTCAGCGTCGGCTTTCGGGACCGGGACGAACGCCTGGCCGCCCTCGCGGAGGCGTAGCCGTGGCGAAAGCAGGGCGAGGAATCGGGACGCTGGCCGTGCACGGCGGCGAGCCCCCCGTGCGGCCGTCCCGATCCGTGACCGAGCCCGTGGTCTTCGCGAGCACCTACCCGTTTGCGGACACCGCGGAACTCGTGGCGTTCATGCGTGGGGAGACGGACCGGACCCCGGAGTACGGGCGCTACGGCAATCCCACCGTGGCGGCGGTCGAGGCCAAGGTGGCGGCGCTCGAAGGGGCCGAGGCCGCCTGCGCCTTCGCCTCCGGCATGGCCGCGGTGACGACGACCCTCCTCGGGTTCTTGCGGCCCGGGCAGCACGCCGTCTTGACGGACGACGTCTACCGCAAGACTCGGGTCTTCGCCCTCGACACGCTGTCGCGCTACGGTGTCGAGACCGCACTGGTCGAGCCGACCGCCGAGGCCGTGGCGGCGGCGTTGCGCCCGAACACCCGGCTCGTCTTCACGGAGCTGCCGACGAACCCCTATCTGCGCGTCCCCGATCTCGACCGCATCGTTTCCGCGGCCCACGAGCACGGCACGAAGGTCGTCCTGGACGCGACCTTCGCCACGCCGGTGAACCTTCGGGCCCTCGAACACGGCGTGGACCTCGTGGTGCACTCATCCACCAAGTACCTCGGCGGCCACAACGACGTACTCGGCGGGTTCGTGTGCGGAAGGCGCGGTCCCGTCGAAGCGATCCGGGATCTGCGTGGCACGCTCGGGGGGATCCTCGATCCCCACGCGGCCTTCCTCACGCTGCGCGGGATCAAGACGCTCGAACTGCGGGTGCGACGGCAAAACGCCACGGCCCTGGCCGTGGCCGAGCTGCTCGAAGGCCACCGGGCCGTCGAGCGCGTGTACTATCCCGTGCTCGCCTCGCACCCGGACGTGCAGGTGGCACGGGCGCTGCTCGAAGGCGGCGGCGGGGTCGTAAGCTTCGTGGTGGCCGGTGGCCTCGACGGGGGGCGGCGCTTCGTGGACGCGCTTGCGATCCCGAAGCTTGCGCCCAGCCTGGGCGGGGTCGAAAGCCTCGTCGAACAGCCCGCGCTGATGAGCTTCTTCGACCTCGGCCCCGAAGGACGGGCGCGGATCGGGATCGCCGAGGGGCTCGTCCGCCTCGCAGTCGGCATCGAGGACACCGCCGACCTCCTGACCGACGTCGCGGCGGCGCTCGACCGGATCGCCTGAAGGGCGTCGGGCGAGGGGCGTGCGCTGGCTGCGCAAAGGGCCGCGCGGGGGTGGAGGGCGCCCCGGACCGGCCCGGTTGTCGGCTGGCGCCCCGCTTGCTATGACGCGCAGCCTCCATCATGTCCGCCAACATCGAAAGCAAGTTAGAGCAACTCGGCCCCGTCGAATGCCGGATCCGCGTGGAGATCCCCTGGGGCGACGTCGAACCCCGCGTCCGCCGCCGGCTCGAGCAGTTGCGTCGCCAGGTCCGCATCCGAGGCTTCCGGCCGGGCAAGGCGCCGGCCAAGATGGTCGAGCGCCTGTTCCGCAAGGACGTGGAGCAGGAGATCGCCGGTGAACTGGTGGACGAAACCTTCCCGGAGGCCATCGGGGAGCATGGCAAGCGGGCCATCGGCGACCCGACCGTGGACGAGCTGGTGTGCGAAGCGGGCAAGACGTGGGTGTACTCGGCGCGCTTCGAGGTGCCACCGGTGGTGGAGCCGAAGGACTACAAGGGGGTGCCCGTACGCCGCCGGCCGGTGGTGGTGGAGCCCGAAGCGGTGGACGAGGTGCTGGAGACGCTGCGCCAGCAACTCGCGGAGCTGGTCCCGATCCCCGAAGACGAGATGGACGGACCCACGCAGCCGGGCGACGTGTGGACCGTGGACCTCAAGGGAACGGTCGGGAGCGAGCCCATCGAGCGGACCGACGTGCGCGTGGAGATCGGGGAGGCGCCGGAGGCGTCGCCCCTGCCGGGGCTCGCCGAGGCGATGGCGGAGTTTTCACGCAAGGACGTGGGAGAGACGAAGACCGTGTCGTGGACGCTGCCCACGGAGGGGATCCGCCCGGCCTACGCGGGCGCCGAAGTGAAGCTGACGCTGGGCCTGCGCGGTGTGCAACATCGCCAGGTTCCCGACCTCGACGACGACTTCGCGCGGGACACGGGCCGTGCCGATACGCTCGCAGAACTGCGGGAGAAGGTGGAGGCCGACATCCGGGAGGTCGAGCAGATGGAAGTCGAGCGCGAGGCGCGGATGCGGCTCGTGCAGGAGTTGTTGTCGCGCAACGACTTCGAGGTGGGGCCTCGGCTCGTCGGGCAGGAAGTGGCCGCGCGGGTGGACCAGTTCAAGCGTCAACTGGCGAACCAGGGCCTGGCCCTTGGACAACTCGGCGTGTCGGACGAGCAGTTGTGGCAGAAGTTTGCGCCCGAGGCCACGTTCAACGTCAAGGCGTTCTTGCTGCTCGACGCAATCGCGAAGGCCGAGGGGATCGAGGTGACCGACGAAGACTACGAGAAGGCGATCGAGGAACTCGCCGAGGAGCGGGACACGACGCCGGGGCGTCTTGCGGCGCAGATGGAGCGGTCCGGCGAGGCCGTCCTGTTGCGCGCCCAGTTGCGGGAGGAGAAGGTGCTCGACTTCCTGATGGAGCACGCGGAGATCACCGAGGCCCCGGATCCGACGCCGGACGAGCAGGTGGAGCAAGCCGCCGCGGCCGCCGCCGGGGAGATCGACGATGAGAAGTCGCGTCCCCGCCGCCGGCGCCGCACCGCCTCGGACGGCGAGGACGAACCCGCGGGCGAGGCCGCCACTTCCGAGCCGACGGCGGGTTGACCGCCGCACGGGCGGCGGATCGGACCTGTGCGGGCCACTCGGGCGGTCGAGGGGGCCCGGGACGGTGTGGCCTGGATCGAGCCGCCTCCGACCTGCGCGCCCCGCGTGCGTCCGCCCGAGAACCTTCAGTCGCCTCCGCCGGGCGGCGATGACGCTTGCATCGGCCCTGCGCGGCCGTCACCATTACTGCGGCGTGCCCAAGCCTCTTTCCAGCGACCCCCCCGCCCCGTTGCCCGAGATGGCCAACATCCCCTTCGTCATCGAGCAGACCCACCGCGGCGAGCGCTCGTGGGACATCTTCAGCCGCCTCCTCAAGGATCGGATTGTCATCCTGGGCACGCCGATCAACGACGCGGTGGCCAACGTGGTGATCGCGCAGCTCCTCTACCTGGAGTCCGAGGACCCGGACAAGGACATCCGCATGTACATCAACTCACCGGGTGGGGTCGTGACGGCGGGGCTTGCGATCTACGACACGATGCAATACGTGCGACCGCAGGTCGCCACCTACTGCATCGGGCAAGCGGCCTCGATGGGGGCCGTGTTGCTTGCCGCCGGCGCGCGGGGCAAGCGATTTGCGTTGCCCAACGCCCGCATCATGATCCACCAGCCCCACGGCGGCGCGCAGGGGCAGGCCGCGGACATCGAGATTCAGGCCAAGGAGGTGTTGCGCCTGCGGCAACGGCTCAACGAGATCCTGGCCCATCATTGCAACCGGGACATCGACGAGATCTTGCGCGACACCGACCGCGACAAGTTCATGGACGCGGACACGGCCAAGCACTACGGGATCGTCGATACGGTCCTGCGGCGCGAGGATGGGTCGGCGGCGAAGGCGGGGGAGGCGTCGTGAACCGCGTGCCACCGGAGGGGATGCGATGACGTCGAAACGCGACAACCAGTCCGGCAGCTTGAGCTGCTCATTTTGCGGCAAGAGCCAAAAAGAGGTCAAAAAGCTCATCGCAGGCCCTTCCGTGTACATCTGCGACGAGTGCATCTCGCTTTGCAACGACATCCTCGAAGAAGAGGTGCAAAAGGACGAGGGGCATCGGGGCCACGCGCGCGTACCCAAGCCCCAGGAGATCCGTGCCGTCCTCGACGACTACGTGGTCGGGCAGGATCTCGCCAAGAAGATCATCTCGGTCGCCGTCTACAACCACTACAAGCGGATCAATGCGCCGCGCAAAGCCGACGAGCCGGAACTGCAAAAGAGCAACATCCTGCTCATTGGTCCCACCGGGTCGGGCAAGACCCTCATGGCGCAGACGCTCGCACGGATCCTCGATGTGCCGTTTGCCATCGCCGACGCCACGAGCCTGACCGAAGCCGGGTACGTGGGCGAGGACGTGGAGAACATCATCGTGAGCCTGCTGCAAAACGCCGACCACGACGTCGAGCGGGCCCAGCGGGGGATCATCTACATCGACGAGATCGACAAGATCGCCCGCAAGGGTGACAACCCGTCGATCACGCGAGACGTGTCCGGCGAGGGGGTGCAGCAGGCGCTGCTCAAGATCCTGGAGGGAACCATTGCCTCCGTGCCGCCCAAGGGTGGGCGCAAGCACCCGCAGCAGGATTTCCTGCAGGTGGACACCACGAACATCCTGTTCATCTGCGGCGGTGCGTTCGCCGGGATCGAAGACATCATCGAGCACCGGGTCTCGGCGCGGACGATGGGCTTTGGCGCCAACATCGAGCGCAGGAAGGAGCACCGCCAGTGGGAGTTGCTCCAGCAGATCCAGACCGAGGACCTCATGAAGTTCGGGCTCATCCCTGAGTTCATCGGGCGCCTGCCGGTGGTCGCGCCGCTTCGTGAGCTCGACGAGGCCGCCCTCGTCTCGATCCTCACCGAGCCGAAGAATGCCCTGGTCAAACAGTACAAGCGGCTGCTCGAAATGGACGGGGTGACCTTGAGCTTTACCGACGAGGCGCTGCAGGCCATCGCGCGCAAGGCCCGCGAGCAGCGATCCGGGGCCCGAGGCCTGCGTTCCATCCTCGAACAGTCCATGCTCGACGTGATGTACGAGATCCCGAGCCTCGAAAACGTCGAGGAGGTCGTGATCGACGAGGACTGCATCACGGCGGGCAAGGCCCCGGTCAAGGTCTTCCGCAAGGAAAAAGAAGCGAGCTGACGGGGCTCGGTGCTGCGGGCCACCGGACGGCGGTGCGGCCTGGGCCGACGCGCGGGCGCACGCCGGCGACCTGTACGACAACGCCGGCGGGCGCAGGTGCCTACCGTCCCGCTGCGCGGCGCCGGGCGTGGGCCTCTTCCCAGCCCGAGGTGCGGAAGACCCAGAACACGGCTTGCCCTTGCAGGTCGCGGTCCTCGCGGGCGAAGAGTTCGATGCGGTTGAGTCCGGGCGCCAAAGGCACTCGTGCCTCGAACGAAAGCTCGCCCTTGGTGGGGTCGTCGGCGGCCACGTAGTACACCTTGTCCCCGCCGCGGAAACGGTCCTTCGCAGGGTTGTAGACCGTCACGTAGAGATCGCGCACGGCCGTCTCGTCGCGGGCGCGGCCGCGAAGGACGATCGTCGGGTCCCCGGTGGACAGAGGCGGCGGGTCCACCTCGATCCGCGGCGGCGTGATCGACAAGATGGGCTCGAGGCGGGCCTTCTTGCCGGCGGCGCGCGGATCGACCTGCTCGGTCCGTACGAAGCCGATTCGATCGCCGATCCGCACGCGCAGGGCTGGACCGAAGACCCCCGTCGCGGAAAGGCGGGTGGCCGCGCGGGTGCGGGCAATCGGCCGGCGCAGGTCGGCCGACCCGTAGATCACCGTACCCGCGGGCGCCGTGACCTTTCGCGTGGGCGGCGCTTGCGCAGCCGGCGCGTCGCTCGCCACGGGCAACACGATCCGCTCGGCGAGCACTTCCGCCACCTTGTTGTCGGACACCAGGATCCGCATGGGGGCCTCGCCGTGCTCGGGGACCTCGCGCAGTTCGAGGTCCAGCGTTCCGGTCTTCGTCGCGCCGACCCCGATGTCTTCGAGCCGCGCACGTCCGGTGTGCAGGAAGACCGCGCTGCCCGAACGGTTGCGCAGGGTGACCCAGGTGTCGAGAGCATCGCCCGGGCCGTCGTTGCGCACGTCCACGCGCACGGCCACCCGCTCTCCCACCTGCAGGCGCCCGTCCCCGTTGCCCTGGATCGATCCGCCGAGCGATGGGTCGTCGAGGACCTGCAGGCCCACGGCGAAGCGGGGACGTTTGCGGCCCTGGGCCACCAGGTCGAAGTGCGTCGTGCTGTCCGGCGAGGTCCGGACATCGCCGGCCGCGGACAGGGACACCAACACGCGATCGATATGGGATCGCTCGTGTTCGCCCACCGCCACCTCCAGGGTACGTTCGACCGTCTCGCCGGGGTCGATGCGGCCGAACAAAAACTCACGCTCGTCGAGGTAGGGGTCCTCGCTGTCGGTGATCGCTCGCACGCGGTAGGCAGGCTGGTCACCGAGGTTCGTGACGCGAGCCTTGAGGGTGGTCGTCTCACCGGCGGCCACGGTGAAGGTGGAGGTCGGCGCCTGGTCCGTCGCCGCGCCGGCGAAGACCACGCGCAAAGTGGCCGGGGACACGTCCGCCGGCGGCGGTTGCCAGTCGATCCCGAGGCTCGCGAGGCTCTGGGTGATGCGTTGCTCCTCCTCGGCCGCGAGTGCCTGCACGGTCGGCGCGAGGCTCGACGGTTCGACCGGGGCCTGCGCGGGGGCTGGTAGTGCCAGGGCGATGCGCGCGCCGATCCGAACCTCCGGGTCGTCGAGCAGCAGGCGGGCGCGCGCCGCGTCGGCGGGCTCGTCCTTGCTCGGTTTTTCGGACTTGCGCCCGACCGACCCCTGTCCAAGGAAGTAAAGCGGCCCCATCGCCGGCGCCCGGCCGGGCGGCGGCGCCATCCCAGCCAGCGCATGATCCAAGGCGCCCTCGCGCAGCCGGGAAAAACGCCGCCGCCCGAAGTACTCGATGTATTTTTTTCCCACGTAGGCCGGGATCGTCTCGATGGTGGGGACCACGCCCACACCCTGGATCGAAACGTCTCCCGCGATGAGGTACTGCGCGATCGTGAGCTTGAGGGCGAGTTCGTCCTCGCCGTAGCGGCGCTCGTACAGGGCTTGCACGGACCCCTTGCCGAAGGTCTGCCGGCCGAGCACGACGGCGCGGCCGAGGTTCTCCAGGCTCCCGGCCACGATCTCCGACGCGCTGGCGGAGAACTGGTTGACGAGCACGACGAGCGGGACGGGATCGTAATCGTAGCGCGTGTCAGCGTAGGATTCGTCGCGGGCGTTCGGGTCCCGGCCCACGGTGGCGACGATCATGCCGCTGGACAAGAAGGCGTCGGCGACCGCCACCGCCGAGGTCAACAGGCCGCCCGGGTTGTCCCGCAGGTCGAGCAGCAGCGCCTCGACCCGCTCCTTGCGAAACGACTCCAGCGTGTCGTGCAATTCGCGTGGCGTGGTCTGGGCGAAGTTGCGGGAGATCTGGATCACGCCCACCTTGTGCGTTTGGCCGTCGCTGGCCGGCACGTCCACGACGGTGCCCACGACGCTGTCGAGCTTGATGATGGCGCGGGTGATGTCGAGGCGCTTGGGCTTGGCGAGGCCCTCGCGCATCACGTAGACGCTCACCGTCGTGCCCGGTGGTCCGCGCAGCAGTTTGACCGCTTCGTCGAGAGTCATGGTGACGGTGGAGTCGCCGTCGATCTGGACGATGCGATCCCCCGGCCGCATGTCCACCCGGCTGGCCGGGTTCCCGTCGATCACGCGGATGACGGTGATGAACCCCTCGCGCATCCCGATCTCGATCCCCAGGCCGCCGAAGCTGCCCTGGGTGCTCGTCTTCATGTCCTCGAACACGCGCGGCGGCAGCAGCATGGAGTGGGGATCGAGGGTGGCCAGGGCGGCGTTGACGACCGCGTACTCCACCTCGCGCCGGCGCTCGTCGTCGAGGTCGGCGTGCTGCCGCACGAAGGCCAGGACGTCGGCGACCAGGATCCCAACGTCCCACAAGGCAGCGTCGTCGGGGATCGGGATCGTGCGCTCGTGGGTGGACACGCGCACCGTGGCGGCATCCTTCCCGTCGGAGAACGACACGATGACCTCGGGCACCTGGCGCTCGATCTCCTCGAAAGACGCGGTGATCATGGCGCTTGGGTCCACCCGGTCCGGATCGAGGTAGTGACGTGCAACGTTCCACAGCGACCAGTCGAGGACACGAAGGCTCGGTGCATGCGCTGTTGCCGCCGCACGGGTCGTCACGGCTCCGTCCGCGCCGGCGCGGGCGAGGGCCGCGTCGAGCGCAAACAGGCCGAGTGCCGTCGCCATCGTCCCGGCAAAGACCATGGAGGGGACGGCGCGGTGCCCCGCGCGAGCACGTTCGTTCTGCACGGAGACCAAGGGTAGCAGACCGGCTCCGGTTCGCCTGGCACCACACGGGTGGCAGGCGCCCCATCGGGCCGGACCGCGCCGGGCGTAGGCGGCGCACGTTGCGGCGATGCGCCCCGGAGGAGTAGGGTGCGCGGGGTCCATGGCGAAGGCGAAACGATCCCGCGGTGCGAAGGGAGCGGCGGCGACCGAGGCGTCGCCCCCGGCCGATGCATCGTCTTCCGCGGGCGCTGGCCCCGAGGAGGATGGGCCGGCGGTGGCAACAGCGGCGCCCGTGGCGCCGGATGGGGCCGCGCGGGCCGCGTCGGGCGCTGGATCCCAAGTCCCCCGCCCGGCCGAGGGGGCCGGTGCGGACCCGCTCGCCGAGATGCCCCCGGTGTCGGATGCGGAACTCGACGCGCTGGCCCGCGAGGTCCTGGCCAAGCGGCCCGCGGCGGCGCCGGAGGGCACCGCTGCGCTCGCGCTGCGGGACCCCGTGTCGGCGTACATGGCCGAGGCCCGGCGCTACCCCCTGCTGACCCGGGAGCAGGAGTACGCGCTGGCGGTCA
>JALSIN010000073.1 GCA_026989935.1 Polyangiaceae bacterium | reverse complement strand
CCCCCGCACTCACCCTGGCCGGCGCCCCGCCGCCCCCCGCGTCGCCGGATCGCGGACGCATCCTATCCGCCACGGACCCGCGGCGGCTCCATGCGGTAGATCTCGGCGAGCTGATCCGGGTTCGAGATGCACAGGTCCAGATCCCGCAGCAGGCCATCCTCCAACGCATAGATCCACCCATGAATGGAAAGCGCCTGCCCGCGCCGCCACGCGTCCTGCACGATCGTCGTGTGGCAGACGTTTCGCACCTGGGCGGCGACGTTGAGCTCGCACAAGCGGTCCACGTCCTCCCGGCCGCCCGTGCGCCGGCCGGCGATCGGACTGTGTTGGTACACGTCCTTGATGTGACGCAGCCAGTTGTCGATGAGACCGAGGGGTTCGTTTTTCAGCGCCGCGGCAACCCCCCCGCACCCGTAGTGGCCGCACACGATGACGTGCCGCACCTGCAACACCTCCACCGCGTACTGCAACACGGACAGCACGTTGAAATCGGTGTGGGACACCACGTTCGCCACGTTGCGGTGCACGAACACCTGGCCGGGCTCAAGCCCCAGGATCTGGTTGGCCGGCATGCGGCTGTCGGCGCACCCGATCCACAGGTAAGGCGGCGCCTGCTGCTTCGCCAGGTCGTCGAAGAAGCCCGGGTTCTCCCGCTTCACTCGCTCGGCCCACCAGCGGTTGTTGTCGAACAGCTCCTTGAGCTCGCGCATGCTTATTCAGCATAGCACGACCGCGGCCCCGACACAGCCGCAACCCCGCCAGACCCGTCAGGCGCCGGCTGCGCCGCCCTCCGATGCCTCCGCCGCCGCCTCGGGATGGATCTCCAGCGCCTCGGCACCCCCCGGCAGCTTGAGGTCCGCGACCTTCGTCCCCTCCGGGATCGGCGTGCCGTCGAGCCGCCGGATCGTGACCGGGGGATGCTTCTTCTCGTGCTCGGCGAGCGCCGCCTCGAGGGCCCGCTTCTGCTCGTCGGGCAGGCTCTTCCACGCGATCCGGCCGCGGCACTTGGGGAACGTGGAGCACCCGAGCCACGGCCCCCGCTTGCCGCGGCGAAGGTGCATCGGCGCGCCGCACTTGGGACATTCGAGGTCCGTCACCAGCGGCGGCGGCGACGGCAGCTTGATCCCCCCCTTGCGATCGAGGTTCAGCACGAAGCTCGTCTCGGGGTAGTTCACCGAGGCCACGAACGGCCCGAACCGCCCCTTGCGCAGCACCATGGGGGATCCGTCCTCCGGGCACGCAATGTCGAGGCGCTCCGGCAACTGCGCCCGCCCCTCGCGATCGACCGGCGCTGCGTAGTCGCAGTCCGGGTACCGGCTACACGACAAGAACCGTCCGTTGCGTCCAAACCGATAGTTCGTACGCGCGCCGCACTTGGGGCAGGCGTAGGGCGCCGGCTGGATCTCGGCGCGGGCGTGCGACGTGCTCTCGAGGGCGCGTTCGAGGTCCCGCGCGAAGTCGGCGTAGAACGCCTCGAGCATCTCGACCCAGTCGGCGTGCTCCTCCTCGATGGCGTCGAGCTTCGCCTCCATCTGCCGCGTGTAGCCGATGTCCATCAGCTCGGGAAACGCTTCCACCAGCTTGTCCGTCACCACCTCGCCCAGGTCCGTCGCATGGAACCGCCGGTCGATCTGCTCCACGTAGCCGCGATCCTGGATCACGCTGATGATCTGCGCATACGTGGAAGGCCGGCCGATCCCCTCCTTCTCCAGGGCCTTGACCAGCGACGCCTCCGTGTAGCGCGGCGGCGGACTCGAGAAGCGCTGCTCGGGCTCGATCGCAAACGGCGCCACCTCGTCCCCCTCGGCCAGCGGCGGCAGCGTCTGCTCGTCCCCGCCGCCGGGCACGCCCAGCACCCGGTAGAACCCGTCGAACGCCAGCGTGCGCCCCGTCGCCCGCAGCACGGCGCCCGTGTCTTCATCGACCCGCTCCATCAGGACCGCCGTCTGGTCCCACTGCGCCGGGACCATCTGAGAGGCCACGAAGCGGCGCCAGATGAGGTCGTAAAGCTTGTACTGCTCCGGCGTCAGGACGCCGCGCAGCGCATCCGGCGTGCGCGCAACGTCCGTCGGGCGGATGGCCTCGTGGGCCTCCTGCGCGTCCTTGTTCGACGAGGCGTACCGGTTCGGCTTCGTGGGGAGATACCGGTCCCCGTAGGCCGACGCCACGTGCTTGCGGGCCATGGCCAGCGCCTCGCCCGAAAGGTGGGTGGAGTCGGTCCGCATGTACGTGATGAGCCCCACGCGCCCCGCCCCGGGCACCTCCACCCCTTCGTAGAGCCCCTGGGCGATCCGCATGGTCCGGCTGGCCGACATGCCCAGCTGGTTCGATGCCGCGATCTGCAGGGTCGAGGTGATAAACGGCGGCAACGGCCGGCTCTTCGTGCGCTTGCGCTCGACGGCCGACACCCGATAGCGCACGCCGGGCGCGATCCGGCCCGTGACGGTGCGCCGGTAGCGGGCCGGTCCCTTCCCCGCCGGGTCCTCGACCGTCTGGATCTTCGTCTCCGCAAGCCCCAAGGCCCGCGCCGCCGCCCGAACCTCGCTGGAGAGGTCTCGCGGGTCGTCCGCCGAGCAGCCGAGTTCGAACTTCTCGCCGCCGAGCGACCACAGCACCGCAAAGAACCCACCGTGCTCGAAGGCCCAGGCGGTCCGCGCCTTGGCCGACGGCGGTTTTCCCTTTTCATCCCGTTTCGACGAAAACGTTTCGTAGCTCGCGCGCAAGCGCTCGACCCCGTCGAGATCCGGCGAAAGTCCCACGCCGAACCGCCAGCTCTCGTCGGGCACGAAGGCCGCAATGGCCCGCTCCCGCTCGACGATCATCCTCACGGCCACGGACTGGACGCGCCCCGCCGAAAGGCCCCGCGCCACCTTCTTCCACAAGAACGGCGAGCCCTGGTACCCCACGATCCGGTCCAGGATCCGCCGGGCCTGCTGGGCGTTGACCTTGTTCTCGTCGATGGATCGCGGCTCCGAGAAAGCCTTCTGGACCTGCTCCTTCGTGATCGCGTTGAAGACCACCCGCTTGGCCTGCGAGGGCTCGACCCCCAGGATCTGCGCCAGGTGCCAGGCGATGGCCTCGCCCTCGCGGTCGAGGTCGGTGGCGAACCAGATGTCCCGGGCGCTTCGCGCCTTCTTGCGCAGCTCGGCGACGGTCTTCTGCTTGCCGGGGAGGATGACGTAGGTGGGCCGGAAGCGATCCTCGAGATCGACCCCCGGCACGGGCTGCTTCGACCCCTTCGGCGCCTTCGACGGCAGGTCCCGCACGTGCCCGACGGAGGCGGCCACCTCGAAGTCGGCACCCAGGTACTTGCCGATCGTCTTGGCCTTGGCAGGACTCTCGACGATGACGAGCTGCTTGCCGCCGGCGGCCGGACGAAACGGGCGTCTGGCCGTCCCCGAGTCCGGCGGCGCGGCGCCCGACGCGGACCGGCTCGTCGTCTTCTTCGCGGCCTTCTTCGAGGCCTTCTTCTTGGCTGCCGCCCGCTTCTTCGCGGCCCCCGTCTTCTTCGTGCTCGTCTTCTTCGTGGTCCTCGCCGTCGCCTTCTTCTTGGCGGCCTTCTTCTTGGCGGCCTTCTTCTTGGCGGCCCGTTTCTTCGACGCGGTTTTCCGGGTCACCGCCCCCCGGCGGGCCCCCTCGGCGCCGGGCCCCGGGCGGCGCGCCCGCGCATCCTCGCACCGAGCGGACGAGCGCACCGAAGCGCCCCCCGCAGTGGCGGCGGTGGGTGGGACGACGGATGGTTTGTCTGCAGAGCCCATGATCGTGCGGCGGTCGAATCCCGGCGGCGCGCGCAGCGGACGACGGCTTGGGCCGCGACGCCCCCGGGGAGCCGTACGCTGAAGGCGCGGGCCGCAGGATGCAAGCGGCGCAACATGCGCAATCTCACCGCGTGGCCCACGCCTCCGGTGAACGCACCGACCCGCCGAGGAAGGTCCCCGGATCCCCCATCGCCCCTCGCCCCGGCCGCACGCCTGGAGCCCGCACGCCGGCAGAACGGACCGCAAAGCCCCCAGACCAACCTGCGCAGAGCGCGCTCTACAGGCAGAACGGGTCCGAGGGGTTGTTCAGACAATCACAGGGGCTGCGGTAGTTGGGGTTGACGGAGGGGTTCTCCGGCGGACACATCCCCATGCAAAAGCCGCGCGCGTTGGCCGAACCGATGGCCTCGAGGCAGTCCCAGAACGCCGAGGTGCCCTGTCCCCCCGACAACGCGGCGCAGACGATGCCGCTCGGGTCCTGGTGCGTATCGTGCGTGCCGGGCGCCCAGTTCGAGAGCCCCTTCTGCACGTCGGCCCCCGTCACCGGACGCCACATGTTCGTGTCCGGGTCGAGCACACAATCCCGCTCCGTCACCTCGGCCGTCTGGCAGCATTGCGCGCCGCCGCAGACCGCCGCGATCTCGTCGTCCGAGGCGCTCGGGTCGCAGGGGACCGGGCATTTGGGCAGTTCGGGCAGCCCGGCCCCGGGGCCGACGGCGCCCTCCTTGACGCACATGCCGCTTACGCTGTTGCCGTTGGCCGTGCCATGAAACTGCGGCGAGGGGTCGTCCGAGCAGCAATAGTACCCCTTCGGGCAGTTTTGTTCCTGCGCGGGATTGCAACGAAACGCGAGATCGCCGTACTGGACCGTGCAGGATACGGCGGCTGTGGCGCCGAGCGCGGCGCCGAGGGCTGGGATCGCCAGGAGCGTAAGCAGGGACTTCGAAGCCATGGGGACGGACGGAAGTTTGCACGGTCCTCGCGCATTGTAAAGAACCGGGAGGTTCCGTTCTTTGGAACCCACCCATGGGCGCGCTAGGCTTTCTTTGGAGCCTGGCGCCGCCCCGCTCTCATCCGATGTGCCATGGATCGCCGTTTTCCACGACGCCCCCCCCGACCGGCCGCGGGCCGGCGTTCCGCTGCGTGGCGGGCCCTCCTTTTGGGGGCGCTTTCGGGCCTTTGGGCGTGCCGGTCGAACCCTCCCGCGGACGAGCGCCCCGCGCCCCCGGCCCCGCCGACCACCGACCGCGCCCCCGGCCCCGCGGACGAGGCGGGGCCGGCCCGGCCCCCGGAAGCGGACGCCGGCCCCATCACGAAGGACAGTCAGCGCGAGCACCCCCTCGGCTGGGCCCTGCGTCTTTCGCCGGGCGCAGAACCCGAGAAGATCTCGATCGCCCGCGCGGAGGCCGACGGGCTGACCGTCGTGGATCTGTCGGACGACTGGGTCCCCTTCATCTTCACGGACAAGACCCCCGGCCGGGACGACGCCCAGCCGAACGCCTACCGCCCGACGTACGTGGGCCTCGCCAACGACCGCATCGACGACGACGGCAACC